>JBJMLD010000196.1:0-46010 GCA_045805545.1 Solirubrobacteraceae bacterium | reverse complement strand
CTCGGACTCGTACTGGGCGCCGACGCCGGCGAGGAACTTGCGCTCGGCCTCCGGGATGCCCAGGCGGTCGAACGTCCGCTTGACGTCCTCGGGGACGTCGTCCCACGAGCGCTCGGACTTGTCCGACGCGCGGACGAAGTAGTGGATGTCGTCGAAGTCGACCTCCGCGAGCATCGGCGAGCCCCACGTGGGCATCGGCCGCGCCTCGAAGTGCTCGAACGCCTTGAGGCGGAACTCGCGCATCCACAGCGGCTCGCTCTTGAAGTCGGAGATCGTCTCGACGATCTCGCTGTTGATGCCTTTCGGAGCCTTATAGAGATAGTTCTCGGCGTCGTGGAAGCCGTAGCGCTCGGTGTAGTCGGCGTTGATCTCGCGGAGTGCTTGGTTCTCAGTCACAGCCATGCCTTATTCGACCTCCAGCTTGATCGTCTCGTTCTCGATGATCACCGGGAACGTCTCAACCGGAACGTACGCCGGCAGCGTTATCGGCGTGCCCGTCTTCAGGTCAAAGCGCGACCCATGGCGCGGGCACTCGACCGTGCAATCGTCCTGATCGAGCTCCCCCTCGACGAGGGGGCCATTGTCGTGTGAGCAGCGGTCCTCGATCGCGTAAACCGTGCCTGAGCAGTTGAACACGCCGATCTCGAGGTCCTCCCACTCGACCAGGCGCATTTCGCCCGGTGCGAGCTCGGTTACGGGGCAAACTTCGATGATCTGAGGCACGTGTTTCTAAGTCCTACCGGGATGATCGGATTTACACGTGGAATCTTAGCGGGTGGCGGTGGTGCCCTCCCTGGGGACGGGCGCGTATATCGAGGGGTGGGCGCGTGGACGCGGGGTGGCGCGAGTCCCCAGGGAGGGACACCCACCGCCACAGCAGTCGCGAGCGGGCGCTAGTCGCGCTTCAGGCGCCCGGAGACGTCGGGCAGCGTCTTGCCGACGGCGCGCGCCGCCTCTTCGTTCTCCCGCTTGACCTCGAGCCAGATCTCTTCGCGGTAGATGGGGAGTGAGCGGGGAGCGTCGATGCCGAGCCGGACAGTCTGGCCGCGGATCTCCATGATCTCGACGATCACATCGTCGCCGAGCATCACGCGCTCACCGGCCCGGCGGGTGATCCTCAGCATCGGCCGCTCACGCGGTGTCGGCGGCCGGCGCGGACGAGAACAGCGGGGCCCGCAGCGAACAGCCGCTCGCCTGGTTGATCACCTGGTGGCCACGACCCTGCCAAACCAGGATCGGCGCCTTCAGGTTGGCCGTGAACGCCTCGAGCTCCTCGGCGGCGCGCACAGTGACGTAGATCGCCACCGTGGTGACGTCGTCGAGCCCAAGCCGCTCGGCTTCCTCGTCGTCCAGCTCGACCCCGAAGTCCGGGAAGAACTGGCCCGGATCGGTGACCGGCAGGGCCAGCTCCGGGTCCTCCAGGGAGTGCAACCACAAGAACGGGCTGTCCGCATCGGAGGCGAGCAGCGCGTATCGCGAGCCGCCGAGACCGATCAGGCCGTCGGGGAACTCGACGATCGTCTTGGGGTCGATCTCAACTCGGCCGAAGCGCGAGCTGTCGATCGTCAGCGACACAGAGTCCTCTCCGGTAATTAGCGTAGGAAGTCGAGCAGCGAAGACTGCACGATATTCGCACTTGCGCGCAAGGCGGCGCTGTAGGAGGCCTGCTCGGTCGAGTAATCGACCGCGGCCTGCGCGAAATCGGCGTCCTGCGTGAGCGACAAGAGCTTGGTCTGACTCGTCTGGAGGTCCTGGATGCGCTCGCTGGCGAGCTCCAGCCGATTGGTCGTGGCGCCCACGTTGGCCTCCATCTGGCTGAGCGTGCCGAGATTGCCGTCCAACGCCTTCAGGTCGGTGGTGCGCAGTGCGTCGGCATCCGCCGTCGTGCCGCCGCGCAGGTGGTCGGCGATGTCGCGCAGTGTGTTGATCAGCTTGCCGTCGGCGGCGCTCTGGCCATTGCCGAGGAGCCCCGAGATGTCGGTGTTGACCTGCACTACGCTGCCAGGTCCGATTTGGCGGTTGATCACGCCGGAATTCCCCTGGTAGGTGTCCACTGCACCGGTCTGGTAGGCAGGCCCGGTGTTGAGCGTGCCAGCGAACACGTACTGGCCGGCGTAGCTCGTGTTGGCCTCCTGCTTGATTCCGGCGATCAGCTGGTCGAACTCCGACGCCATGTCGCTGCGCCCGGTCTGACCGGTCGAATCGTTACCTGCCTCGACCAGCAGCTCGCGAGCGCGCTGCACCATGTTGTTCATGTTCATCAGGGCGCCGTCGCTGGCCGAAGTCCACGACTTGCCGTCCTCGACGTTGCGGCTGTAGGAGTTAAGGCCCGCGAGGTCGGCGCTGATCTGCACTGCGTGGCCGGCGCCGTAGGGATCGTCGGACGGCTGGTTGATCCGCTTACCCGAGGCCAGCTCGCCCTGGGTCCTGCTCATCCGGTCGAAGGCCTGCGTCAGATCGGCGATCGTCCGCTGAGCGGTCATCAAGGTCGTTATCCGCTGCATGGCTACAGCCCCACCGTTCCGGTGCGGTTGATCAGCGTGTCGAGCATCTGGTCGATCGTCGTCAGCATCCGCGCCGAGGCCTGATAGCCGCGCTGGAACGTGACGAGATTGGTCATCTCCTCGTCGAGCGAGACGCCCGAGACGCTCTTGCGCTGATTGTCGATCGAGGCCAGCACGGCCTGCGAGACCTGTTGGGTGCTGTTGACCGACTGCACGTCGCTGCCCACGGTGGACACGAACGCGGCGTAGGACTGGTCGGCCGCGCCGCCACGCAGCGCTGAGATGGCCAGCGCCACGTCGTTGGCGCCTGGGTTGCTCGTCGCGCTCGTCTGCACCGTCGCCGCGGTGGCAGCGACCGAGATCGTCCCGGCGGTGCTCCCGCTGAAGAACGGCGTCGCGGTGTGCAGGCCGTTGACTGCGGTCACGAGCTGATTCACGATCGAGTCGAGGCTCGTTCTGTAAGTGGCGAGCTGCCCGGAGGAGCCCGACAGGCTGAGGAGCGCTCCAAGCTGACCGCCGGCGGCGGAGGTCATCGTCTGCGGCCAGTTCACGCTCGTGCCGTTGACCAGCGGCGAGGCGGCATCGCCGAAGCTGATCTGGAGCAGACCGTTGCCGGGATCGGTGACCGACACCTTGGCCAGCGAGGAGAGGTCGTCGATCAGCGCGTCGCGCTTGTCCATCAGGTCGTTGGGGTTCTGGCCGGCGGCCAGTGACTGGCTGATCGACTGGTTCAGCGTGGCGATCTGCGAGGCGTCGCTCTTGACCTGGCCGGTCGCGCCGGTCAGCGCGGTGTACTGAGTCGAGGCTTGTGTCTCGATCGTGGACAGTTGCTGGTCGAGCGAGTTGAACGTCGTGGCCAACGCGCTGGCGTTGTTGATCAGCGCCTGCCGTGCGGCCTGACTGCCCGGCGCGTTGGCGACGTCGCTCCAGGAGTTCCAGAACGCGTTGAGCTGGCTGCCGAGGCCGTGATCGGACGGCTCGGCCAGTCCGGTCTGCACCTGGTCGAGGATGCTGGCCCGCGTCGAGGCGTCGCCCACTGCGCTGTTCTGGGCCCGATACTGAACGTCGAGGAACAGGTTGCGAACTCGGCTGATCGTGGCAATGTCGACGCCCGTCCCGAGCTGGACACCGCCGCCGGTGACGTTCGAGAAGGCGGGAATCGTCAGCGCGTCTGACTCGGTCAGGTCAGCCGTCTGGCGGGAATAACCGGGCGTGTTCGCGTTGGCGATGTTGTGGCCGGTGGTGTTGATCGCCTCCTGCTCGGCCAACAAGCCGCGGAGCGCGGTCTGCAATCCCATCATTGAGGAGATGGTCATGGTTGATCAGGCCTGAAGGTCGAGCGTGCGGCGATGGGCGCCGAGCGTTGGGGTCGCTGTGGGCCGCTCGCCCACCGAGTCGTAAGTCGTGTCGCCCCGGCCGTCGGCCAGGCGCATCAGGTGATCGAGGAACGCGAGTTCCTGCTGCATCAGGGCGCGGTTGCACTGATGCTCGCGTTGTAGCTCGGCCAGCAGGCCGCGGAGCTCCAGGCTGCGCTCGAGGGCCAGGTTGCCGGCGGGCTCGTTCATCAAGCTAGAGAGCAGCGTCAGCGTGACCGACCCCGCGGCGATGCCGAGTCGTGCGCCGGCGCGATCGAGCAGGCGGGAGCGCTCGTCCTCGAGCAGGGCCCGTCGCTGCATCTCGGCCTGAAGCATGCCCGACAAGGCGACGACACTCTGGACATTGCGGTCGCGGATCGCCTCGCCCTGCTTGAGCACGATCTGAAGCAGGCGCCGGGCTGAGAGCAGTTGCGTCTCCAGGTGGGCGATGACATCGCCGGTGAGGACGGCGTCGTATTCGCCGGCGACGACTACGGTGCTCATTGCTTCGGCTCCTGGCTCGGCTGCAGCGCGCCGGACAGCTGCTGCGCGACACCGAGTCCGCCGGCGGACATCAGGCCGGCGCTGAGCGCGCTCGGCAATAGCTGGGCGTAGGTGCTGCTGGCCGGATCGGTGCCGCCGCCCATCAGGCCGGCGCTCGCATCCGTGCCGTCGGTTGAATCCGTGGTCGGCTGCGCCGTAGCCGCCAGCTCCTTGCTCAGCTGCTCGACCAGCATCTGCTCGAACGCGAGCGCGGTCGTGTAGGCGTTCTGCTGGGCTGGTGCGGCGCTCCGCACGCTGGCCGGCAGGAGAGCCTGGTCGACGGGCGGGGTCGAGAAGCTCATCGCTTCACCTGATTGGCGATCTGCAGCATCTGGTCCTCGAACTGGATCGCGCGGCTGGCCATGGAGTAGCCCTGCTGGGCGTCCATCATCCCCGTCATCACGGAGGAGACATCAACGTTCGAGCCCTCGAGCGCGCCCTGGTGCAGGGTCGCCCCGGTGGCGGCCCCGATCGCTCCGCTGGCCGCGGTGGCGCTGAACACGCCGTCGCCGTCGGCGATCAAATGGTCAGGACCCGGCACCGTGACAAGACTGATCTTTCCGACCTTGTTGCCACCCGTGTGGACCGTCCCGTCCGGGTCGATCGTCACGGCGTCCGGCTTGGTGCCGGCCGGCACCTTGATCGGCGGCTGCAGCAGCATCCCGGTGCCCGTCGTCAGTTGGCCCTGAGCGTCGAGCTGCAGCGAGCCATTGCGGGTCAGCCCGATCGTGCCGTCGGGCCGGCGGACCTCGAAGTACCCCTCACCGATGATCGCGACGTCGAGCGGCTGGCCGGTCGTCTGCAGATCGCCCTCGGTCTGGCTGCGCCCGATGATCTGGGAAGCGGCGCCGGCGCCGGTGGCGACGTTCGAGCCGGTGGCGGCCGGACCGCCGCTCGTGTAAAGAAGATCGTGGAAGCCGACGCGGGTGGCCTGGTAGCCGGGCGTCGACATGTTGGCCATGTCGTTGGCCAGCGCGTCGAGCTGCTCCTGCTGGGCGGCCATTCCGGTCGCGGCGCTGTAGAGACCGTCGAGCATCAGCCGCCGCCCCCGAGGTTGCCGACCTGGTTGGCCGACTTCTGAAGTGTCTCGTCGATCGACTGGATCGCCTTCTGCGAGGCCTCGTAGGCGCGCAGGCTGCCCATCATGTCGACCATCGTGTGCACGGGATCGACGCCCGACTGCTCGAGCGAGCCCTCCTTGACGAGGCCGGTGGCCTTGCCGCCGGCGGCGCCGGTGAACAGGTTGTAACCCTGCTTGACCGGGGCCGTCAGCTTGAACACGCCGAGCGTGCTGGCATCGACTGTGCCCTTGGCGCTGACCTTGATCGGGCCGCCGCCCTGGCCGAGAACCTGATTGCCCTGGGAATCGGTCAGCAGGCCGGCGGCCGAGCTCGTGAACTGGCCGTCGCGCGTGTAGCGGACACCGCCGGGCGTTTGCACGCCGAAGAACCCATCGCCTTCGATTGCAAAGTCGAGCGGCTGATCGGTCTGCCGCAGGGGGGCCGGCGCCATGTCGGTCACGATCTTGTCGATCGCCACGCCGGTGTTGAGCGTCCCGACCGGCTGGCCCGTGGACGTGTTCTCCAACAGCAGGGCGCCGAAGCTGTGCTGGGTCGCCGTATCGGGCTTGTAGCCAGGCGTGGAGGTGTTGGCGAGGTCGTTGGCGAGCTGGTCCTGGCGGACCTGCTCGGCGAGCATTCCCGAGGCGGCGATGTAGAGACCGGAATCCATCACCACTTCTGTTCGGCCTTCCTGCATGATTCTTAAGCTCGGTGCAACCGCTCGCCGTCGACCTCCTGCTGCTGCGCTCGGTTCTCACGCCGGAACTGCGGATCGCGCCCGGGCGAGCGCTGATGGCTCGCGTCGTCAACGCCGACGGCGCCGGCCGCGGGACGCTCAGCATCGCGGGCGCCGCGTTCGAGGCTGAGCTGCCCCGCCATGTGCGGGCCGGACAGGACCTCCGCCTGGTCGTGCGCGAGGTGACCGACAATCGCGTCGTTCTGTCACTCGCCGACCAGGCCGCCGACACGTCAGCCACCGCGCCACCGCTCGCACCCCCGGCCACAATCCCGCTGCCTGGGGGCGGCGCGCTTGCAGTGCTGGAGCGCGAGCACCGGTCCGGATCGTCGTCCGGCGAGGAGCGCGACGTGCTCTCGATCCGCTACGCCGCGCCCCACCTCGGTCCGATCGATCTGCGCTTCGATCTGCGCGCCGGCACGCTGCACGTCGGCGTGAACCTCGACGCCGGCGAGCCGTTCCGCCGGGCCCAGGCCGGCGCCACCGAGCTCCGTCAGGCGCTCCAGGAAAACGTCAAGCGCGACATCAGCCTCAAGCTCACCGCACGGCGCGAGCCATTTGACGTCTATGCCTGAGCCGCCCCAACCCGAGAGGCGCCGACGCGCCGCCGCCCTGCACTACGAACCGGGGCAGAGCGCGCCTGAGGTCACGGCCACCGGCAGCGGGCTCGTCGCCGAGCGCATCCTCGCCGCCGCGCGCGAGGCCGGCGTGCCGATCCGCTCGGACCCTGCGCTGGCCGAGGCGCTTGCTGCACTCGAGCTCGGAGCGGAGGTGCCGGCGGCGATGTGGGTGGCCGTGGCCGAGGCGCTGGCCTGGGCTTACCGGCTGGACGCACAGGCGCGGTCGTAGGTCTTCCGTGTGAGGCTGCCGTCGATCACGTAACGGCGGCAAGGAGGGAGTGAGTCGGAGTGGGTCACGGGTTGTCGGGATCCCGTCCGGCGCGGCCGAACCACCACAACGTAAGTCAGCGAAGCCCTTCGTCACCGCTTGCATGCGTTATGGGCGACATTCGACCACAGCGCATGACAGCGGCCGGAAAGCGCGTCGCTCGCATGCGTTATGGGCGTTTCGTCCCCGGATCAGCCCGCAAAACACCCCATCCCTCCCTCGATGCGCCTTTTTCAGCCGCGCGACCGCCTGCCAGCCCGTCCGGCCGGCGAAGCCACCTCCCCGCCACCGCCCACCCGGGCCACCCGCTCAGGTCTGCGGAACCCCTGCCGATCATCAGCGGGGAAAGGTTCCTCGATGGCTCTTCGGCTTACTGGTTCATCCATTACGACCGGACCGCCCGCGCCGCCCGAACTCGCGGCCCAGGCGGCGCGTCTGCTTGCCGCCGGCGACACCGCGGGCTACGAGCAGCTGTTCGCGCGCGCTGACGAGCATGAGGATCCGAATCGCCGCTACCAAGCCCGAATTCTGCTGCTGGAGGCTGGCCTGAGTGCGGCCGGCCAGGCGTCAGCCGAGCGCGCGGCCCGGACGTTCCTCTCGATTGCCCGGGCAGGGGCCGGCGCGCTGGCCAACACCCCGAGCGAGCCGCTGATCCTCAACTACGTCGGCGTCGCGTTCTACGAGCTGTGGAGCCTCGACGCGGCCAAGGCGCTCTTCTCCGCCTCGATCCGTCTGGACCCGGGAACCCCGCACGTCAAGCGCAACTTGGGCGAGTGCAGGCGCCGGGCCAAGACGCTCAAATCGGCCCAGCCGGGCTCGAAGTCGCTCAAGGCGGCGCTCGCGCCGCTCGCCGTCCAGGCCAAGCGCGTCGCCGCCCGGGCCCGTCCCGCCACCGGTCTCACGCTCAGCCTGTGCATGATCGTCCGCGACGAAGAGGAGATGCTGCCGCGCTGCCTGGCCGCGATCCGCGATGCGGTCGATGAGATCGTGATCGTCGACACCGGCTCGACCGACAAGACGATCGAGATCGCCCGCAGCTTCGGCGCCAAGGTGATCGAGCGTGAGTGGACCGGCTCGTTCGCCGACGCACGCAATGCCTCCTTCGAGGCCGCCACGGGTGACTGGGTGATGTACCTGGATGCCGACGAGGTCCTCGTGGTCGAGGACGCCCAGCGGCTGCGCCAGCTGACCGGACAGACGTGGCGCGAGGCGTTCTACCTGGTCGAAACGAACTACACGGGCGAGGAGGGTGACGGTACGGCACTCACCCACAACGCCCTGCGCGTGTTCCGCAACCGTCCCGAGTACCGCTTCGAGGGCCGCCTGCACGAGCAGATCGCGCAGCATCTGCCCACGTACACGCCCGAGCGCGTCACCGCGACCACCGTTCGGATCGAGCACTACGGCTATCTCGGCAGCGTGCGGAGCGCGAAGGAGAAGTCACAGCGCAACCTCGAGCTGCTCCGGGCGCAGCAGGCCGAGAGCCCACCGACGCCTTTCCTGCACTTCAACCTCGGCTCGGAGTACGCCGCCGCCGAGGACGGGCGGGCCGCGCTGGCCGAGTTCGAGCGGGCCTGGGCGATGATCCAAGCCGATCGTGATGGCCACGCCTACGAGTTCACGCCGACTCTGATCTCCCGGCTGGTCCGCACGTTGCGGACATGCGGCCGCCCGCAGGACGCCATCGCTCGTGCGGACGAAGGTCTGCGCCATTTCCCTGGCTTCACCGATCTCGTGCTCGAGCAGGCCTACGCCTCCGTCGCGCTCGGCCGCGAGAGCGACGCAATCGCCTACTACGAGCAATGCATCGAGCTGGGCGACGCGCCGGCGCACTACACGGCGACGGTCGGAAGCGGCACGTATCTCCCCCGCCTGGCCCTGGCTGAGTTGGACCTGCGCCACGATCGGCTCGAGTCCGCCCGCGAGCGCCTGGACTGGTGCCTGCGCGAGCACCCCAGCTTCTTCGGCACTGTCCTTCCCTACGCCGCGACGCTTCTGCGCAGCGGGATCGAGCCCGATGCGGTGGCCACCGACGTCGAGCAGCGGGTGGCGCAGACGACGCCGACGGTCCGCTTCATGCTGGGGACGGCGCTGTACGAGGCCGGCGCGGCCGAGGCGGCTGAGCATCAGTACCGCCTCGTGCTCGAGCGCCAGCCGCACAGCTCCCAGGCCCGGGTTGCGCTGGGCGAGGCACTGCTCTCGCAGAAGCGCTACACCGACGCCGCCGCCGAGGCAGCGCTGCTCGGCGCCGATGACCCGCTGGTCGTGATCGCCTGCCGGACCGAGCTGTTCGGGTTGATTGCGGGCGGCGAGCTTGCCGGCGCGAACGCGGCGATCACGCGCGCTCGCGACGCCGGGCTGCCCGCGGACGAGGTCAAGCTGTTCAGCGGCTGGCACGCGCTGGCGGCCGGCCAAGTGCCGGAGACGCCGCTGCCGCTCGGGGCCGTGCCGCTGCTCGGGGTGATTCTCGAGGCGCTGCTCCGGGTGCAGGATTTCGTTGTCTTCGAGAAGCTGCTGCCGCTGCTGGCCGGCTCGTCGCTGCCCGAGCGCGAACAGCGCGAGCTGCTGGCCACGATCTACCTGCATCGAGGCTTTCTCGCCTCGGCGGCCGAGGAATGGATGACCGTGTGCAACGAGCGTTCCGACGCTCGCGCCCTCGTCGGTTTGGCGCGTGTGGCCGCCGCGCACGGGCTCGCCGAGGACGCGGCGACGTTCGCCGCGGAGGCGTTGGCGCTCGAGCCCGGCAACCCGATCGCTACTCACGTCCTGTCTGCCGCCGCTGCCTGAACGTCCAGTCCGCTCTCAAGTTTCTCCTTGCCGGCTCGATCACCGGAGCGAATTGCTTCGCGCCGGGTAGAAATCGGCGCCCCGCTTTCCAAGGAGGAACGCACAATGAACTTCGATATCGGATCCGTCCCGCCAGCGACCTCGGTCGCGGCGTCGAGCGGTACAGCCGGTGCGCGGCGGACAGCCAGTGCGCGGGTGGCTGCCGGCGAGGAGGCCGTCACGGTGCAGACCATCGAGCCGACCCCACCCCCCGAAGTGCACGCAGCGATGGCGCAGGCCTCCCATGCTTACGACAAGTTGCAGGCGAGCGGGCACCAGCTCCACTTCCGTCTCGATGGCCGCACGGGCCACGTGGAAATCGAGGTCCACGACCTCAATGGGCGCCTGCTCTTCACGGTGCCGCCGAGCCAGGCGCTCAAGATCGCCTCCGACGGTGTCGTCAACTAGGTAGCCATGTCGAGCCAGCCAATCAGTTCCAACCAGGGGCTACTCAGCAGCGGCGTGTCCGGCACCGGGTCCCTGTTGCAGATCACCGGGCTGGCCTCGAACCTCGACACGAACGCCATCATCAATGCGCTGATGGCGATCGACCGCAAGCCGGTCGCCGACCTGACCACGCATCAGCAGGGGCTCCGCGCGCTAAAGCAACAGCTGACCAACATCCAGGGCAGTCTGCAGACGCTTTCGTTGAACTCCGGCGCACTGGGCTCACCGGCGCTGTTCGCCAACACGCAAAGCGTGACGAGCAGCGATCCCACCCGCGTTTCGGCCACGACGACGACCGGCGCCGGCGTCGGCGGCTACCAAGTCGACGTAACTAAGTTGGCCAACTCCGCCCAGCGCACGTTCACCTACGCCAGCCCCAGTAGCGCCGACTCGCTCACGATCGACGGCAAACCCGTGACGGTGACGGCGGGCGAGTCGATTCAGGACTTCGTCAAGTCGATCAACTCCGACTCGAGCCAGACGGTTTATGCGGCGGCGATCGACAGCAGCACCGTGGTGCTGTCGAATCGAGCCACGGGCGCACCGCCCGGCGGCGGGAGCTTCATCGCCGTGGCCGACGCAGGCGGCACCCTGACGGAGCAGGCCGGACTGGCCCGTGCCGGGCAGGACGCGGCCTACTCGATCGACGGTGTCGGCAAGACCTCGAGCACCAACACTGTCACCGGCGCCATCGGCGGCGTCACGCTCACACTGAGCGGCGTCACCACGACGAGTGGCCCGGCCACGGTCACCGTCACCCCGCCGGCGCCGAGCAGCTCGGGCATCCAGGCCGCCGTCAAGTCGTTCGTCGACTCCTACAACTCCGTGCTCTCGCAGATCAACACACAGCTGGGCCAGAAGCCGGTCAGCGGCGACCCCACCTCGGGCAAGCTGTTCGGCGACAGCGGTCTGACCGACCTGCTGAGCTCAATGCGTCAGGCGATCTACACGCCGTTCGCGGGCCTGCCTGCGGGCGCGTCGAGCCTGGCCGACATCGGCATCAGCACGGGAGCCGCGTCGGGCGCAGCGACGTTCTCACAGGATGCCGTCAACGGCAAGCTGACAATCAACTCCGACCAGCTCTCGGCGGCAATCGCCAGCAACCCCACCGGCGTGCAGCAGATGCTCCAGAGCTTCTCGCAGCGCTTCGGCGCGCTGGTCGACGCCGAAGCCGGGCCCGGCGGTTCGATGGATGCTCGTATCCAGGGCGAGACCTCGCAGATCAGCGACATCTCGCGCCAGATCGACAACCTGGGCGCGATGCTGACCAACCGCCAGACGGCGCTCCAGGCTCAGTTCGCTTCGCTCGAGGCGGCGCTCTCGCAGAGCCAGGCGCAGAGCAGCTGGCTCAGCAGCCAGATCGCCTCGCTCCCGTAGGGCTACTCCCCTCAATCTCCCGGCCGGCCGTCCGATCACCGGGTCAGGACCATGAGCACCCCACTCGCCTCATCACCCTCGGCTTACCGCGAGAGCGCGATCCTCACCGCCACCCCCGAGCAGCTCGTCGTGATGCTCTACGACGGCGCCCGGCGGTTCCTCTATCAGGCTTCGGTGGCGATGCAGCGCGACGACGTCCAGGCCGCGCACGTAAAGCTGCGACGCGCCGAGGCGATCATCTCGCACCTGCGCGACACGCTCGACCTCGACCAGGGCGACGTGGCGGCCCGCCTCCAAGCGATCTACCTGTTCTGCAACCGGCACCTCAACGAGGCGCGGATCCAGCGCAACCCGGGGAAGATCGAGCAGATCAGCGCGCTGCTGGGCGAGCTGAGGGCCGCCTGGAACACCGCCGCGGCGGGATGATCGACGACGTCGCCGCCTACGAGCAGCTCGCCCGGCTGATCGAGGAAGAACTGGAGCTGGCCGGCCTCGGTCGCTTCGACGAATTGGCCACGGATGGCGCAGAGCGCGCCGCGTTGATGGCGAGTCTTCCCGCCGTGCCCCCGCCCGGGGCACGCACTCCGCTCGAGCGTGCCGCGCTGCTGCAGCAGCGGCTCACGATCGAGCTGCTGCGAGCGCGCGAGACGCTACTGCGGGCACTCAGCGACGTGGAGCGCGGCCGCCGCGTGGTTCGCGGCTACGGGCCGCCGAAGCGCTCGGCGCCGCGGCTGACCGAGAGCGCGTAACCCGCTCGGCTCAAGCCAGCGACGGGCCTTCCGATCACCAGGTCAGACCTCTTACGGAAGATCGGAAACCATGCGATTCATCACCGCCACGCTTCGCCGTCAGCTCATCGCCGCCTTTGCGGCGGTGTCCGCTATTTTCGTCCTCGCGCTCGTCATCGGCTGGTCGAGCGTCGGCTCGATCGGCGACAAGGTGCACTCGGGTGCCAGTCAGCTCGACGTCCTCGCGAACGCCACCGGCAACGCGCGTGACCTCCAGGGTTCCGAGGTCCGGTCGCTGCTCGACCCTGCGCGGGCGACGGACCACCTCAACGACGTCGCGACGTTCCAGTCGACGGTGGCGTCGCTGAACAAGTTCGCGCAGAGCGACAACTCGCGTGCGGCGCTTAAGAAGCTTGATGCGGCGTTCTCGCAGTTCAAGACACTTGACGCCCAGGTGATCGCCCTCGCCCGTGCCCGCCGCGTCGCCGAGGGGACGAAGCTGGCCAATGGCACCGCCAACGACGCCGCCGACGCCATGGTGGAGGCGGTCGCCGGGGCATCCTCCGCAGTTTCCAAGGACAACAGCGATTCGGCCGCATCGGCCTCGAGCGAAGCTCGCACGCTGATGCTGGTGCTGGCGCTGGTCGCGTTGGTGTTCGCAACGCTCATCACGCTCGGCCTGGCTCGCAGCCTGACCGGTCGCATCCGCCGCGTGCTCACCGGCATCGGCAGCCTCGATGAGCACTGCATGGCCGAGTTGACGCACGGCCTCCAGGCCAT
Source organism: Solirubrobacteraceae bacterium (assembly GCA_045805545.1). GTDB lineage: Bacteria > Actinomycetota > Thermoleophilia > Solirubrobacterales > Solirubrobacteraceae > Palsa-465. The sequence goes on along the minus strand of JBJMLD010000196.1, from coordinate 32,765 downwards.
CGCAAACGGTGATCTCACCCAAGAGGTCGTGCCGCAGACCAAGCAGCTTGAGACCCGCGGCCACGACGAGGTCGCCGAGCTCACCACGCGCTTCAACGGGATGGTCGCGAAGACCCAGGCGGGCGTCGAGGCCTACAACACGACTCGCACCAAGGTGGCCGAAATGCTGCATGACATCGGTCGCACATCGGATGAGCTGGCCACGGCTTCACAGCAGATGGCCGAGAGCTCCGAGGAGGCCGGCCGCGCCGTGGGCGAAATCGCTCACGCCGTCAGCTCGGTCGCCGAGGGCGCCGAGGATCAGGTCCGCTCGATCTCCGAGGCCCGCGAGCTGACCGCCGACGTGGCGGCCGCTTCGAAGGCGTCGGCCGACGGCGCCGAGGAGACCCGCGGTGCCGCCGAGCAGGCCCGGGCGATCGCCCAGGAGGGCGCGCTCGCCGTCACGGAGGCCACCGAGGCAATGCGTGCCGTGCGTGACTCCAGCGAGGAGACCACGACCGCCATCCGTGCCCTGGGCGAGAAGAGCCAGCAGATCGGCGGGATCGTCGACACGATCACCGGGATCGCCGAGCAGACCAACCTGCTCGCGCTGAACGCCGCGATCGAAGCCGCCCGCGTGGGCGAGCAGGGCCGCGGCTTCGCCGTCGTGGCCGAGGAGGTACGCAAGCTGGCCGAAGAGTCACAGAGCGCCGCCTCCACGATCTCGGAGCTGATCCAGGAGATCCAGCGGGAGACCGATCGCACGGTCACCGTGGTCGAGACCGGCTCGGAGCGGACCGCGGGCGGCGTCGAGACCGTCGAGCGCGCGAAGGATGCCTTCATGCGCATCAGCGACGCCGTCGAGGATATGGGCGGGCGCGTCGATCAGATCGCCAGCGCGATCGACCAGATCGCCAGCGCCGGCCGCAGCATGGAAGAGAGCATCACGCAAGTCGCGGCGGTCGCCGAGCAGTCGAGCGCCTCCTCGCAGCAGGTGAGCGCCTCGACCGAGGAGACGACCGCCTCGACCGAGCGCGTCGCGACCTCGGCGAGCGACCTCGCCCGCACGGCCGAGCAGCTCGAAGAGCTGGTTCGCCGCTTCACGCTCGCCTGAGCGCCAAAGACGCAACTCGGAGCCGGCCCGGCGTTCAAGAACGACCGGGCCGGGCCGATCACCAGGACGACCACAGGGAGTTGGTCGTCGTTAGCCCACGGAGGGCGGACCAAAGGACTTTTCAAGGCCATGTCCATCCTCGACACGACTCAGATCGCCCTCGAAGCCGCCATGCGCGGCTCGCTCGAGCGGCAGACGCTGCTGACGAACAACCTCGCGAACGTCGACACGCCCGGCTACCAGCGCCAGGACCTCGACTTCCAGAGCACGCTGAACTCCGCGCTGCAGTCAGGCCAGTCGCCTGACGAGGTGAGCTTCCAGCCCGTCACCGACCAGCAGGTCGTGCGCGCCGACGGCAACGGCGTCGACGCCGAGAAGGAGTCGGCCAACGTGGCCGAGAACGGGCTGCTCTACCAGGAGCTGACGCAGATCGCGGCCAGCCGCGAGCAGATCTTCCAGACCGCGATCGGCAGCCGCTCATGAGCTTCTTCGACGCCATCAACGTCGCGGCCAGCGGTCTCACCGCTCAGCGCCTGCGGATGGACGTCACGGCGGAGAACCTGGCCAACGCGCAGACCACGCGCGGCTCGAACGGCCAGCCCTACCAGCGCCAGGAGGTCGTCCTCCAGCAGGTCGGCGGAGGCGGCTTCGGGGCGACCTTGGCCGGCGCCGTCGGCTCCGGCTCGGGCGCTCCGGGCGGGGTCCAGGTGGCCGGGATCGTCGCCGATCCCACGCCGGACAAGCTCGTCTACGACCCAGGGCACCCGGATGCCAACGCCCAGGGTTACGTGAGCATGCCGAACGTAAATCCGGTCACCGAGATGGTCGACCTGATCTCGGAGTCGCGCTCATACGAGGCCGATGTGACCGCGATGCAGACGGCCAAGCAGATGTACGCCAAGACGCTGGATCTGCTCAAGTGATCCCTCCGATCTCAGGCGCAATCGGTCCGCTCGGCAGCGCCGAGTGGAAGGTCCCTTCCGTGGGCGGCCCGGTCGATCCGGCGGCGGGCGGGGGCGGCGGCTTCGGCGGCGCGCTGAGCAGCGCGATCAACTCGCTCGAACAGACGCAGGCCAACGCCACGAGCGCCGCCCAGTCCCTCGCCACCGGTCAGCTGACCGACCCGACCCAGGCCGTCACCGCGGTCGAGAACGCCTCGCTGGCCATGCAGCTCGCCGGCCAGGTGCGCACGAAGCTCGACGAAGCCGCGACCCAGATCTTCCAGACCCAGGTGTAAGCCGCCATGCCCGTTCGACAGATGGCCACCAAGCTCTCGCCCCGCGGCTGGGCCGTGATCGCCGCCAGCGCGGCGGCCGCGATGCTGTTCCTCTACTTCGTCTTCCAGATGGCCTCCCAGCCGAGCTACTCGACGTTGCTGACCGGTCTGGACCCGGCGCAGACCGGCAAGATCACCAGCACGCTCGACACCAAGGGCATCACGTACCAGCTGCAGAACGGCGGGACGGCCCTGGCCGTGCAGGCGGACAAGACCTCGCAGGCCCGCGTGGCGCTGGCCACGGCCGGCCTGCTCGGCAGCCAACAGCCTGGGTTCTCGCTGTTCGACAAGCAGCAGCTCGGCTCGAGCAACTTCCAGCAGCAGATCACCTACCAGCGCGCGCTGGAGGGCCAGCTCGCCGGGACGATTCAGAGCATTCAGGGCGTGAGCGCCGCACAGGTGCAGCTGGTGCTCCCTAATCCGCAGGACCAATTGTTCTCCGACAACACGCAGCCCGCCACCGCGGCTGTCTTGCTCTCCGGCTCGACCGCGCTCGATCCGGCGGCGGTCAAGGGAATCGCGCAGCTCGTGTCCTCCAGCGTGCCCGGCTTGCACTCCGACAAGGTGACTATCACCGACGCGTCGGGCCAGCTGCTGTGGCCGACCGGAGACGGCAGCGCCGCGGGCAACGCGCTCCTCTCCAAGCAGGCAGCCGAGGCGCGCTATGACTCCGCCGCGGCCGCTCAGGTCAACGCGATGCTGGCCCGGACGCTCGGGCCCGGCAAGGCGCAGGTTGAGGTCAACGCCGATGTCGACGCCAACCAAGCCAGCTCGGACACGCTCACCTACCACGGGCCGGGCGTCCCGATCGTGCAGCAGAACAACACCGAGTCGCTCACCGGGGGCGGCGCCGCCGCGGGCGGCGCGGCCGGCACCGCGGCCAACATCCCGGGTGTCGCGGCCACCGGGGCCGGCGGCACCTCCAAGTACAACCACAAGCAGACCGACACCACGTTCGGCGTCAACAAGACGGTCACCCACGCGGTGATCGCTCCCGGAAAAGTCAACCGTCAGAGCGTCTCGGTGCTGGTCGACAAGTCGGTTCCCGCCACGGCAATCCCCGCCCTGAAGGCAGCCGTGACCAGCGCGGTTGGGCTTCAGCCGAAGCGCGGAGATCTGTTGTCGTTCGGCCAGGTGGCCTTCGCCACACCGGTGGCGCCCAAGCCCGCGGCAAAGCCATCGAGCATCATGGGCTATGCCAAGTACGGCGCTGTCGCATTCGCAGCGCTCCTGTTCCTGGGCTTCATCGGCCGCCTGTTGCGCCGGCGCGAGCACGAGTCGTTCGCCGGCGGGCAGCCGACCTGGGTGCGCGAGCTCGAGTCGCCGCGACCGCTGGCCGCACTGGAGTCCGCCGACGAGCAGCCGACGCGCGTGGCGCAGCTGAGCGCCCCTGTCAACGTGGCCAAACGCCAGATCGAGGATCTCGTCGAGCGCGACCCCGATCGCGTCGCTCAGCAGGTCCGCGCCTGGATGGCAGAGGACTAGTCCGCGGCGATGCCGGCCGAGCTCGAAACTCGCAAGCCCGGCGGGTCGCCGGTGCGCTCTTCGCTGAAGGGCCGCAAGAAGGCCGCAGTCCTGCTCGTGTCGCTGGGCAAGGACCACGCCGCCGACGTCTTCAAGCACCTGCGCGACGAAGAGATCGAGGGTCTGTCGCTGGAGATGGCCAAGCTCCAGCGTCTCGAACCCGCCACGACCGAGAGCGTGCTCGAGGAGATGGTCGCCACCGTCCAGGCCTACGACTCGCTGTCCGCCGGCGGCGTCGAGTACGCGCGCGAGGTGCTGGAGCGCGCTCTCGGGAGCGTCCGCGCCAGCGAGATCATCGGCCGTCTCGCCACCGTGATCGAGATGCGGCCGTTCGAGTTCCTGCGCCGCACCCCGCCGGAGCAGATCGTCACCTTCCTGCACAACGAATCGCCGCAAACCGTGGCGCTCGTGATCGCCAACCTGCACACCTCGTTGTCAGCCCAGGTCCTGGCCAAGCTGCCCGAGGCCGACCAGGCCGATATTGCGCTGCGCATCGCCCGCATGGGCGAGACAAGTCCCGATGTGGTCAAGCAGGTCGAGGACGTGATCCGTCAGAAGCTCTCCACGGTCGTCCAGCAGGAGTATTCGATCGCCGGGGGCGTCAAATCGCTAGCCGACATCCTCAACAGCGCGGACCGCTCGACCGAGCGCACTGTGCTCGACTCGTTGACCGCGACCGACGAGGAGCTTGCCAACGAGGTACGCAGCCTGCTGTTCGTGTTCGAGGACATCGGCAAGCTCGACGACCGCGGCATCCAGCTCGTCCTGCGCGAGGCCGATCAGAAGGATCTGGCCCTGGCGCTGCGCGGCGTCAGCGAGGAGGTCAAGGACGCGATCCTGACCAACATGTCCGAGCGCGGCGCCCAGATGCTGGCCGAGGAAATGCAGTACCAGCCGCCGCAGCGCAAGCGCGTCGTCGAAGAGGCGCAGGGCCGGATCATCGCCATCGTGCGCAAGCTCGAGGAGGCCGGCGCGCTCGTGCTGTCCCGCGGCGAGGCCGACGATGTCCTCTGACGCGTACGCGTTTCAGCAACTCGAAGACGCGAGCGGGTTGGCCGGGAACTCGGCCGATCTGCTGACCGGCGCGTGGGAACGCGCCGAGCGGATCCAAGAGCAGGCGCGCGAGACTGGCCTGGCCGAGGGACGCGCCGCCGGCATTGGCCAGGCGCAAGCCGAAGTTGCCTCAGCGGTCGGCGCGTTGAACGCTGCACTGGCGTCAATCGAGCAGCTGCGTGCCGAGATGACCGTGGCGCTGGAGCGCGACGCGGCCGAGCTGGCCTTACGGCTGGCCGAACAGATCTTGGGCGGGGTGATCGCGCTGCAGGACGAGCGGGTGGTCGATGTGGCGCGCAACGCCCTGCGGCGTGTCGCCGATCGCCGGCGCATCGTGCTGATCGTGAACCCGGACGACCTGGAGATCATGAGCGGTGCCGTCACCTCGCTGCAGGGCGAGCTCGGCGGGATCGAGCACTGCGATGTTCAGGCTGACCGGCGTATCGGGCGTGGCGGGACGATCCTCCGCACCGAGGCAGGCGAGATAGACGCCTCGATCGAGGCCCAGCTCGAGCGGGCGCGTGAGATCGTGACCGAAGCGCTGGCGGATGACGCCGATGCTTGATGGCGACGTCGGCCTGGGCCGCGCGCTGCGCGCCCTGCGCAGTGCCGACCTGGCTCGGCGCCGCGGACGGGTCAGCGACCTGATCGGGCTGATCATCGAGGCCAGCGGCCTTGAGGTCGAGATCGGCGAGGTGTGTCTGGTCGGCGACGGCCGCGGTCAGGCGCGCGTCGCCACCGAGGTCGTCGGCTTCCGCGGCGGCCGCACCCTGCTAATGCCGCTCGGCGAGCTGCACGGAATCGGTCCCGGGACTTTGGTCGAGGCGACCGGCGAGCCATTCCGCGTGGCCGTCGGCGAGCCGTTGCTCGGGCGGGTCATCGACGGGCTCGGCGCGCCGCTCGACGGATTGCCGGTGCTGGGCGGGCTTGATCCGCTTCATCCGGCGCCGCCGGCAGACCCACTGGGCGTAGCGGAAGGCGACGCGCTGATCTGGCGATCCACGACGGCCAGTCCGCCGGACGCACTCAGCCGACCCCGCATCCGCGACCGCGTCGGGCTCGGCGTACGCGCCCTCGACGGCCTGATCCCCTGCGGGCGAGGCCAGCGTCTTGGCATCTTCGCCGGCTCCGGGGTGGGCAAGTCCTCTCTGCTTGGGATGATCGCGCGCTCGACCACGGCCGAGGTCAACGTGATCGCCCTGGTCGGCGAGCGTGGCCGCGAGGTGCGCGAGTTCATCGAGCGCGACCTCGGCGACGCCCTGGAGCACTCCGTCGTCGTCGTAGCCACCTCGGATCAGCCGGCGCTCGTCCGCATCCGAGCCGCCTTCACCGCCACCGCGATCGCCGAGTACTTCCGCGACCAGGGCCGCGACGTGATGCTGATGATGGATTCAGTGACCCGCTTCGCCATGGCCCAGCGTGAGGTCGGCCTGGCCATCGGCGAGCCGCCGGCCACCCGCGGCTACACGCCCAGCGTGTTCGCGCTGTTGCCCAAGCTGCTCGAGCGCGCCGGCACGAGTCCCACCGGCTCAATCACCGGGCTTTACACCGTCCTCGTCGACGGCGACGACATGAACGAGCCGATCGCGGACGCCGTCCGCTCGATCCTCGACGGCCACATCGTCTTGACCCGCTCGCTCGCCCACGCCGGCAACTACCCGGCGATCGACGTGCTCCAGAGCGTCTCGCGACTGCTCGACGAGCTGGTCAGCGACGACCTGCGCGCCGCCGGCGTCCGCCTGCGCTCCGCGCTCGCTGCACACCGCGAGAAGGAAGACCTGATTTCGATCGGCGCCTACAAGTCCGGCACCGACGCCAACTTGGATGCCGTGATCGCGATGCGTCCCCAAATCGACGCCTTCCTGCGCCAGGACGTCAGCGAGCACAGCGACCTGGAACAGACGGACTCGCTGCTGCTGGGGCTGGGCCGGGGGCTCGAGGAGCACGCTTCGGCGGCCGGGGCCGTCGACGGGGTCCCCGTGGGTGCTGTGCCCGGCTTGCCCGGGGGGCCGGGCGGCGCGGGCCTGCCGGCGGTGCCCGTGGGGACGCCGGCCGGCGCGCCGGTGGCGATCCCATCGCTCCTGCTGGGCTAGCCGGGGGCCGTCCGGGTCCGCCGAGCGCGGGTGCCCATGGGTGGCCGGCGCGCACGGCGGGCACCGCGTGCACAAAAGGCCAGCGCGGCTCACCCCCCCAGCGCCTCGGCCTTTTGCGTACCTGAGACGCCTACAAAAGGCCTGTGCTGTTCGGGACTGGCGCACGGCGGCCTTTTGTGAACCTAGCCAACCGTCTAGTTCTCCTTCAAAGTGCTCCGCTCCGGTCGTTTATCCCGTACATGAAGGGTTCCCCGTTCCGGTTCCGTCTCGAGCGTGTGCGCGAACTGCGCGAGCGTCGGGAGGATGAGGCGAAGCGTGCTCTGGCCGCCGCGATGGCGGACCATTTCCGCGCTGAAGAGGACCTGCGCGCCGCCGAACGGCGGATCGAAAGCGCTCGCGCCGCCCAGCTCGACGCCACACTGGCACCGCACGGCGGGGCCGATCTCGTTGCGCGCCAGGCTTACCTGGAGCGGACCGAGACCGCGGCCGAGCTCACCCAGAACGATTTTCACAGCACCGAGGCCGTCGTCGAGGATCGTCGCGACGCGCTCACCGATGCCGCCCGCGACCGCCAGGCGCTCGAGCGCCTCAAAGAGCGCCGGCACGCCGAGCATGCGCGTGAAGCGGCACGCGTCGAGAGCGTCGCGTTGGACGAGATCGCGATCAACAGCTTCCGTCGGAGGGCAGCATGACCGGCGCCACCAGCCCCGCGGCCGTCCCGGCGGCCGAGTCGCTGTCGGCGCCGGCCTGCGCCCCCGGCCCGGCGAAGGCGCCCACCGCGGCTCCCGGCGCGGCGATTGCCACCGCAGGCATCGCAGCCGCCGGCGCGAAGGCCCCCACCACCGGCACCACCGCCGCCGCCACGAGCGTCCGGGCCAACATCCCGCGAGCCACCTCCACCGGGCCACCGGGCTCGGATCCCGATCCTCCGACGAGTCCATTTGCGACCGTCCTCGAGGATCAGGTGGCCCGGACCGCACTTGCGGAAGGCCAGAAGGGAAGCGGAAAGACCTCCGCCCGTGGCGCAGTGGCGCTGGGCACATCGCGGCCCGCCCCAGCGGCCGGCACGACGTCGCAGGCCGCGACAATGGCCAGTACGCCGTCGCCGTCGCCGGCTGCACCAAACGTGGCGCCCGTCCCAACGCCGTCACCGACTTTGGTGGCGCCGGCCTCGCCGGCGATCGCCCCGCCACCTGTGAACGCCCCGGCGACACCGGCCGCCCCAGCCACGCCGGCGGCCGCTGCGACACCGGCCGCCCCAGCCACGCCGGCGGCCGCTGCGACGCCAGCCACGCCCGCCAACCCGATAACCGGGCCGGCAGCGCTCGCAACAACGCCCGCCGCCCCGGCCACCACGCCGGCAGCGCTCGCAACAACACCGGCCGCCCCGGCCACGCCCGCAGCCGCCGCCACCCCGCCCGCCGGCGCCACCCCGCCGGCCGCCGCCTCCGCCACCCCGTCACGCAAAGAAACCTCCGCATACCGGAGGGAAGTACGCGTGCCAACGGGTGATCCGGCCACGCTCTCAGATCCGACCACCGACCCTGAGGCGACGAGCACCCCGCCGCAGCCGGGAACCGCCAAGCCCCAGGCCGCGACCGCCGCACCCCAGGCGACGACGACCGCGACACCGGGCGGGGCAGCCGCCCCCACCTCGCCCACCCTCCCCAGCTCCACCGCCCCCACGGACACGCCGTCACAGCCCGGGACCGCCGCCACCCCAACCTCGGCCACCGACGCCCCACCGTCGACCCCGACGGCCACCGCGCCACCGACCCAACCGCCAGCCGCAGCCACCGCTGCGACCGCCACAACCCCGCCCGCCGCACCCTCGCTCCAGGCACCTCTCCCGACTTCCGCCACGTCCGCCCCGCAACCCGCCACCGCGCCACCGCAGGCCCCGACGCTCCATCACGCGATCGAGACGGTTCGCCTGACGGTCGAGCTCGGCGTCCGCCAGGGTTACACCCACGCCCGCATCCAGCTCGCGCCAGCAGAGCTGGGCGGGATCCAGGTCCGCCTGCACCAAACGGCGGATGGTGTGGTGGCGAGGATCACGGCAGAGCACCCGGAAGCGGCCCAGACGCTTCAGCAGGGTGGCGCCGAGCTGAAGCGGGCGCTCGAGTCCGCGGGCGTTTCCGTCGTCCGGCTCGACATCGAAGCCTCGGGCCAGGACGCAGGACACCACGGCCAGCCCGGCCAGACCGGCGACGCAGGGCGGGGCGCCAATGCGCACACCCACGCAGGCGACCGAGACGACGCGCCCAACGAGACACAGCACCTAGACCTAGACGTGACCACGACGGACGTCGTCGAGCTCTCGAACGGCGCCCTCGTGAACGTACTCGCGTAACTCCGAGCGAAAGCAGCCAACCATGAACCCGATAAACACCAATCCGGCCGCCAGCGCCACGGGCGCCACCGCCGCGACGCCCGCCACAAGCGCAAGCAAGTCGCTCCTCGACAAGGACGCGTTCCTGAAGCTGATGATGGTCCAGCTGGAGCATCAGGACCCGCTTCAGCCGAGCGACCCGAGCCAGTTCATCGGCCAGCTCTCGCAGCTCACGACGCTCGAGCAGACGACCAACATGGCCGCGTCGAGCGCCAAGACCGCGACCGCGGAGAACACCGTCGCCGCGCTCGCTCTGCTCAACCACTCCGTCACCTACACGGATTCGCAGGGCAGCGACCACACCGGCACGGTCCAAAAGGTCGAGCTGACCGCTGGCGGGCCGCAGCTCACGATCGACGGCATCAGCGGCATCGACCCGAGCAGCGTGTCAGAGGTTTCCTAGCCCCAAACGAGCACGATGACCCAGCCCATCCACAACCCGGCGATCGCGCCCCCCGGCCCGATCTCACCCGCCCAGCCGACGGCCCCGGTCGACGGTGCGACGAGCGCGGGCGGCGCGGCCAAGGGACCGTCGTTCGCCGAGGTGCTGGCGACCAAGACGGCCGGCCCGCACTTCTCGCGTCACGCGCTGGATCGCCTCAAGCACCGGGAAATCGAGCTCGATGCGCCGACGCTGGGCCGGCTGACCGGTGGCATCGCCAGCGCCGCGGCCAAAGGGTCACGCGACTCAGTCATCTTCATCGACGGCACCGCATTCGTGGTGTCAGTGAGGAACAACACCGTCATCACGGCGGTGGGATCAGAGCACATGCGAGAGCACGTGTTCACCAACATCGACAGCGCGGTTATCGCCTGATGAGCGCGCGAAGCAACCACGGCCGGACCTCACGGAGGAGGCCGCGAAAGGAAGTGATGTTCCGATGATGCGAGGCATGTACGCCGCGATCAGCGGCCTCAAGGCCCATCAGGTGATGCTCGACGTCACGGCCAACAACCTGGCCAACGTCGACACGATTGGTTACAAGGGACAGCGCACGACGTTCGTCGACGAGCTCTCCCAGGTCATCCGTGGCGCTTCCGGCGCCACCAACATCAGCGGTGGCACAAACCCGGTGGAGGTCGGTCTGGGCGTTCAGCTCGGCTCGATCGACAACGTGATGAGCGAGGGCTCGGCCGAGTCGACCGGTAACCCGCTGGACGTCGCGCTCCAGAGCAACGGGTTCTTCCGTGTCGGCCTGGGTAACCCGCCGACCGTGCCGGCCACCGAGCAATACACGCGTGCTGGCAACTTCACGACGAACACGCTCGGCTACCTGACCACCCAGTCCGGCATGTACGTGATCGGGCGCAACGCTGTGTCCTCCGGCACGGCGCCCAATTTGACTTACACGCCGGGCGCCACCGACAGCTACATCAACATCCCGCCCGGATCCACCGACATCGCGGTGGGCCAGGACGGCAGCGTCACTTACGTCGATCAGGTGCCGAGCTCGGCCACGTACCAGCAGCGGGTCACGACGGGATACATCTCGCTCGCGACGTTCCCGAACGCGGCCGGCCTGGAGCGGACCGGCGGCAGCCTGTGGATGTCCACGGCCAACTCCGGGACGCCGACGCATGGCACCCCCAACACGCCCGGCTTCGGTTCCGCCGTGTCAGGTGAGCTGGAGATGTCGAACGTGGATCTCGCGACCGAGTTCACGAACATGATTGAGGCCCAGCGCGGTTTCCAGGCCAACTCGCGCGTGATCACCACTGCGGATGAGATGTTGCAGACGCTGGTGAACATGAAGCAGTAGGCCTGAGAGGGAACAGCAGGGGGCGGCAATCGAGGGATGCCGCCCCCTCGTTCCCACTGAGACGGAAACCCACAAGGAGACCAAACCATGATCACCCTGCACCGGCTCGGACATCCGACCGAGCCGATCTACGTCAACCACGACATGATCGTCAGCATCGAGGCCAATCCCGACACGGTCATCAGCCTGCGGGAAGGCGAGAAGATCGTCGTCGCCGATACCCCCCAGGCCGTGGCCGACAAGGTGCGGCAATGCCGCGCCGAGGCGATGTCCCTGGCCATGATGCTCGTGCAAGACACCGAGGCCGCACGGCCCGTGAGCACGCTACGGCCGATCCCGTAGCGCTGAAGGTTCCAGGTACCCGGTCGATCGTAGGGTCATGAAGGCTGCCACAGCCATCGGAATCGCCGCTGCCACCGCAGCGCTGCTGATGAGCGCGATGATGGAGGGCACCAGCCCGATGTCGTTCTTCAACATCTCGGCGCTGATCATCATCGTCGGCGGGACGGGCGGCGCGACCATGGCGAGTGTCGGCATGGAGGGGATGAAGAAGATCCCCGCGCTCTGGAAGATCGTGCTCTCCGCCGAGCCGCCGGAGTACGGGGAGCGCGTCTCGCTGCTCGTGTCGCTGGCCGAGCAAGCCCGCCGCGAGGGCCTGCTGGCGCTCGACGCCAAGCTTTCGGAGATCGACGATGACTTCACCCGCAAGGGTCTGCAGCTCGTGGTCGACGGGAGCGATCCGGCTCTGGTCCGCGACGTGCTCGAGGCGGAGATCGACGGCATGATGGCTCGCCACCACGAGGGCGCCACGCCGTTTGAGAAGGCCGGCGGGTACGCGCCGACGATGGGGATCATCGGCACGGTCATGGGGCTCGTCCACGTGCTCCAGAACCTGGCCGCACCGTCCACGCTCGGCCCGTCGATTTCGGTCGCGTTCATCGCCACGCTGATGGGCGTAGGCGCCGCCAACGTGATCTTCCTGCCGGTCGCCTCGCGGCTCAAGGCGATGTCGACCCAGGAGGTCGAGCTCCGCACGCTGACCCTGGAGGGGATCCTTTCCGTTCAGGCCGGCGACAACCCGCGGATCGTGGCCGAGAAGCTCAAGTCTTATGTCGCTCCCGCTGAGCGCGAGCTCGACGAGGACGAAGGCGGCGCCCCCTCAGAGGGCGACGCAGGCGAGCCCGAAGCGGCCCGCGAGGCGGCGTAGTCATGGCCCGCAAGAGACGCGGAGCCGCCGCCGCCCAAGAGAACGACGAGCGCTGGCTGCTCACCTACGCGGACATGATCACGCTGCTGATGGCGCTGTTCATGGTTCTGTTCTCGATCTCGTCGGTCAACATCTCGAAGTTCAAGACGCTGCAGGAGTCTCTGAAGGCGGCGTTCTCTGGCTCGGTACTGCCGGGCGGCAAGTCGCTGCTGCAGTCGGGTTCGCAGTCGACCAAGGCGCACTCGCCGGCAACCTCCGAGGTCCCCTCGATCGTACCGTTGACGCCGAACGTGCCCAAACCGGGCGACATCAGCCGGTCGGACCTCAGCAAGATCACACGCGCCGCCGCCGCCGCCAAGCAGGAGCAGAGCAACTTCCAGCATCTCAAGCAGAGGCTCGACGCGTTTCTGCGCGGCCATCACCTGGCCGGACGCGTGCAGACCCAAATCAGCCGGCGCGGCCTGGTCGTGCGCGTGCTCACCGACAAGCTGCTGTTCGACTCCGGCATGGCCGACCTGAAGCCGGGGGCCACCCCGCTGCTTGGTGAAATCGCGAGCCTGCTCAACGTCGATCAGAGCCATCCGATCGACGTCGAGGGCCACACCGACGACGTCCCGATCTCCACCTCGCAGTTCCCATCCAACTGGGAGCTCTCGACGGCGCGCGCCACCACCGTGGTCCGCTACCTGCTCCATCACGGCGTCGGCCGCGGGCGGATCGCCGCCTCCGGCTATGCCGACCTGCACCCGATCGGCAGCAACGCCACCGGTGGCGGGCGAGCTCGCAACCGCCGCGTCGAGATCGTGCTGCAGCGACTCAACCCCTCGATCCCGTGATCCGAAGATGAAGAAGAAGATCATCATCGTTCTCGTCGTGGTGCTGCTCGGCGGTGGCTACGTGGCCAAGGGCATGCTGATGCCGCCGCCCAAGACGCACGACAAGATCACCGGCACGATCTACGTGCTGCCGAAGGAGTTTCTCGTCAACCTGGTCGACGGCCGCTACGGCAAGGTCACGGTCGCCCTCGACCTGGCCCCGGGGCAGAGCAACGGCGCCACCGCCGGCGGCGAGGCCGGGCCCACGCCGCCCGAGGGCTTCGGCACGCTGCCTGAGGAGCCCGCGGTCCGGGACATCGTGACCAACATCCTCACCGATCAGACCGGCCCGACCCTGACCACCCAGCACGGTCGCGACCGCGTCAAGACCCGCATTCTGCTGGCCATCCGCAAGAAGACCGACGTGAAGGTGAGCGATGTGCTGTTCACCGACGTGGCGGTCCAATAGGAGTCACGATGAACGAGAAGATCGAACTCGAGCAGTTGCACAGCGAAGCCGAGGCGCCCGGCGGGCGTCCCGGTGAGCCGTCCGATCTGCGCCGCCTGAGCGACGTGCCAGTCGAGGTTGCCGTGGAAATGGGCCGGGCCAACATGACGGTCGGCGAAACGCTCGAGCTGCGACACGGCTCGATCGTCACGCTGAACCGCATGGCCGGCGAGCCGGTCGACCTGCTCGTCAACGGCACGGTCATCGCTCGCGGCGAGGTAGTCGTGATCGACGAGCAATTCGGGCTGCGCATCACTGACGTGCTCGGGGCCGGCGCCGCCGGTGAGGCTTCGAGCGCCGCCCCCGCCGAGAACGGCGATGCCGACGTGGTCGGGGCCGGCGAAGCCGCCGCCCCGATCGGCTGAGCAGTCGCCCCAACCGGCTCGCACGGCCTAAGAGGCTCTAAAGCCTGGGCCGGTCGAGCCGAGTACCAGAGCAGCAACCACAGGGAGCAAAAACCGCCATGTCCGAACACACGCAGTCGCGTCAGCTTGTCGTCTTCACACTCGGTGCCGAGCACTACGCGCTTCCGATTCAGCAAGTGCACGAGATCATCCGCTATGCGCAGCCGCGCTCCGTGGCCTCGCGCGTTGAGTGGGTGCGGGGTGTCATCAGCCTTCGCGGCCGCATCGTCCCGGTCTATGACCTGGCCGCTCGCCTGGGCGTCAGCTCGGAGCTCAGCGACCAGACGAAGATCGTGATCGTCGAGTCCGGTGATGAGACCGCCGGCGTGATCGTCGACGACGTGGACGAGGTCCTGACCATCGAGGACGCCCAGATCGATGAGATTCCCGGCTCCGAGGGCACCCTGATCGACTCGATCGCCAAGGTCGGCGACCGGCTCGTGGTGCTGCTCAAGCCGAGCACGATCTTCGCCGGACTCGACCTCTCCGCGGCGGCCTAGCCGTCGCTCAGGCGAGACCAAGTCACCACATGTCCGCCGCCGCCCCACGCGTTGTGGTTGCTGACGACAGCGCGCTGATGCGCCGGATCGTCTCGAACTCGCTGACTCGAGCCGGGGTGGACGTTGTGGGGGCAGCCGCCGACGGCGATGAGGCGCTCGCCGTCTGCGAGCGTGTGCGCCCCGATGCGATGACCCTTGACCTGGCCATGCCGGGCCTCGACGGACTCGGCGTGCTGCGCCGCCTCAAGGAGAACGGCGGCGCCCGCCTCCCGGTTGTAGTCGTGTCGGCCTTCTCGCCGACCCAGGGCGCACGTGCCGTGGACGCGCTGGCCGAGGGTGCCTTCGACCTCGTGCAGAAGCCCGCCGTGGGCGAGAGCCTGGGCGACTTCGCCGACAACCTCGTCACGAAAGTGCGCCTCGCCGCCGAGGCGCGCCAGCCCGGCGTAGCCGCGGCTCGTAAGCCGGCCTCACCGGCTGCCGGCGGCACGGTGGCCGCCACCCCGCGTCGCCCGCGCGCCTCGGCCACGTCGAAGGTCGTCGTGATCGCCACCTCGACCGGCGGACCACGCGCCCTGGCCACCTTGATTCCCGCCTTGCCAGCGCCGCTCGGCAAGGGCACGCTGATCGTGCAGCACATGCCGGCTGGATTCACCAGCTCACTCGCGGCCCGCCTCGACCGCAGCTCCAAGCTCAGCGTGCGTGAGGTCGAGGGCGGCGAAGCCGTCGAGGCAGGCAGCGCGCTGCTCGCCCCGGGCGGCAGCCATCTGCGGATTTCGGTCGACGGACGTACCACGCTCAGCGAGGAGCCTGAGATCGGTGGACTGCGGCCGCGCGCTGACCTCACGATCAAGGATGCGGCTCGGGTCTGGGGCGATCGACTGGTCCTCGTCGTGCTGACCGGAATGGGCAACGACGGGCTGGACGGCGCCACCGAGGTGCGCCGTCGCGGCGGTCGCATCCTGGCGGAGGCGCAGAGCAGCTGCACGGTGTATGGGATGCCGCGCGCCGTCGTCGAGGCCAACCTGGCCGACGATGTCATGAACCTCGATCAACTTGCCGCCGCGATCCGCGCCGAGGCCGGCTCATGAGCGCGATCACCGGCGACGACTACCTGCACTTCTGCGAGGGCCTGCGGAAGTTGTCCGGTATCGATCTCACGCAATACAAGCGCCCGCAGATGGAGCGTCGCCTGCGCACGTTCCTCCAGCGGCGCGGCTTCCCTTCGCTCAGCGACTCGCTGCCACGGCTGCGCGCCGATCGCGAGGAGCTCGACGCTTTGCTCGACCGCATGACGATCAACGTCTCGCAGCTATGGCGCAATCCCGAGCACTGGCAGATCCTTCAGAACAAGATCGTCCCCGAGCTCGGCAAGAGCGGGAAGTTCGCGGCGTGGAGCGCCGGCTCGTCCTACGGCGCGGAGGCATACACGTTGGCTGCGATCTCCCGGCAGGCGCTGCCCGACGCGTCGATCCACATCCTCGGCACCGATATCGATCGGCGGATGGTGGACCGGGCGACGCGCGGCGAGTTCACGCTCGACGATGCGCGCACCGCTCCTCCCGAGGCGATGAAGCGGTGGTTTGAGCAATCCGAGAACGGCTGGCGCGCGCGCACGGAGCTGCGCGAGATCACCCGCTTCGAGGTCGGCGACCTACTGCGCGTCAACCCGCCGCGAGGGCGCTTCAACCTGATCATGTGCCGCAACACGGTCATCTACTTCGAGGAGCCGATCCGCGACGAGCTGCACAGCCGGCTCGCCTCGGCGCTGGCGCCCGGCGGCTATCTGATGGTCGGCGCGACCGAGCGTGTCGCCAATCCGTCGCTACTCGGCCTGCAGCCTGCCCACCCGTTCATTTTCAGGAAGGCGTGATGGACACCTCCGAATACATGCCGATGTTCCTCGCGGAAGCGCGCGAGCACCTACAGGAGCTGAACCTGGCGGTGGTCCGGCTGGAGGAGAAGCCCGACGATCGCGCCACCGTGGATGAGATCTTCCGCATCGCGCACTCGCTCAAGGGCATGAGCGCGACGATGGGCTTCGCCCACATCGCCGAGCTGACGCACGAGATGGAAGAGGTGTTCGAGCTCTTGCGCCAGCGCGCCGACGCGCTCTCCCCCGACGCGGTTGACACGGTCCTCGCCTGCCTCGACACCCTGTCGGCGGCAGTCGACGGGATCGAGAGCGACGGCCAGGAACGACTCGACCCGGCACCGTTGCGCGAGCGGCTTCGCTCGCTGGTGCGCACAGAGGCCGACGAGCGGCGGAAGACGACGCGGCGCAAGACGACGGAGCCGCGCAAGACAACCGAGCGCCGCAAGACGACGGAGCGCCGGACGACGAACCGCCGTAAGCCGGCGACGAGAGCGACCAAGACGCGCAAGGCGAAGCCTTCCCCGGGTGCCGAAACCGGCGCGCTGGCGCCCGAGCTGCTCGCCGCGCTGCCCGATGACGGCAGCCGCGTGCTGCACCTGAGCGTGAACCTGAGCGAAGACGTGCTCATGCCGGGCGTGCGCGCGCTGATGGTGCTGACCGCGCTAGCCGAGCATGGCGAGCTGCTGCGGTCCGACCCAGACCAAGAGGCGGTCGAAGGCTTCACCGGCCGACAGGTCAACGCATGGGTCGTCTCTCAGCACGAGGAGGGCCTGATCGCCGCGAGCGCCGAGTCCGTCAGCGATGTGGTCGACGTCAGCGTCAGCGTGATCGAGGTAAACGCCGCGTCCGCTGCACCGGCCAACGAGCCGACAGAAGACAACGAGGCCCCGGCCGAACAGACTTCCGCCGACCAGACGCCGGCCGCACCGGCAGCGCCGGCCGGACGGCCCGAGGCGGCGCCCGCGGCGAGCGGACACCAAGCTGCTCGCACGGTCCGCGTCGACGCTGAGCGGCTCGATGCGCTGATGCACTCGATGGGCGAGCTCGTCATCCACCGCACCGCGGTCGAGGCGCTGACCGCCGGGCTCGACGTGCCCGAACTCCAGCAGGCCGTCCAGGATCTCACCCGCTCCTCGCAGGCGCTTCAAGCGATGGTCATGCAGGTGCGGATGATCCCGGTGGACATTGTCTTCATGCGCTTCCCGCGCCTCGTGCGTGACCTCTCGAGCAAGCTCGGCAAGGAAGTCGAGCTCCAGCTCGTCGGCCGCGACACCGAGCTCGACCGGACTGTGGTCGACGCCCTCGGCGATCCGCTCGTGCACCTGGTCCGCAACGCCATGGATCACGGCGTCGAGGCGCCCGAGGCTCGCGTCGCCGCGGGCAAGCCGCGTATCGGCACGGTCGAGATCTCGGCCCGCCACGCCGGCGGCAGTGTCGTCATCGAGGTCAAGGACGACGGCCACGGGATCGATCCTGTCGCCATCGGCCGCAAAGCTGTCACGCGCGGCCTGCTCGACGCGGAGGCAGCCGAGAACCTCGACATGCGCGGCGCCGTCGAGCTTCTGTTCAGTCCGGGATTCTCGATGGCCGAGAAGGCAAGCGACATCTCCGGCCGTGGCGTCGGCATGGACGTCGTGCGCACGATGATCCGCCAGCTGGGCGGAGAAGTCGTGATGGACTCGACGCCCGGTCAGGGCACGACCGCACAGATCCGCCTTCCGCTGACGCTGGCCATCGTCGCCGCGCTTGAGGTCGAGGTCGCGGGCGCGCCGTTCGCGATCCCGCTCGACCGAGTCGAGCGGACCCTCAGGCTTTCCCCCTCGATGGTGCGCTCGGTCGCATCGCGCCGGATGCTGGTGCTCGAGGACGGCGTCCTGCCGTTGCTCGAGGGCTCGACCACGTTCGGTCGCAACGCCGACCGCGAGCATGAACTCGTGGTGATCATTCGCGGCGACGACCGCCGCCTCGGGCTGGCCGTCGATGAACTGATCGGCCAGCGCGAGCTGGTTACCCGCCCGCTGCCTCCGGTGGTGTCCACCGGCGAGCCGGTGTCCGGCGGCGCCGTGCTTGCCGACGGCCGCATCGCGCTGATCATCGACTGCGATCTTCTGGCCGGGCGGATCCCGAGTCCCGGCGCCCTCCCCTCTTCACACGTGCCACCGGCGGTTGCCAGCGCGGTGGCGGAATCCCCACAACCGCAAGCGATGGCCGCGTGACCACTTCGAACTGTAAGGAGACCCAGTGATCCCCCCCTTTTCCGAGACCCAGCTCGACGCTTTGCGTGAGCTGGCCAACATCGCGTCGGGCACCGCCGCAACGGCGCTCTCGCAGATGCTCGGACGCGAGGTCGAGCTGAACGTGCCCCGTGCGCTAGCGCTCCCGCTCGCCGATGCCGTTGACGCCGCCGGCGCGCCCGACGACGTGATCACCGGCATCGTGCTGCAGCTGGAGGGCGATCTCGACGCCCTCGTCCTGCTCCTCGTCCCGACCGACGACGCGGCGGTCCTGTGCCAGCTGCTCGGTGTCGAGCCTGGGAGTGAGGTTGGCGACTCCGCGCTGTCGGAGATCGGCAACATCCTAGGCACGTCCTACCTAAACGCGCTGGCCGCGATGACCGGCCTGGCGATGATGCCCTCTCCGCCGCATCTGGCCACCGATCTGCTCGGTGCCATCGTCGCCTCGGTGCTGGCTCAGGCCGCGGGAGCCGACGACATCGTGCTCGTGCTCGATTCCGAGCTCTACGTGGCCGACCAGCCGTGCTCGCTCTCGTTCATGCTGCTGCCGGCCTCCGGCCGCGCCGACGACCTGCTGGCCCCGCTCGGCCTTAGCAGCAACGGCGAATAGTCATGGCGTCGGTGCGCATGGGTGAGATGTCGGTCGGGTTGGGCGCCGGCGCAGAGCTGGTTGCGATCGGGCTTGGCTCGTGCATTGGTCTGGCCCTCGTCGATCGGGTCGCCGGTGTGGCCGGGCTTGCCCATGTCGTGCTCCCGGAGTCGCAAGGTGCGGCGGGACCGGCGGGCAAGTTCGCCGATCTGGCCGTCCCCGAGCTCCTCCGCCAACTCCTGGAGGCCGGCGCCCGCAAGGATCGTCTGGAGGCCGTGCTCGTCGGGGGCGCTCGGATGTTCGCGCTCGGCGCGGGGTTGGACATCGGTTCGCGCAATGAGGCCGCTGTGCGCGACGCACTGAAGAGCATGCGCCTGCCCGTTCGCGGCGCCGAGACCGGAGGTAATTCCGGCCGCACGATCAAGGTCGCACCCGAACAGGGCATAGTCAACGTCCATCAGGCGGGCGGCAAGCCGGTCGAGCTGCTCGGACCGAAGGCGCGGCGCGAGGCGCTCTTGCGCCCGAGCGTCGCGTTCGGCGTCGCGGGAGCTTAGTCGTGGGCGAGATCCTCAACCCGGATCAGATCGCGAAGCTCGTTGAGCAGGCCAAGCAGGGCGAGCTGCCCGATCAGCCATCAGGAGCTTCGCGACGACGCCAGCGTGTGCGCACGGTCGACTTCTCGCGCCCGACCAAGTTCACCAGCGACCACCAGCGGCGGATCGCGCGCGCGCTCGACACCTTCTGCCAGACCGCGGCCACACGCCTGTCCGCCGAGCTGCGCTCGCCGATCGAACTCGAGACGATCAACACGACCCAGGTCACGTGGTCGGCCGCGCAGTCGCTGTTGCCGGCGAACTCGCTCTCGGCCACGCTCGACGTGCAGCCGATCGGCACGCGGTTGCTGCTCATCGCCGAGCAGTCGTTCGTGCTGGCCTGCATCGACTCACTACTCGGCGGCTCCCCGGACCGCCCGCCCCGCGAGCGGCGGTTGACCGAGATCGACTGGTCGCTGACGCAGCGCGTGTTCGACGGCCTCATCAATCAGCTCTCGCTCGTATGGCAGGACCTCAGCGGCATCAGCCTCTCCTGTATGTCGCTCGACCTGCACACCGACAGCGGGCAGCTCGCGCCGGTCAGCGAGCCGACGCTGGTAGTCGTCGTCGAGGCGCGGATTCACAAGCGTTCTTCGACCCTCGCCCTGCTCATCCCCTGGCTTTCGATCGACCCCGTCCAGCATCACATCTCGGGGCGTGAGCAGTTCGGCATCGGCGACGTCAAGCACGCCGCCACGGAGATGCGGCACGCGATGGCGCCGGTCCCCGTGACGCTGCGCGCCGAAGTCGCGTCGATCGACATGCCGGTCAGCGACATCCTGTCGCTGCAGCCGGGAAGCGTCATCCACCTGGGTGCCCCGGCCAACAGCGGCGTGTCGTTGTTTGCCGAGAACGTCAGGCTGGGACACGGTCAGCCCGGCGCAAACGGCCCCAAGCGGGCGATCCAGGTTCGTCACGCCGAAGGAGCGCGGCCGTGAGCTCGCAGGAGATCACTCCCAAGCAGGCGCTCCTGCGACTCGGCGCTTCGACGGCAGAGGCCGTGGCCCAGATACTCGACACCTATGCCCCGGGCCTGGTCGAGCGAGGCGACGTGACCGTGCTCGCTGACACCTCCGCCGCGTTTGACAACCTGCCCTTCGGCGCGATCGCCACGAGTGTCTCCTACGTCGATGGCGTCACCGGCGCCAACGTGTTCGTCATGAACCCGGCCGGCGCCCGCGCCCTGGCCAGCGCCATGGGCGTGCCGGCACCGGAGCCCGCCGAAGACGGTGAAGGTGACTCCGACGCTTCCGCCGTGGTCGAACTGGGTGAGCTCGAGCTCTCGGCCGTGGCCGAAGCCGCCAACCAGATGATGGCCGCCGCGGCCAGCGCGATCAGCGTCGTGCTGGGACAGGAAGTCGAGATCTCACCGCCAGACACTCGCGTGGTCGACGACCCGGCCGCGGCTATCGACAGATACGGAACCGCCCCACACGCCACGTCCACCACCTTCCTCATCGGGCCTGAGACCTGCCGCCTGATCCAGCTCGTGCCGAGCGCCTTCGTGGTCCGCATGGCCCGGGCGATCGACGAACTTTCGATGGAGCAGGGCGGCGACAGTGAATCGGCGCCCAGCAGCGCGTCATCCGCAGCCAACACCGGGGGTTCGGAGCCCGGTGCCGTCGGCGTTCGTGACGCATTGAGCGGCATCAGCTTGCGCGTCTGGGCCGAGCTCGGACGCGCGCGCATCCCGCTCGCGGACGCGGTGGCGTTGCCGCTCGGAGCCGTGGTCGATCTCGATTGCGCCGCCGATTCCCCCGTGGATCTTTACGTCAACGGCTTCCGCTTTGCTCAAGGTCAGCTGCTCGTCACCGATGATGGTGAATGGGCGGTAAGTCTCGAGCAAGTCGGGGCCCAGGACCGGCCGGAATCTCCGGTCACCGATGCCCAACCCCAACTCAAAGGAGCATTCACCTAATGGCCCGTGTATTGGTAGTCGACGACGCCGCTTTCATGCGCAAGGTGGTTGGCGACGCCCTCACCTCGGGAGGCCACGAGGTAGTCGGCGAGGCTACAAATGGCGCCGAGGCGGTGGAGCGCTTTCAGGAGCTGCGTCCGGAGCTGACGACGCTTGACATCACCATGCCCGAGAAGGACGGTCTGGCCGCTCTGGCCGAGATCATGGCCATCGATCCCGCCGCGCGGGTTGTGATGTGCTCGGCACTTGGTCAGGAGAGCAAGGTGCTCGAATCGATCAAGCTCGGTGCCAAGGACTTCGTCGTCAAGCCGTTCCAGGCAGCACGCGTGCTCGAGGCGATCGGCAAGGCGCTCGCCTAGCTTCGTAGTGCCCGCGTGACCCGACTTCATCCGGCAGCCCTCAAGACCTAGGGCTGCCGTCCGATTATCGGGGCGACTCTTCCCTCGGAGTCTTCCCTCGATGATGTCGCTCACGCGAAACCGTGGCGCCGGCTTGATGACCGGCGCCCTCATGCTCCTGCATGCCACGGCCGCCCAGGCGGCCGGCAGCAGCCCGGCCACGCCGGCCGCGAGCGGTGGCGAGACAACGCCGCTGCACCTGGGCGGATCGACGCCGACCGGTCACGTCGCCGGCGGCGGAAGCTCCGGGATCGTTCGGACCGTCGTCGGCCTGTTCATCGTCATCGCCGTCATCTATGGCGTCTCGTGGATTCTGCGGCACGCCAAGCGCGGCGGTTCGGGGAAGACGCGTGGCGAGGCGCTGAGCCCGGTGGCGAGCGTCGTGCTCGGCTCTGGCAAGTCGGTTCAGCTCGTCCGCGCCGGGCGGGAGCTCGTGTTGCTCGGCTTCAGCGAGCACGGCGTCACGACGATTCGCCGCTACACCGAGGCCGAAGCCATCGAAGCGGGACTGAATCTTCCTGACGAAGCGCAGGACGCGGGCGATCGCGATCGCGGCGCGGGCCGGATCGTCGAGGCGCTGCGCCGGCTCACGGTGCGCTGATGAAGGTCGACGCGTCGAACGCAGTCCAGCTGCTGCTGTTGATCGGCGGTCTGACGCTTATCCCGGCC
Source organism: Solirubrobacteraceae bacterium (assembly GCA_045805545.1). Taxonomy (GTDB): domain Bacteria; phylum Actinomycetota; class Thermoleophilia; order Solirubrobacterales; family Solirubrobacteraceae; genus Palsa-465. Next base: position 9,866 of record JBJMLD010000196.1, on the reverse strand, counting down.
TTGCTGTTCACGGTCACCGGCTTCACCCGGATCCTGATCGTGCTCGGCTTCATCCGCAACGCGATGGGCACGGCGCAGTCGCCGCCCAACCAGGTGCTGGTGGGGATCGCGCTGTTTTTGACTCTGTTCGTGATGTCGCCGACGCTCGGCGCGATCAAGAAGGACGCCTGGGACCCCCTCGTCCACCACCACGTCAGCACGACCGTGGCGCTGAAGCGTGCCCAGGAGCCGTTGCGCCAGTTCATGTTCAAGCAGACGCGCAACCAGGACATCTCGCTGTTCGTCAGCCTGGCCCACGTCAAGGCGCCGAAGACGCGCGGCGATGTCCCCACCTACGTCCTGATCCCGGCTTTCATCATGAGCGAGCTGAAGACGGCGTTTCAGATCGGGTTCTTGATCTTCTTGCCGTTCCTGATCATCGACCTGATCGTCTCGTCCACCTTGATGAGCATGGGGATGATCATGCTGCCGCCGATCTTCATCTCCCTGCCGTTCAAGATCCTCCTGTTCGTCCTGGTCGATGGATGGGACCTGATAACCCGCTCGCTGGTGGCGAGCTTCCACTAGCGCGGAGCGTCGGCTGATGAACCAGGACACCGTTGTCAATCTCGCCACCCAGGCCATGAGCCTGGCGCTCAAGGTGGCCGGACCGCTGCTCCTCATCGGGCTCGTCATCGGCCTGCTCGTGAGCGTGTTCCAAGCCGTGACCCAGATCCAGGAACAGAGCCTGTCCTTCATTCCGAAGATCGTCGGCGTGGCCGCGCTGATCGTGATCCTCGGGCCGTGGATGCTCGGGCAGCTGGTCAGCTACGCGCAGAACCTGTTCCTCTCGATCCCGCAGCTGGTTGGGGGCTGAGCCGCCCCGGCACGGACCGTCATGAGCCAGACCACCGTCAACCAGCTCATCGCCGGCATCGGCGGCGCCCATGTCACCGCGTTCTTCATCGTGCTGGCGCGGGTCACGCCGCTGTTCTTCCTGGCGCCGCTGTTCTCCTCGAAGATGATTCCCGCGCGCGTGCGCGCGATCATCGCCGTGGCGCTGTCGGTCGGGCTCACACCGGTGGCCACGCACGGCCAGCACATGCCCGGCGCTCCGCTCGAGGTCGCCGGCCTGATCGTCCAGTCGCTGCTCGTCGGGTTCGCCTTTGCCTTCGCGGTCGGGATCGTGTTCGCGGCGCTGCATCACGTCGGCGCACTGATCGATTCAATCGCCGGCTTCGGGTTTGCCGGCCTGATCGATCCGGCCCAGGGCGGCCAGGGCGGCGTGCTCACCTCGGCCTACAGCCTGATCGGGCTCGTCATCTTCATCGCCATCGGCGGCGACGCCTGGATGCTGCGCGGGCTGAGCCGGACGTTTGACCTCGTTCCGCTGACCCACGGGCCTCGGGTCAGCTCGCTAACCGCGCTCGCCACGCAGTCCTTCGGCCAGATCTTCCCCGCGGCGCTGGAGCTCGCGGCCCCGGCCCTGCTCGCCCTGCTCATCACCGACGTTGCGTTCGGGATGGTCTCACGCGTCGTGCCGCAGCTGAACGTGTTCGCGGTCGGCTTCCCGGTCAAGGTCGGTGTCGCGCTGCTCGTCGTGAGCGCCACGCTGCCGTTCCTCGCCGGCTGGATGTCCGGCCAGCTCAGCGAGTCCGTGGGCTCGGCTCTGCACGCCCTGAGGATCGCCTAGGAGACCGAATGGCCCGCGACGACAAAACCGAGAAAGCAACACCGAAGCGCCGCTCCGAGTCGCGTAAGAAGGGCCAGGTGGCCAAGAGCGTCGATTTGAACGGCGCGCTCGTCCTGATCGCCGGCCTGATCGCCATCACCTGGATCGGTCCGGCCATCGTCGACGGCGTCAGCGGCTCGATGCGCGACGCCTTCGGACGCATTGCCCACTCCCGCAACATCACCAGCGCCGCCGGTCTCGGCAGCCTGTTCCACAGCGTCATGCACACGATGCTGACCACGGTGGCGCCGATCTCCGGCGTCTGCCTGGCCGTCGGCATCCTGGCCAACGTGGCCCAGATCGGCTTCAAGCCGTCGCTCACGGCGCTCAAGCCGGACATCAAGCGCATCAATCCGGCCACGGGCTTCAAGAACGTGTTTGGAGCCAAGATCTTCTTCGAGACCGGCAAGGCGCTGGCCAAGGTGGCCGTCGTCGGCGCCGTCGCCGCGATGGCGCTGGTCCCGCAGCTCACCAACCTGGGTGCCAGCGTCGGGACCACGCCCGGCGCGCTCGGCCGGTTGATGAGCTCGAGCGCCGGCGCGATCGCGCAACGGGCCGCGGTCGCCTACCTGTTGATCGGGATCATCGACCTCATCTACCAGCGCCAACGCCACAACAAGATGCTGCGCATGACCAAGCAGGAGGTCAAGGAGGAGTTCAAGCAGCACTCGCTCCCGCCTGAGGTCCGCTCCGCTCTGCGGCGCCGGCAGATGCAGATCGCGCGGGCCCGGATGATGGCCGCCGTGCCCCAGGCGGACGTGGTGGTCACCAACCCGACGCATTACGCGGCCGCGCTCAGCTACGACGGCACCCACCTCGCCCCGGTGCTGGTGGCCAAGGGCCAGGGCTACGTCGCGCTCCAGATCCGCCGGATCGCCGAGGACAACGACGTGGCGATCGTCCCCGACCCGCCGCTGGCGCGAGCGCTGCACGGCTCGGTCGAAGTCGGGCAGATGATCCCCGAGGAGATGTATGCGGCGGTGGCGCAGGTGCTGGCCTACGTCTACCGGGCGGCCGGGCGCCGCCGGGCGGCGGTGGCGACATGAACGCCGACACGATCCGCAAGCTGCTGCGCCACAGCGACCTGATGGCCGCGGTGGCAGTCGTCGTCGTCGTGACGATGCTCGTCGTGCCGCTGCCATCGGTGATCCTCGACCTGTTGATCACGCTGAACATCTCGGTCGCCCTGGCCGTGGTGATCGCGACGATGTACCTGCGCAAGGCGCTCGACTTCTCGGTCTTTCCCAGCCTGCTCCTGCTCACCACGATGTTCCGGCTGGCCATCAACGTGTCTGTGACACGGCTGATCCTCAGCAAGGGCGACGCCGGCTCGGTGGTCAAGGCGTTCGGCCACTTCGTGGTCAGCGGCAACGTGGTCATCGGCCTGGTCATCTTCCTGATCCTGGTCGTGATCCAGTTCGTCGTGGTCACGAGCGGCGCCGGCCGCGTGGCCGAGGTCGGCGCCCGCTTCACGCTGGACGCCATGCCGGGCAAGCAGATGGCGATCGACGCCGACCTCAACGCCGGCCTCATCACCGACGAGGAGGCCCGCACCCGCCGGTCCGAGATCGCCCGCGAGGCCGATTTCTACGGTGCCATGGACGGCGCCTCGAAGTTCGTCAAGGGCGATGCCATGGCCGCCGTGATGATCACCTTCATCAACCTGATTGGCGGCATCGTCGTCGGGATGCTCCAGCACGGGATGTCGTTCTCGGCCGCGACGAGCCACTTCTCGCTGCTCACCGTCGGCGACGGTCTGGCCGCCCAGATCCCCGCCCTGCTGATCTCCGTCGCCACCGGCATCATCGTCACCCGCTCGGCCTCGGAGGAGGACCTGGGCAGCGATATCGCGCGCCAGATACTGCGCCAGCGCAAGGCGCCGCTCGTGGCCGGCGTGGTCATTTCCAGCTTCGCGCTCGTTCCCGGCCTGCCGAAGCTTCCGTTCCTGTTCATCGGCGCGATGTTCGGCGCCGCCGGCTGGGCCGTGCGCAACGGCATGCCCGACGAGGTCGAAGCCGCGGCCGCCGCCGCCGCGCTGCCGGCCGCCGAGGAGGCAGCGCCACCCGTGTCCAAGGACAGTGTGATCAAGGAGCTGCCACTCGACCCCCTCGAGCTCGGCATCGGCTTCGGCCTCGTACCGCTGGTCGATCGCCGCAGCGGCGGCACGCTCGTCCGCCGCGTCTCGATGATCCGCCGCCAGATCGCCGGCGAGCTCGGGATGGTGATCCCGCCCGTGCGCATCCACGACGAGATCGACCTCGACTCGCACGAGTACGTGTTCAAGGTCCGCGGCTCCGAGGTGGCCCGCGGTCGCGTCATGGCCGGTCACCAGCTGGCCATGGACCCCGGCGATGTGGGTGGCATGCTGCCAGGCATCCCCACCACTGAGCCGGCCTTCGGGCTTCCGGCCGTGTGGGTGCCGGACAGCCAACACGCCGAGGCCGAGGCACTCGGCTACACGGTGGTCGACGGCGAGTCGGTGATCGTCACCCATCTAACCGAGACGATCCGCCGCAACGCAGCCCACCTGATCACGCGCCAGGACGTCAAGCAGCTGCTCGACCAGCTCAAGGAAACCAATGAGGCGGTCGTAACCGAGGTTGTGCCAGAGGTTCTCTCGCTTGGTGAGATCCAGCGCGTCCTGCAGGCGCTGCTTGCCGAAGGCGTCTCGATTCGCGACTTGGGCGCGATCGTCGAGGCCGTCGGCGACAAGGCGCGGATCACCCGCGACCCAAGCCTGCTGGCCGAATACGCCCGCCAGGCGCTCGGCCGCGCCATTACCGCGCCGCACCTCGACGCCCAGCAGACCTTGCGCGCGATCACGCTCGATCCGTCGATCGAGCAGGAGGTCGCCACCTCGATCACGCAGACCACCGACGGCGAGTACCTGGCCATGGAGCCCGCCCGGGCCCACCAGGTCGTCGGCGCGCTGCGCACCGAGTCAGACCAGGCGGCCGCGCGTGCCGGAATCCGTCCGGTGCTGCTCTGCTCGGCCCGCGTGCGCCGGCACCTGCGGCGGCTGCTCGAGCAGACCGTGCCGCAGCTCTCCGTCTGCTCCTACAACGAAATCGCCCCAGGCATCAATGTCGAAACGATCGGAGTCGTAACCGCATGAGCATCACAGTCCCGGCCCCCAATGGCCACTCCAAGCCGGCTGAGGGCGTGCGCACGTACCGCGGGCGCAAGCTCGAGGACCTGATCCCGCGCATCCGCCAGGACCTCGGTGCGGACGCGATCATCCTGCGCGAGCGCGAGGGTCTGATGGGCGGCATCAACGGCTTCTTCGCTCAGCGGTTCGTCGAGGTCGAGGCGCGGGCGGGCACGCAACGGGTCGACCTCTACGACGAGGATCCCGACGAGCAGTCTTTCGCCAGCCAGCTCATGCAGGCAGCCGGCGTGGATGCGCCTGTGGCTGAGGAAGCGCCCGAGGTCGCTGCCATGCCTGAGCCGGCACCGCCGGCCGTCGAGCCTGCGCCGCCCGCCGTCGAACCAGCGCCGGCTGCCGAACCCACGCCGGCACCCGTCGCCGCCGCTCCGGAACCCGTGGCCCCTGCCCCGGCACCCGCCCCGGCGCCTGTCGCCCCCGCCCCGGCGCCCGTCGCCGCCGCCGCGGCGCCCGTCGCCCCCGCCCCGATCCCCGCCGGCACCGACGCCGGCGCGATCGCTCGCGAGCTCATCGGTCGCGGCCTCAGCGAGACGTGGACGCACCACCTGATCACCTCAGCCGCGGCCCATCACGGTCCGTTCGCCCAGGCCAGCCTGCGTGACGCCGTGCGCACGGCCATCGCCAACAGCATCATGCCCTCCCGGCCCCTGCCCGGCGGTGGCGCTGCGGTGGCATTCGTCGGCGCCGGCGGCGCCGGCAAGACGCGTTGCGCGGCGGGGTTGTCGGTGGCCTACAAGCGCGGCAGCACGCTTACCGTCAGTCCGATCGCCGCCGGCACTCCCGACGGCGGCTGCGAGCTGGCCCGGCTCCTGCGCGGCAAAGGCATCTCGGCAGGCTCCGCCCCCGGCGAGCGGTCGCTGACCCGGAGGCTGACTAAGGCCCGTGACGGCGGCTTGGCCGTGCTCGACACGGGTGCCGTCGTCGCCACCGACGCCGCCGCCGTTCAGTCACTCGCCGAGAGGCTGGGGCCGCTGGCGCTCGACGCCGTCTACCTTGCCCTGCCGGCGACGCTTGGCGCCGAATCCGGCAAGCGGCTGATCGCCGGACTGAGCACGCTCAACATCACTGGGATCGCGATCACCCATGCCGATGAGACCGATCAGCTCGGCGTCGCAGTTGAGCTGGCCTGCGCCACCGGTATCCCGGTCGCCTTCATCCACAACGGCCTCGAGCTCGACGCCGCCCTATCCGCCACCGATCCCGTCTCGCTGGCCGCGCGCCTGTTGCCATGAAACGGCGAGGGGACAAGGAGGCGCGCCGGAAGCCGACTTCGCGTCCGGACGGCGGCCAGCCGGGGAAGCTGAAGAGTCCGAGCGGTGAGCAATGGCCCGTGCAGGTCGGCGATCGCGAGGGCGATGTCCTGATGCTCGTGCTCATGACCAAGCACGATCAGCTCGCCACGCCCCAAGGGTCCGATCCGCTCGTGCTCGAGTGCACCTCGGAGCACGGAGTGGTCCGTTTCGCCGGACACGCCGTGCTCGAGGAGAGCGATCTCCTCCGCTTCCGCGTCGAGGACCCGCCGGAAGTCGAGCAGCGTCGTGAGTTCGTTCGCGTCATGGCGCCACGCCAGGTTGTCCTGGCCGTGCTCGGTGAGGGCATGATCGACCGCGCCTACTCGCTCGATCTGAGCGGCGGCGGCATGCTGCTGAGCGGTCCCGACTCGCTCAAGATCGGCGACCACATCCGTTTTCGCCTCCAGCTCGACGGAGGCTCCCCGCCGATCAAGGGCCGCGGCCGGGTCGTCCGCTGCGCCGGGGAGGCGCAGCGCGGGATCGTCTTCGAGGACATCGACCCCACCGACCGCGACCGGCTGATCCGTTTCATCTTCCAACGCCAGCGCGAGTCGCGTGCGCGTGAGAACGGCCTCGGCTAGGACGACTGCGCGCGATGAGCGACGACGCCACCACTCAGGACGAGACCCCTGCCGAGAACCCGGCCGAGGCTCCTAAGCCGAAGCCCGCCGCCAAGGGCAAGTCCGCCGCCAAGGGCAAGAAGGGTGCAGACAAGGGTAAGAAGGGCGCGGACAAGGGCAAGAAGGGCGCCGGCAAGAAGGGCAAGAAGGGCGCCGGCGGTTCCGGCGGCCCGAGCGTGGCCGCCACCCCGCGTGCCGCCGCCCAGGTGCGACGGGCCAAGGGCTGGGGCGGCCTGGTCGGCTTCGCCGCCGCCGCATATTTCTCTTACCGCGCGAGCGTCCCACCCGAGCTGATCGGCCTGCGAGCGATCGCGGCGGGAATTGTCGGCTACATGGTCGCGTGGGCGTGCACCGTGACCGTGTGGCGCTACCTACTCCTGGCCGAGCTGCGGGCCGCCGCCGAGAGCCGGCGCGCGCAGGCGGGCCCAGCGCCCGGCGCCGCGGCCAACCCAGGCCCCGCCGCCAAGCCGCCGGTCGCGCCACCGCCACCATCGCTGTAACGCGAGCGAACCGCCTGAGCGTCTTCGACAATGGATCCGATCCACCCCATCCTCCCGGTGGCACCGAACATCCCGCCGGTCACCGTGGCACCGAAAGTCGGCCGGATCGATCGCGAGGACCGGCGCGAGCCCGAGCAACGCGAGCGTAAGCGCGATGAGCAGGATGAGCCCGGCCAGACTACGGCCGAGCGCCGCGACACCGCCGATGCCGATGGCCCGTCAGACGGGGAATCCGAGCTGCACCGGCACATCGATCTGACGGCCTGAAAATCGGCCTCAAGTCGCTGAGGACCCGGGCGATTACCCGGCGTAGAAGGTCGACATGGAGTCGGCCGCAAGGACAAACAACCGCCATCAAGGAGATGAGCAAATGTCCCTGATGATCAACACCAACATCGAGGCGTATGACGCCCATCGGAACCTCGTCAACACCGAGAACGAGCTTTCGAAGTCGATGCATCGCCTGTCCTCAGGCCTCCGCATCAACAGCGCCGCTGACGACGCCGCCGGTCTGGCCATCAGCCAGAAGCTGACGGGTCAGGTCAACGGCCTCGACCAGGCCCAGCGCAACGTGCAGGACGGCGTTTCGCTCGTGCAGACCGCTGAAGGTTCGCTGAACCAGGTCCACGCGATGCTCCAGCGCGTCCGTGAGCTGGCCGTTCAGTACTCCAACGGCACCCTGTCGACCAGCGATCAGGGCGCGATCCAGTCCGAGGTCAACCAGTTGACCGCGGAGATCACCCGCATCGGCACGACCGCGCAGTTCAACGGTATCGCGCTGTTCAGCGGCTCGAGCACGATCTCGTTCCAGGTCGGCGCCAATGACGGCGAGACGATCTCCGTCACGACGAACGCGATGGCTTCCATCGTCGGCACGATCAGCCTCGGCACATCGTCGACTCTGTCGACGATCGACGGCTACATCGGAGCCGTGTCCTCTCAGCGGGCCGCCTTCGGTGCAGTCCAGAACCGTCTCCAGTACACGCTGGACAACCTGTCCACCTACCAGGAGAACCTGACTGCGTCGCTCAGCCGCATCCGCGACGTGGACATGGCCTCCGAAATGGTGAACTTCACCAAGGAGCAGATCCTCCAGCAGGCCGGTACGTCAATGCTGGCGCAGGCCAACTCGGCCCCGCAGTCAGTCCTGAAGCTCCTGCAGTAGTCCCCTTCGCTGGGCGGGTGGCGCTGAAACACGCGCCACCCCACCCCAGCGGCCAAAGCTCGCTCCGCGGCAGCGCGTACCCCGCGGCGAGGCACAACCACCCCGCGCCTTCCCTACTCCCATCCGCGGGGCTACATAACCCTCCATCGAGGGAACCGAAACTGGAGACGGGCGCCATCTGGCGCCCGTCTTCTTTTGTGGCGCGGTGACGCGGTGTCGTGTACAGCGGTCAGCGCCGGCTGCAGCGGGATGGGCCCTGAGGGAGGGTGGGCCGGCCGCTTGTGGCGGCCCGAGTGACCACAGCGTTTGGAAGCGCCGGGCATTTCACGGGCTTCCAAACGGCGCGGTCGTTTTTTCGCCACAGCGTTTGGCAGCCCCTCGGAACGGCCGCGCTTCCAAACGCTACGGCCGTCCCCCGCGGGATGGCCCCGGCCGACGGCACCGGGCGAGCCGGTCCCGAGTCAACTCAGCCCTCGATGACCATCAAGGGCTCGCGCACCGACCCGGTGTTCAGGTTCATCAGGCGCGCGATCAGCTGCTCGGTGGCGACGTGCCCCCGAGCGATCAGGAGGTTGCCGGCGGTGCTGCGGACATCGTCCGCCAGCATCATGCCCGGCTTCAGGCCGGCGAGCGGGCGCTCGACGACCTGGCGTGGGCCGTCCTCGTCGCCGATCAGCTTGGACAGGGCCCCAACAAGGTCGAGGTCGTACGTCGTGCCGCGGCCGCGCAGCACGCCCAGCGCGATCGCGGGCTCGCTGCCGTGCGCCTCGAGCGCGTCGAAGTCGACGGCGATGCGCAGGATCCGGGCCCCGAGCGACAGCGAGCGGCCGGCGCCATGCTCGCTGTAAGGGCGGGAGTAGTTGGCCAGGATCTCGAGCACGCCCTCCAAGCGGGGGATGTGCTGGAGGATCTGCTGCGTGACCTCGGGGACGCGATCGACCATCGCCTGCTCGCCCGCCGGCAGCGTCGTGCCGGCATAAAGCTTCTCGGCCGTCTCAGGCGGGAGCGTCACCGCGCCCAGCTGGGCCAGGAGGGCTGCCACTTCGATCGCCCACGACTCGTCGAGCTCCATCGCCTGTGCGATCCGCGCCACCAGCTTGCGCACGCTGGCGCTGCGGCCGAACGCGGCTGGGCTGGCAAGCGCCAGCACTTCGGACAACGCGTCAACACTGCCCTTGAGCGTCTGCTCGAGCAGGACGCGCTCGGCCGTCTTCAGCCGGTTCTGCTCGACCGCCTCCTCGCAGGTGGCGATCAGGTCCTGGGCCGGGCACGGCTTGGTCAGAAAGCGGAACAGCTGGCCCTGGTTGATGGCGCTGACCGCTGCGTCCAGATCGGCATGGCCGGTGAGAAGGATGCGCGTCGCGTCTGGAGCGATGCTCCGCGCCTCGCGCAGGAAGACGTTGCCCGGCATG
>JBJMLD010000195.1:0-13530 GCA_045805545.1 Solirubrobacteraceae bacterium | reverse complement strand
GCGATCCGTCGACGTCGCCTCATCCATGACCCGAGCCTACAGGTGCCATGAGCGAAAACCCCTCAGATGGTCCAGCCGACCGGGTAGTTGACGATTGGCGTGAACGTCACGCCGGCCGCCTCGGCATCCCGGCGCGCGTCGATCGTCATCTCCGTCAGGTGGTCCAGCTGGGTCGCATGCTCGTTGGTGTCCCAGACGCTGACGTGGACAGCCGAGCCGTCCAGCGAGACGCCCGCGTAAAAGTGGATCAGTCCCGGCAGCCGCTTGATCGCCGGGATCAGGTACTCCGAGATCTTCTTGTTCATGGCGTCGACCTCGGCGAACCGACTCGGGTCGAAGGTGGCGCGCGAGACGCGGACGACGCCGGCAGCTGGCAACGACTCAGTCATCGGGTTACCTTCCGTCAGCAATTACATTACGATGTGCGAGCCGAATATAATGCCTAACGCGCCTGGGACACGCGCGACCCCGCCGGGCGGACCATCCCGCGGGCGCCCTCGGGACCCGAGACTGGATCCGGCGATCCTCCACGCCGCCGAGCAGCAGTTACGCGAACGCGGCTACGGCGGAACGACCCTGGAATCCGTGGCGGCTGCCGCAGGCACGACGGTGCCAACCCTTCGTCGACGGTATCGCGACAAGAGCACACTGGTCACCGCTGTCATCGACTCGCTCCGGATCGACCCGCTGCCCGCGCCGAAAGGCCCACCACGGTCACGAGCCGGCGCCATCCTGGACAACTTCGATCGCAATTTGCGGCGTCCGAACTCAATGGCGTTGCTGGCCACCCTCATTGCCGAGGAAGCCAGACGGCCTGAGCTGATCGAGCGGTTCCGCGAGCGACTGGCAAGACCCCGACGGCAAGCGCTACGCGAAGCGCTCCGACTCGGGATCGACGCCGGAGAGCTCGCCGAAGACCTTGACCTTGACGTTGCAGTCAACATGCTCATCGGCTCGTTCTATGCGCGCTACGTCAGCAACGGAACGATCCCGACAAACTGGTCTCGCAGAGTCCTCGCGCAACTATGGCCAAGAGCGTAAGGAACGCGCCGATGCGCGTGGCTGCTTTCGCGATGCCGGCCCGACCGGCGCCGACTCGCCACCGCCCGCCCGTGTCCGGTCGCGGGACGCATCGATACGATCCCTGACGTCCACGTCGGCTACGTCTTGAACGAATGTGACCCGGCGAGCCGACCCGGCGCGAGGTACTTGAGATGTCACACCGTGAGACCGGCATGACCTATCGCGAGGTCAGCCCTCCGGCTGCGCTGGCGGATGTCATTGAGTGTTTTTGGCGACGTGAGCGGTGGCGCCCGCCGAATCACAACCTCGGCGTCCTCCCAGACGGGCGCGTGGACGTCATCTGGACCTCTGAGGGACAGGTGCTCGTGATGGGTCCCCAGTCCCGATCACTCGGGCGACCGGCTTCGTCACACGTCGTCGTGGTCGGCGTTCGCTTCCCGCCGGCCGTGGGCCCGGCGGTGCTGGGTGTGCCCGCCTGTGAGCTTGCCAACCTGCATCTCCCGCTCGATGCGATCGACGCCCGGCCCGCGGTCTCGCTACTTCGCGACCTCCTCCGGATCGAGAATGATGCTGCCGCGCCGGCCGGGATCGCTCAGGCACTTTTGAGGCGCATGGATTCAGCCCGCCCGCCCGATCTCGCGGTGAGGCGAGCCGCGACTTTCCTCGAGAATCCGACGGCGAGGGTGCGGCGCGTCGCCGATGCGCTCGGGCTCAGCGAGCGCCAGCTGCAGCGACGCTTCCGCGAAGCCGTGGGGTACGGCCCGAAGACGCTGCAGCGGATCCTCAGATTCCAGCGACTACTCACGGCTATTCAGAGCGGCCGCGAACGAGCGGGTGGGCTCGCCCGGATCGCGCCGACGATCGGCTACGCAGACCAGGCGCACCTGACGCGAGACACCCGTGCGTTCTCAGGTCTCAGCCCGGTGCAGCTCGAGTGGACCCTGAGCGCACTCCAAGACGAACAGGCGACGGGGATCTTCAAGACCGGCGCACAACGTACACGGTGCCGTCCGCTTCCTGTGTTTCGGAGAACCGAGCCCCGGGCCGGTGGTCTGGGCTACTGAGCCGGGAGCAGTCCAAACAGGCCAGAGAACAGCGGCGTCACGAGGCGCGAAGGGGGATACGCGCGATAGGTGTTGTAGATCGCGCCGTCGCGCATCGCGAACACGCTCCAGCCGGCGCTCACGGAGACGGCGGACTCGAGGTTTGGCGCACCGACCTCGTCGCGGTAGTCGCGCAGCCATTGCGGTGCTTCGCGGATCAGCTCCGTCATGTCGAACTCGTCGCGGTTGCCGCTTGCCATCTCCTTACTGCCGAAAGCAAAGCCGTAGTCGAAGAGAAAGTCGCTCCCGTAACCCGACACCCACGGCACCGTCCACCCGCGCGGCGCCTTGAACGCGTCCAGCTTCTCGCGCGGCGCCCGGGACATGCAGATCAGCGTCACACCCTGGCCGTTCACGTGAACTAGCGTCCCGTCGAATCCGTCGGCCACCGACGTGCAGCCCGGGCACGCCACCTCCCAGTCCTCACCGAACATGAGGTGGTAGATGATTAGCCGCGAGCGCCCGTCGAATAGCTCCGACAGCGTCTTCGAGCCCGCTTCGGTCGCGAAGCTGTAGGCCTTCTCGACCGGTACCCACGGCAGCTCCCGCCGTTGCGCCTCAACGCGCTCGGTGTGCTGCTCTAGCTCGCGCTCTGCCTCGAGCAACTCCTTGCGAGCTGCCTGCCACTCCCGCTCCGTCCCCACTGTCATGAAATCTCCTTCGTTTTGGTGAGGTGCGTCCCGTCGGAGACACTCAGACTGACTCTCACGATCCTCGACAACGACGCCGGCTGTGTCTTGAACAAATGCGACACAGCGCGGCGGCGAGTTACCCCTGGACTGAAGTGAGTGCGGCGTGGAGCGAACGAACCACCAGCGCGCCGTCTCCCACTGCCGCCGCCACGCGCTTCGTTGAGCCTCTGCGGACGTCGCCGATCGCAAACACTCCGGGGCGCGTGCACTCGAGCAGGAGCGGGCTGCGGGCCACCCCGTTCCAGTGCCGGGCGAAGTCGGGGTGGGATCTCGCCTCCTCGCCGGTGACAACGAAGCCCTTGTCGTCCCGGCCCACGAACTGGACCAGCCCCTCCGACCTCGGGGAGGCGCCGATCATGGCGAAGAGCGCTGAGGTCTCGACCCGGCGGTCGGGGCCCGCACCCGAGATCACCACGGCTTCGAGCTTCTCGTCCCCGTCGAGCGCTCGTACCTCGCACCCAGTCCAGACACGGATGTTCGATTTGGCCTCGATCTGGTCGACCAGGTAGCGTGACATCGCCGCCTCGAGCGGTCTCCGGGCAACGACGTGGACCTCGCGCGCGTGGTCGGCCAACTTGACCACGGCCTGTCCGGCCGAATTCGCTCCGCCTACGACGACGACGTCCTCCATCGAGCACTGCTGCGCCTCGATGTGCGTCGCTGCGTAGTAGAGACCGAGGCCCTCGAACCGATCCGCTCGCTCCGCGGGGAGTCGGCGATAGTCCGCGCCCGGCGCCAAGACGACGCAGCGGCCGAGGACGCGCTGACCATCGGCTAGCCCGATCTCGCGGAAGCCGCCGTCCGGCTCCGAGACGTTGGAAGCCTCGTGGACACTGGAGATTACAGCGCCGAACTTTCGCGCCTGGAGCGTCGCCCGCCGGGCAAGCTCTGCACCCGTGAGACCAGTCGGAAAGCCGAGATAGTTCTCTATCCGCGCGCTCGTGCCCGCCTGACCGCCCGGGGCGAAGCGCTCGACCACGAGCGTGCTGAGCCCCTCGGAGGAGGCGTAGACCGCCGCCGCGAGCCCGGCCGGACCGCCGCCGAGCACCACGACGTCGAAGCTCCGGCCGTCAACCTGCGCTCGTAGCCTCAGCTCCTCGGCGACCGACGTCACAGTGGCTCGCCGGATGACGCTGTCGGACTGGACCAGGACCGGGCACTCAGACTGTTCGATCCCCAGCCCTTCGATCAGGGTCCGGCTGTCGGCGTCGGTCGCGAGGTCGTGCCAGGTGAAAGGAACGAGGTTGCGCTCCAAGAGCTCCCGTACGGCGAAAGACTCGCCGGACCACCGCGAGCCGATCAGCCGCTGCTGGCCCAGCCCGCGGCCTTGAAGCCACTCCCGGCGGATGACCATCGTCCGCAGCAGCAGGTCGCCGAGCTCGGCCATCGTCGCGATGACTCGGCGCAGATCTTCCGGCGCGATCGCCACGAGCGAGGTCGGCTCGGCCGCGTACCCGGCGGCCAGGGTCGGCTCGCCAGTGAACATCGACAGGTCGCCGATGAACGTCGCGACCCTGCACTGGGTGAAATACCGATCCCCCTCCGGTGCGTGGTCGATGATGTCGATGGCTCCGCTCTGGACGATGTAGAGCGGCGTCTCGCGCTGGCCGTGCTCGAACACAACATCCCCGCGTGCGAATGTGAGCTGCGTGCCGATCTGCGCCAGGTACTCGATCTGCTCCCGCGTCAGCCGGGGAAACAGCGTCGGGTGATCGGGGTCGAGGAAGTCCTCTACCGGAGTCGGCGCATAGTCGCTCGCCATCCTCGCGCTCACTCTACGGCGCCGCGCCGGCGCAGCCTCCGCATCCGATCACGACCCTCATCCCGGTCTCCTGGCAGCCGGCGATCTGGGCCGCCGCGTGAGTGGGAAGCGGCCGGACTCGGAGCGCTGGGGCTTGCTTCTCGGTGCCCGCACCGGCAACAGGCTCGGCAGCCACTTCGGGTGGGGACGACGAGGCGGCGGCGGGCAGGCGCGCGCGCAAGACACTGACGGCGATCCCGATTGCGACGAGGACCAGTCCGGCGCCGACGAGGTACGCGAGGTGATAGCCGGAGGTGAGCGCCGAAGCCGTGGACTCACCGTTCGCGAGCAGTCGGTCGGTCCGCTGGGTGGCAAACGTGGCGAGGACCGCGAGACCGATCGCGCCGCCGACCTGGACGCTGGTATTGACGAGCCCGGAGGCAAGGCCCGAGTCGCCCGGCGTCGCGCCTGACATCGCCAGTGTCATCAGCGATGGGAAGCCGAGACCGGCTCCGAGGCCGATCAGGATCATCGCCGGGAGCAGGTCGACCGCATACGTTGCATCGACCGGCGTGCGCGCGAGGAGCAGCAGCCCGGCGACGACGAAGACCATCGCGGGTACGAGCGTGGCCTGTGGCCCATATCGCAGGCTGAGATGCCCGGCGAGGCGGAACGACATCGTGCCCATCACGGCGGTCAGTGGCAGGTAGGCGAGCCCGACCTGAAGCGCGTTGTAGCCGAGGACCCGCTGCATGTACAGAGCGCCGAGGAAAAACATGCCGAACATCCCGACAACGAGCAGGGCCTGAACGGCGTTGGCACCCGAGACGCTACGAGAGCGAAACAGGCGCAGCGGCATCAATGGATTCGCGATCCGCGACTGACGGGCGACGAAGCTCCCGAGCAGGCCGATCGAGACGGCACCGAGCCCAAGGGTCTGGGTCGACCCCCACCCCTTCCCCGCGACCCCGAGGATGGCGTAGACGCCGAGCATCAAACCGGCAGTGAGTAGCGCGGCACCGGGGAGATCCGCGCCCGCGGCGAGACCGATCCCCTCGCGGTCGGGGACGAGCCTGATCGCGAATAGCGCGGTTGCCACGCCGATCGGAAGGTTGACGAAGAAGATCCAGTGCCAGTTGATTGTCTGGGTTAGCACGCCGCCGACGAGGAGCCCGATCGAGCCGCCGGCCACCGCGACGAACGTGTAGATCCCGATCGCCTTCGCCTGCTCTCGAGGCTCCGGAAACATCGTGACGATCATCCCCAGGATCACCGCGGAAGTGAGCGCTCCGCCGACCCCCTGCACGAGCCGCGCGCCGACCAGCAGCCCCTGGCTCTGGGCAAGTGCGCAGAGCAGGGAGGCGGTGGTGAACGCCGCGAGACCGAAGAGGAAGATGCGCCGCTGCCCGATCAGATCACCGATCCGACCTGCCAGGAGCAGCAGCCCGCCGAAGGTGATCAGGTATGCGTTGACCACCCACGCAAGGTCATTCTGGGAGAAGCCCAGGTCCTTCTGGATCGACGGCAGCGCGACGTTAACGATCGTCGCATCGAGGACGATCATCAGCATCCCCGCGCAGAGGACGTAGAGGGCCAACCAACGCCTCCGCTCCTCGGCCGCGACCTCGGGCGCACTGGTCTGCGGCATCGAGTTCACGTTGTCACCCTGCTCATCGCCGTTTCCTTTCGAGTCGGTTGGATCTATGTACAAAGACCGGACTCAGACCAAAACTCATCGTTCGCGTCGCGTCTTGAACGAATGCGACGTAGCGTCGGATCAAGCTCAAGCTCACAGCGAGCGAGCGCGCGCAGCCGGTAGTGATGGCGCTCAGAATCCGGCCGCCCGACGCTGTCTGCCGCCGCGATCCATAAGCACGCCTAGGCGGCTAGCCGGAAGGGGAAGCTGCGCTCGCCCGCTCGAGCGCCGGCGCCAGGGCCAAGCGCGATTTGACTCCGAGCTTCGTGTAGGCGCGGCTGAGGTGAAACTCGACCGTGCGCACGGTGACAACGAGCTCGGCGGCGATCTCGCGGTTGGCCCGGCCGGCCGCCGCCAGCTCGGCGACGCGGCGCTCGCTGGCGGTCAGCGCGTCCGGACCGCGCAGCGCGGTACGCCTTGGCCGGGCACCCGCGGCGAGAAGCTCGTCCCGGGCGCGCGCGACGAGCGGCTCCGCGCCGCAGTCGGTGGCGATCTCCAGCGCCTCAGCCAGGGGCGAGCGAGCCTCGCGTCGGTGGTTCGTGCGTCGCAGCGCCGCGCCCAGATCGCACAGGGCTCGGGCGTGCTCGAGCCGGGCGCCGCTGCGCGTGAGTACGCCGGCGGCTTCGGTCAGGGCATCGACACCTTCATCGCCGCCGACGATGGTCCCGAACACCCGCAGCGCGATCCCGAGCGCCCGCGGCGTGGCCAGCGTGCGAGCCAGTCCGAGCTCCTCCTCGGCCAGTCGCAGCGCCTCGGGCTGATCGCCGAGCCGAGCTGACGCCAACGCCGCGTGCGAGCGCCACGCCATCGCCGCCGGGGTCACCCCGCCCAGCGCGATCTCGCGCCGGCCGCACAGCAGCAGATCACGGCGCGCGCCCTCGAGCTCCCCGCTGGCGGCGCGCAGCAGCCCACGGGCGTACAGGGCAAGCTGGAACAGCGCACTGTCCGGCACGTCCTCCGGGAGGCTCAGGCGATCGAGCGCGGCGGCCGCGTCGCCGTGCCGGCCCTGCTCGAGCGCGACCAGGCACAGAACCGCTGCCGCCATCGGCGTGTAGGCCTGCCAGCCCCGTTCGTCGCTCACGGCCAACGACGCGTGCGCGCGCTCGGCCGCCTGCTCGAGCGAACCCAGCCGAAGGTGGCACCAGGCCTGGAAGAACGGCGCGGCGGCCAGCGCGATCGACCAGCTAAGCCGCTCAGCGTGGGCCGTTGCCGCGTCGAGCAGCTCCAGGCAGAGCGGTTCGCGCTCGGCCATGATCACCGCCATGACCCCGTCGGCGAACGTGATCGTGCCGGCGGTCTGCTCGGCGACGAATTCTCCGCTGGCGAGCGCGCGGTCGATCAAAGCTCGGGAGACCTCGGCCGGCTCGTTCTGCTGAATCGCGGCGAATGCCAGCAGCGCGAGCACCGTGCGCTCGGCCGGGGTTGTGCCGTTCAGGCCGCGGTACGCGCTGAGGCGAGACGCCGCCTCGGTCGCGCTGGTGACGTTGGCCAGGGTCGCCGCTAGCTCGCCCTCGAGCGCGAGCTCCAGCTCGCGGTCGCCTGCGGCAGCCTCGACGGCGCGTTCGAACGCGGCCTTGGCGTCGGCCATCCGGCCGAGCAGCATGTGCGCGCGGCCCAGCTCGCGCAGCGCACGGGCACAGGTGGCCGAGTCTGCGCTGGCGGCGTCGACCGCCGCCTCCAGGTGCTCGACGGCGTCCGGCTCGTTCGCGCGGACCTCGGCTCGGCCCAGCTCGAGCAGGACCTCGGCCCGCAGCAGCCCACTGGGGCGTTCCGCGAGGGCCCGTCGCAGGTACCTGGCCGCGGTGTCCGGTGCGCCGTTCGTGTAGCCGCGCCGCGCGGCCGCGCGCAGCGTCGCGATCGCGTCAGGATCGCCGGCCGCCGGAGCGCTCATCAGATGTGCGACCACCCGCTGGGACGACGCGGCTCCGGCCGCCAGGGCCTTGGCCGCCGCGGCGTGGTACAGCGCCCGCTCGCGCTCACCCAGGTCCGCATAAATCGCCGCGCGGACCAGGGGGTGGGCGAAACGCAACCGCGGTCCGGGTGCCAGCAGTCCGAGCTCTTCCAGGGCGACCGCCGCCCGCAGGGCGGCGCCCTCGGTTAGCCCGGCCAGGCGCGCGGCGTCCGGTGGGTCGGCGTCCTCCAGCACTGAGATTGCCCGGGCGAGCTCGGTCGCGGTGGCTGGCGCCCGCGCGAGGCGCAGGAGCGTCGTGCGTGCGACGGACTGCGGTCCCACCGAGAGCGCCAGCTCCGCCGACTCAGCGGTGGGCTTCACTCCGGATGAGGCCAGCTCGGCGATCAGGGCGGTCAGCAGGTAGGGATTGCCGCCGGTGGCGTCGTGACATGCGGCGCAGAACTGCTCGTGCGCGTCCGCTCCGAGGCCGTTGCGAACGAGCTCGGACGTCGCGCCAGCGCTCAGGGGCATGGGCATCACCACCTCGGCGCGATCCAGCGTGGCGACGCGGTCGAGCAGGTCACGCTCCGCGCCGAGCTCCCGCGGACGGTGGGCGATGACCAGTCCGATCGCCGTCCCCCCGGCCCGGCGCGCCACGAACAGCAGCCAGCGCAGCGAACGCTGATCGGCCCAGTGGGCGTCGTCCGCGGCGATCAGAAGCGGCGCGCTCGCGGCCAGCCGCAGGCAGGCGGTGAACAGACCGTGGTAGACGGTCCGGGCAGCATCCTCGCCGGGCGGCGCGAGCTCACCCTCGGCGGCGCCGACCGCTGCGGCGGCAGCGACCGGCAGCCCACGCAACGCTTCGGGGTCGAGCGGGGGCCCGAACAGCTGGGCCACCACGCCGAACGGGTCGTCGCGCTCGAGCTCGCCGCCACGAGCGCGCAGCACTCTCGCGCCGCTTCTCTTCGCGAGGTCGCATAACTCGTCCAGGAGCGCGGTCTTGCCGATTCCGGCCGGCCCCTCGATCAGAGTGACGCCGCCGTCGCTCTCCGGTAGGCGATGGATCAGGGCCTCGAGCCGCGCGCGCTCCTGTTGGCGCTCCAGCAGCGCCCGACCCTCCGCGAACGTTCCTGACCCCGGCTGCACGCCTTCCTCTACGCAGGAGTCTCGCAGATGGTTCTGGCGTCGGCGACGGAAAAGACTGGTGGTCGACCGTAATGACAAGGGCTCGGATTGGCCTGAGAATCGCTCGCCATGACCGTGCCGCTCCGACTCATTGTGGAGGTCGATCCCGAGCTCGAGCCGATCCGGGGGACCGTCACGGGGCCCGACGGACGGGCGCGCGTCTATCTCGGATGGCTGGCGCTGATCGACGCACTCGAGGACTGGCGCCGCCAAACCCCCGCTGAGGAGAAGACATGGCCCGTTTCGCCGTCGTCCTGATCACCGCGCTGGCGATGTGCTGCGTCGCGGCGCAAGGAGCCAGTGCCGCGTCGCCGGTAGCGAATGTGCAGTGTTCGGTGGCGGACGACGGCGCTGGATTCACATCCGTGCAGCTGGTGGCCGACGGGGAGGTCAGACACCCGGGGGCGCATCCAGCGACCGCCCCGTGCGGAGCCGGCTCCTCGGCCTCACCTCCGCCGACCGCGCTGAGCGGAGGATGTCC
Organism: Solirubrobacteraceae bacterium; assembly: GCA_045805545.1. Classification (GTDB taxonomy): domain Bacteria; phylum Actinomycetota; class Thermoleophilia; order Solirubrobacterales; family Solirubrobacteraceae; genus Palsa-465. Next base: position 3,718 of record JBJMLD010000195.1, on the reverse strand, counting down.
CCCTCCAGCGGACAACCCACCGCCGTGCAACGGCTCGGCCTCGGCGAGTGCCAGCGCCTCCACAGCCGCCACGCTGTCTTCTAGCGGCGCCACGCTCAGCGCGACCGCGACGGGCCGGGCGCAGGCGCTCATCGGCGGTCACGGACCCGACCTGAGGGCGGACAGCGAACAATCGATCGGCGGGCTGGTCCGGTTCACGATCACCGCGCCTTCGACCTACCACGTCTCCGGGACGGCGTCCACCAGTGGCGTCAACAACTCTGGATCAGCGGACGTCACCCTGGTGGGCCCCGGAGTCCAGTTCATCGTGACCAGCGGCGCAAACTCGGCCACCGGGCAGCTGGCGCCCGGGACCTACACGTTGCATGCGTTCGCTGACGCCGACACACATGCGACCTTCAACTCGTCCGATCCCGCTTCAGCATCCGGTGGTTCTGCCGCCGACGCGAGCGCGACGCTGACGATCAGCGCAGGTGGCGGCTGCCCTGCGACGGCGCTCCCCGATGTTCAGGTGGGTCTGGCGCTGGCTGAGGGGTGTTTCGTGGAGCGTCAGGACGCTCAGGGCCACGGCACCGGGGTGTTCGAGACCGACCAGGAGGCCTGGGTGGGGGGCTTCGATCTCAGCCCGAGGGCTGGCGGCAAGTTGGTGCTCGAGCCCGGGAACATCGGCGCACCGGTGCGCGCGGAAGGGAGCGGTGTCGACTGGGTGCTGAGCAGCTTCTTGTCCGTGCCGGCGCCGCTGAGCGAGCTAAAGCCATTCACGCCTTCGTACACCCTCGGTATCAACGTGGCCGGGACGCTGGAAAGGTTCGTCGCGTTGCCCTTGCTGAAGGGCGCGAGCGCGCAGATCAAGGTGACATGGGGGCCGGGCGGCGCGAGCGCCAAGCTCGAGGCGCAGGCCTCTCTGGAGGACATCTCGAAGAACATCGGTACGGCGTTCTCGAATGCCACCGGTCGGACGCTCGGGACCCTGGCGGCGAAGTTGACGCTGGCGCTGTCGAACAACGCACCGATCGACCTGACGCAGGGCGAGCTACAGGTACCCGAATTCGCGGTGGAGCTGAAGGACTCGAACCCGAAGCTGAAGCTCGGGTTTGGTGGTGCGAAGTTCAAGGCGGTTAGTGCGGGCGGTCACGTGACGTGGTCCGGCGAGGTGACCATGCTGTTCCCGTGGGAGTCCGAGAACGGCGCCAACCAGGGCGCGGTCACCGGGCGGCTGTTCTTCACCGACCTCGAGCTCGGCGGCGTCGGGCTGGCCGTGTCCGGGTTCGAGATCCCGCTCGGGCAGACGGGATGGGATCTGAGCGGAGTGGAGGGGAATCTCATCCTGCGTCCTCATCTCGCCTTCGACGTCGGCGCGACACTCAAGCAGCACATCGCGTTCGGCGGGGTCCCGGTGCTGAAGTCGAGCCTGAACATCAAGGGCTTCCAGCTCGCGGCCACCGATTGCTCGCACGGCCAAAACCCGTTCGCGTTCGTGGGAACGATCAACTCGCCGACGCTCGAGGACCTGAAACTGGGCGTGTTCAAGGGGCAGGTGACGATGTGCGCCTATGTGCCGAGCGCTACCAACTTCGCGTTCGAAGCCGGAATCAGCGGCGATCTGACCGTCGACGTCGGACGGTTCAAGAAGCTGGTCTCGGCCAGAGGGTCGGCCACCGGTTGGTTCCAGGGCAGCGGCAACCGTTTCCTGAGCACCGACTTCAACCTGGATGGCAGCTATCAGGTGCAGCTGCCGGTGATCGGCACGATCGGCGCCAACGGCGTGATCTCCTCGGAGGGATACGCTTTCTGCGGCACCTACGGGTTCATCAGCGAAGGCTTCGGGACGACGAACTGGGTGGACGCGCCGGAGGAGCTGGTGGGCTGCGATCTGACCCCGTTCCGGGTGGCACCACACGCTGCCGACATCGCCGCCGCCGGGGGCGGGCGGACCGTGCACGTGCCGAGCGGCCAGAACGTATTCGCAATGGCTGTCCGAGGGCCAAGTGGGGCACCGCGGGTGCGGATCGCCGGTCCGGGCGGCGTGTCGTTCTCGACACCCGGCGGCCCGCACCCGCTCAAGAACGGCCGGGCGATCATCATCCCGGTCGATCAGCTGCGCACGACGTACGTCTACCTGCACAACCCGAGTGCCGGGACCTGGCGCATCGTGCCGGAGGCGGGGTCGCCGCCGGTCACACGGATCGACGCCGCTCGGGGGCTGCCGCGGGCGCACGTCAAAGCCAAGCTGAAGCATCTCCGGGGCGGAAAGCTCAAGCTGATGTGGACGGCGCCCGCGATTCCCGGGCAGCGCATCCGTCTGCTCGACCGCTTGCCGGGGAGCGCCACGACGATCCAGCGTCTGACGTCGAAGTCGCGGGGCAGCGTCACGTTCCGGCCGGGCGCCTCGCTAGCCACCAGCAAGCACAAGATCGAGGCCGATGTGTTCCAGAACGGCCGGCCGCGAGCCCAGCTGACCGTGCTCCGCTACCGAGTTAGCCCGGGCTCACGGCCGGGCGCCGTCAAGCATCCGTCGGCGAAGCGAACTGGCGCGGGCCTCAGCATCACGTGGGGCAACGCACCCCGGGCAAGGGAATATGTCGTGAGTGTCACGAGCGGCAGCCAGACGATCGCCGCCACGGTGACGCGGGGCACGCGGCTGTTGCTGCCCGCGCCGCCGGCCGGGCCTCTGACGATTCAGATCACGCCGCGAGACGCACTGGGCCGGGCCGGGCGAATCGCCACGCTGCACGTCGCCTGACAGGAGTATCCGCGCGCGGCCGTAAAGCGTGACCAGTTAGCTGGATAATCTCGCCGAGTGGAGCACTTCCGCCGTTCGGGAAGGGTCGTTTTGCTTATGGCCCCCGCGGCGCCGGTCTGGGGTGTCGCGCTGCGGCCCGCGAGCTTGACGATCGGCCGCGCGCTGATTCTGCTGGCCGCGGCGATGCTCTCGCTTGACTGGTACCTCGCGCCGCGCCCACGCCCCCGGCTGCCGCGGGCGCCGCGGCTGCTGATTGTCGGAATCGCCGCGGTGTGGGTGTGGACAGCTGCCAACGCGGCGGCGTGGGGCTGCGGCACGTGCGGCGGCGACGTCTATGGCCTGTCCGAGCTCGCCGCCGTGTGCGTGCTGGCCACGGTCATCTGCGCGTTCGAGCCGGCGCTGCGCTCGGCGCTCGTGCTCTCCGTCCTGGCCGGCGCCACGCTCGAGGCAGTGCTAGCGCTCGTCGGTGTCCACGGGCTGACGCCAGGGACAGCTGACACGTCCGCCGTACAGGGGCGCCTGGCAGGGACGTTCGGCAATCCGAACGAGTTGGGCATCGCGCTCGCCTTCGGAGTGCCGGCCGGCCTCGCGGCCCTGCGTATCCAACCCGCGCGATGGCGTTCGGGGATCATCGCCGCGCTGCTGCTCATCGTCGTCGCGCTCGGGTGGACGCTATCGCGGAGCGGAATCCTCGCCGCTGCGGCTGGCGGCGCCGTCGTGCTCGTCCTAATCCAGCCGGCGCGAAGCTCGCGGCGGCGCGCGGTGATCGCCGGCCTGCTCACCGCCGCCGCAGTGATCGGAATCGGCTATCCAGCGTTCAGCTCGCTGCGCCAAGACGCCGAGTCGCGGCCCATCAATCCGGCGCTGAAGGCGCGCGACCGAAGCGGTTGGGACGCGATCCGTTTCGGCATGGTCCAAGCCGCCGGCGCTGGCCTCGCCAACCCGGCCAGCGGCGAACTGGAGGTCCGCACGCCG
>JBJMLD010000194.1:0-28355 GCA_045805545.1 Solirubrobacteraceae bacterium | reverse complement strand
CGTGATGGTCCACGACTATCACCTCTACACGCTGCCCGGACTGATCCGCCGCGCCCGTCCGGACGCCTTCCTGCACCACTTCGTCCACATCCCGTGGAGCCAGTCGGACTCTTGGCGCGTCCTGCCCTCGATGATCCGCGAGGACATCTACAACGGCATCCTCGCCAACGACATCGTCGGCTTTCACACCCGCTCGTACCGGCGCAACTTCCTTCAGTGCTGCGAGGACCTGATGGGCTTCGAGGTCGACCACGCCGGCGGCGTCGTCCGCTGCGGCGATCGCGAGGTGTGGGTGCGGGCCTATCCCCTGCCGATCGACGCCGGCGCCGTGCAGGCCGTCGCCCGGCGGGAGCGCACGCGCGAGTTCGAGTCCGAGCTGCTGCGCCGTCGGCGCGACCACCTGATTCTCCGCGTCGACCGGGCCGACCTGTCGAAGAACGTGCTGCGCGGCTTCGGGGCGTTCGACGTCTTCCTGGAACAGCATCCGGAGTTCCGCGAGCGCATTACGTTCATCGCGCAGTTGATGCCCTCCCGGACCGACGTGCCCGAGTACGCGGAGTACCTGGAGCGGATCGAGGCGGTGGTCGCAGTCGTCAATCATCGTCACGGCTCGCCCGACTGGATGCCGATCCAGCTCAAGCTGCGCGACGACCTGGAAGAGGCTGTCGCCGCCTACAAGCACTACGACGTGCTGATCGTCAACGCCATGTTCGACGGCATGAACCTGGTCGCCAAGGAAGGCCCGATGGTCAACGAACGCGCCGGCGTCTCGATCCTGAGCGAGAACACCGGGGCGCATGAGGAGCTCGGCGAGTACGCGCTGTCCGTCAATCCATTCGACCTACAGGAGCTCGCGGATTCGATCCACGCCGCGCTGACGATGGAGCGGGGCGAGCGCGAGCGGCGGCACGAGGGACTCAAGTCGATCGTCACGGCACGTGATCCAGGCGACTGGATCGACGACCAGCTCAACGACATCCGCCGAAAGGAAGCGACTCGCGTCTAGGAGCGGGTTGCTAGTCGAAGAGCGTCTTTCGCTGGTTGAGTAGCTCGATGTAGTTCGCGATGCGGCGTTGGCGCGTTTCCTCGCGCTTGACGTTGTGCAGGCGGAACAGGAAGGCGTAGCGGGTCGAGCCGGTCAGCGTTTCGAAGAACGCCTTCGCTTGCGGATTCTCGTTGAGCGCCTTCTGGAAGTCGTCGGGGACCGTGGCCTGGCTCTGGGCGGGGTAGGCAGCTTCCCAGCGGCCGTCCTGTTGCGCCTTGCGCACCTCGGCCAGCCCGGGGGGCTTCATCCGTTTGCTGGCGATCAGCTTCTCGGCCTTTTGGCGGTTGACCTGCGACCACTTGCTGCGTGGGCCCCGGCGGGTGAAGCGCTGCAGCGAGAAGTCCTCGTCGTAGCGTGCCTTCTGGCTGTCAATCCAGCCGTACGCGAGCGCCACATCGAGCGCACCGGCGTACGTGACAGTGGGGCGCGGCGCGCTCTTCTTCGCGAGCTTCAGCCACACGCCGGGCGAGGAGGCGTGGTTCTCCTCAAGCCACTGCTCCCAGGCGTCCGGGTGCTCGAACTCCAGGATCGGGAGATCCTGCTTGGTCTCCTCCATACGTGGCGATTCTGCCCCACGCGTGCCGGTCGGGCACGCCGGCAGGCCGTTGCTATAGTCGGCCGCCGCCCGCTGGGGCGTTTTGTTATGCCACAACTGCCGACCATTTACGACCTCACGCTGCTCCTCTCGACGAACGCATCGGACGAGGAGCGCGCCAAGATCGTCACGGATGTCGAGAGCGCGATCACGAGTGCCGGCGGCTCGCTTGAGCGCAAGCAGAACTGGGGCACTCGGCCGCTGACCTTCCGGATCAATCACCAGACCGAGGCCGAATACCACCTGCTCCAGTTCTCGGGGCCGACCTCCCTGCTGGAGTCGCTCTCCCACAGCCTCCGGATCGCCGACGAGGTGCTGCGCTTTCGGATCATCAAGGTCCTTCACGGGACTCCGCCCGCGCCCGACAACCCGCCACCGATCGTGGCCGGTGTCGCCTCGGCGCCGTCGGGGGCTGGAGCCGGGGCAAGTGCCGGAGCTGGTGTGGGCGCCGGAGCTGGTGTCGGGGCCGGTGTGGGTGCCGGGGCCGGGGCCGGCGGCGGCGAGTCGTAGGCGCCTCCGCTCCGCGCCGGCGTGTTACGGCTTCGTCACGATGTGTGACGCAACCGTTCCCGCCCCGCAACGTTTCTGACCATTTTCCGCGGACATCGATGGTTGCCGCCTGCTCCGCACCTAGACTCGACCGCAGGCTTTCAAACGTGGCTTGGAAAGGAGCCTGAGGAATGGCTGGAAACATCAACCGGGTCGTACTCACCGGCAATCTCACGAGGGATCCGGAGCACCGCACGACGCCGGGCGGGCTCGGGATCTGCAAGCTCGGCCTCGCCGTCAACGGCCGCCGCAAGGACGGGCAGACGGGCCAGTGGGAGGAGAAGGCCAACTTCTTCCGCGTGACCGTGTTCGGCAAGCAGGCGGACAACTGCGCCCAGTACCTCAAGAAGGGCCGCGCGGTGGCGATCGATGGACGGCTCGAATGGAGCCAGTGGGAGGCCGAGGGCCAGAAGCGCGAATCGATCGATATCATCGCTGAGACCGTGCAGTTCCTCGGCGGGCGCGAAGACGCCGGCAACGGGAATGGCTTCTCCAGCGGCGTCCGTCCAGCGGAGAGCGACGTTCCGATCGATACCGGTGACTTCGAGAGCACGCCTGTGGCTGCCGGAGCGGCTGACGACGACATCCCGTTCTGACGCCGGACCGAGAGAAGAAGCAATCAGTCAGGTGATGCCCTGTGGCGAAGCAACGTAGACGGCCGGTTCGCCGGCGCGATAGGAAAGGCGGCCCGACCTCGGGCCGGCGCAAGCCATGCCCGTACTGTCGCGACCACATCGACCAGGTCGACTACAAGGACATCTCGGCCCTGCGCCGGTTCATCTCCGAGCGCGGCAAGATCCGCTCGCGGAGAATCACCGGCGCCTGCCGACGCCATCAGAGCCAGGTCGCGCGCGCGGTCAAGCGCGCACGTGAGCTCGCGCTGCTGCCGTATGTCGCCGAGGGCGCAAGCGAGCGGACCGGCCGCGGCGATCGCGACCGTGATCGCGATCGCGACCGCTGACCGAAGGAGCTGATCCATGCCGCAGGCGATCTTGCTCCAGGATGTCGACTCGCTGGGCGAGCGCGGCGCGGTCGTCGACGTGTCGGCCGGCTACCTGCGCAACTACCTGCTGCCGCGTAAGCTCGCCGAGCCCGCCACCAAGGGCTCGATCGACGCGGCCACCCGCCGGCGCGAGAGCGCCGAGCGGGCCAAGCAGGAGGCCGAGGACCGTGCCCGGGAGAACGCCGCGACGCTCGGCCGGACCGTCCTGACCATCCCGCAGCAGGCCGGCGACGACGGCCGGCTGTTCGGCTCGGTCACGACCCAGGACATCGCCGACGCGATCCGCGACGCGCGCGGCATCCGCGTCGACCGACGCAAGATCCATCTCGAGGAACCAATCCGGAACGTCGGCACCTACATGGTCGTGGTCGAGGTCACCGACGAGGTGACGGCCACCATTAAAACGATGGTGGTAGGCGCCTAAGGCCGCTGCTGCCCTGACGCCGCCGCGACCTGGCGGCGGCCGCGGGTATGTGACCGATCGAGCGCGGGGCGTCATGGCAGCAGCCACCTCAGGCGCTTACGCGGGCTGGCGTGGTGGCCGGCGCTGCCGGTCGGTGACCCGACCGCCACGTAGGCGGCCGACTGGGTCAAAGCCTGTCGCGGGCTGGACGCGATCGCGGGGCTGGAGGCGATCGCGGGGCTGGAGGCTGTCGAGCGGCTGGACGCTGTCGAGGGCGCGTCCGCCGTCGCTTGCTCGCTCCCAACAAACCGGCGGTGCGACACCTCCCGCCACGCAGTCCGCCGACCGGGCGCGGAGCAGCGACCGGCGCCACCAGCCGGGTCGGCTGAGATGCCAGCTCCCTTCCGCGCTCGCGTTCGATCGGTTTCGCGCCGCGGATGCGACCAGTAGCGCCGGCGCGGAAGGGGGCTGAGCGTCTCAGTCGTCCCGCACAGACCGCGACCAACAACGCCCCTCCGACCCACGAAAAAACGAAAGCTCGCTGGTAGCGGGAAGGGAAGTGTTACAGCCGCCGGTGCCCGACCTATGCTCGGAAGCCAGAGTGAGCGCAGTCCAGAACATCGCCGTCCCGCCGCACAATCTCGAGGCCGAGAAGTCGGTCTTGGGTGCGGTGTTGCTGGACGAGCGGCACCTGCATTCGCTGCTGATCGAGGAGCACCTGCGGCCGCAGCACTTCTATCGTGAGCAGCACGGCGCGGTGTTCGCGGCGATGCTCGAGCTCTACGAGAACGATCGCAAGATCGACCACCTGACCGTCGCCGAGACGCTGCGCCAGGATGGCAAGCTCGAGGAGGTCGGTGGCGCCGAGGCGATCGACGAGCTCGCCGGCTGGGTCCCGGCCGCCGGCCACGCGCGCGAGTACGGACGGATCGTCCGCGACAACGCCCAGATGCGCGCTCTGCTGACCGCCTCGTACGAGATCCAGGCCAGCGTCCTGTCGCGTGAGGCGCCGGCGCGCGACCTCGTCGAGCGCGCCGAGCGCTCGATGCTCGAGGTCGCCCATGACGATCGTCAGAAGAAGATCCGCACCATCGCGGACATCCTCCACGAGGAGACCGACAAGCTCCACCGCCTGTCGGTCCTCAAGACGCCGCTCACCGGAACTCCATCCGGGTTCAAGGACATGGACGAGAAGACCGGCGGGTTCCAGCCAGGCAACCTGATCGTGATCGCCGCTCGTCCGTCGATGGGCAAGTCGGCACTGGTGGCCAACATCGCGGAGAACGCCGTGCTGGAGGGCCACGCGGTGGCGCTGTTCTCGCTTGAGATGTCCGAGTCCGAGCTGGCCCAGCGCTTCGTCGCCTCCCAGGCCAGGATCAAGGGCGAAGACCTCCGCCGTGGCCGCGTTGCCGAGCACCGCTGGCCAAAGATCCTCGAGGCCTGCCAGCGCCTCTCGCAGGCCCCGCTGTTCATCGACGACTCGAGCGACACCGGCGTGCTCGAGGTCCGCGCCAAGGCCCGCCGCCTGCATCATCAAGTCGAGGGCGGCCTCGGGCTGATCATCATCGACTACCTCCAGCTCATGCGCCACGAGGGCCGGGTCGACAGCCGGGTCGAGCAGGTCGGCCAGATCTCGCGCGGACTGAAGGGCCTGGCCCGCGAGCTGGAAGTCCCCGTCATCGCCCTGTCACAGCTCAGCCGCGCCGTCGAGCAGCGCGGTGGCGACAAGAAGCCCGTGCTGTCGGACCTGCGCGAATGCGTGACGGGAGACACACTCGTGATACTTGCCGACGGGCGGAGAGTGCCCATCGCAGAGCTCGTCGGGCAGACGCCGGAGGTGCTGGCCCTCGACGAGCGCCACAAGATCGTGACCGCGCGCAGTGACGCCGTGTGGTGCGTCGGGCGTCGTCCCGTACTCCGGCTGCGACTGGCTTCCGGTCGGACGCTTCGCGCCACCGCCAAGCACCGGATCCTCACCGGCAGCGGCTGGTCGGAGCTGTCGAAGATCGATCCAGGCGAACGCGTCGCCGTAGCGCGCAGACTCCCGGCGCCGGCCGAGCCCGAGCGCTGGCCGGAGGATCGGGTGATCCTGCTCGGCCAGCTGATCGGTGACGGGAGCTTTCTGAACAACGCCCCAATGCGCTACACGACCGCGTCCGAGGCCAACAGCGCGGCCGTCACCCGGTCGGCGTCGCGTGAGTTCGGAGCAAAGGTGACGCGCTATGTGGGCCGCGGCAACTGGCACCAGCTGCTCATCTCCGGCAACGGTAACCGCTGGCATCCGGCGGGCGTCGGCGCGTGGCTGAAGGAACTCGGGATCTTCGGCCAGCGCTCTCATGAGAAGCGCATTCCGGAGGCGGCCTTCCGGCTCGCCAACGATCAGATCGCGACGTTGCTGCGGCATCTGTGGGCGACGGACGGGTGCATCTGGGCCGGAACGAGCGGACGCGGCAAGATGATCACGCGCGTGTACTACGCAACAACGAGCCCCGGACTCGGCAGCGACGTCGTTGCCCTGCTTCTGCGGCTCGGCATTGTCGCTCGGGTGAGCTCGAGTCCGTGCGGCAAGCGAAGGATCAATAGCGTCGTCGTCTCGGGAGCTGAGTCGCAAGCCCGCTTCCTGGAGACGGTTGGCGCGTTTGGGCCACGTGCTCGGCAGGCGCTGGGGCTCAGCGGCGTCTTGCGGTCAACGCACACGAATGTCGACACACTGCCGCCTGAGACATGGGCGATCGTGCGTCGCGAGATGGCAGAACGCGGGGTTACTCAGCGGGCCATGGCCGCGTTGCGAGGTACGTCTTACGGCGGGACGTCGCATTTTCGCTTCGCCCCTTCCCGCAACACGATTGCGAGCTACGCCGACGCGCTCGAGTCTGACGAATTGTCGATCGCGGCACAGAGCGACGTGTTCTGGGACCGCGTCGTGGCGGTCGAGCCTGACGGCGAGGAGGAGGTCTTCGACCTCACGGTTCCGGGCCTGGCGTGTTGGCTCGCCGACGGGGTCGTTACACACAATTCCGGACAAATCGAGCAGGACAGCGACCTCGTCATGTTCATCTATCGCGAGGAGTACTACGACCGCGAGTCCGAGCGGCCGGGGGAGGCGGACATCATCCTGGCCAAGCACCGGAACGGACCGGTCGGCGAGGTTGTGCTGACGTTCCAGAAGGAGTATCCGAAGTTCGCGAACTACGCCGGCGAGAGGTTCTCGCCATGAGCGGCGTGTGCATCCGGTGGCGCGGGAGTGGGAGCGACCGCACGACGGAGCGACCGCAGGACGGAGCGAGCGCACGAGGTAGGGACCGTTGAGTAGCGGAACGGATATCGGAAGGGCGGGGACGGGCGGCGTTCAGCGCCAGCCGGACGGTGAGTGCGCGTTCGGGCTGTGTGACGGCTCCGGATTCCTCTACGAAGTCGAGACGAACACGGCGTACGACTGTCGCTGCCGTCCGCAGCGGGTTGCTCTGGCCAAGGCGCGAAGCCTGTCGGCGATCATCCCGCGGCGCTATCGAGACGTATCGTTCGACCGGCCGCCGGTGACCGACATCGAGCCACAGGTGGTGATGGCCGCCCGGCGGTTCGCGGACCGCATCGATGAGAAGCTCGATGCCGGCCGTGGGCTGTGGTTCATGGGACCGGTCGGTACAGGCAAGACGACGTTGGCGATGCTGGTCTCAAATGCGGCTCTGAGGGCCGGGCGCTCCGTGGCGATCTACTCGCTGCCTCGTCTGCTCAACGAGATCCGTGACACCCACCGGGCCGAGCGCTCGCACGTCGATCTGCTCGATCGGCTGACCGCGGTCGACCTGTTGCACATAGACGACGTAGGGGCGGAACGGACGACCGACTGGGTGCTGGAGGAGCTCTACTCGATCGTCAACGCGCGCTACGAGGACGAGCGCTCGATGGTGATCACGACGAACATCCTCGACCGCGAGGCGCTCTGCGAGCAGATCACCGAGCGCACGGTGTCGCGGCTGACCGAGATGTGCGACGAGTTGCCGCTGATCGGGCACGACCGCCGGATGTACCTGAGCTCCGCCTGAAGCCTGAACGGTCCGCCGGCGCGCCGCTCCTGCCTCCGGCGCGCCACTCGTGCCCCCGGCGCGCCGCGCCTTCCACCCCATGCACGGCGCGCGCCTCTCGCCCTCGTACACTGAGCTCGCATGCCCGGACTCGTGCTCGTCGGCGCCCAGTGGGGCGATGAAGGAAAGGGAAAGGTCACAGACCTGCTCGCGGAGCGGGCCGACGTCGTCGTGCGCTTCCAGGGTGGCAACAACGCCGGCCACACGATCGTGCGGGGCGGGCAGACGTGGAAGCTGCACCTGATGCCCTCCGGGATCTTGCATCCCGGGAAGCTGTGCGTGATCGGCAATGGCGTCGTGGTCGATCCGAAGGTGCTGACCACGGAGCTGGAGGAGCTGCGCGACCGGCGGGTGGACACGAGTGGTCTGCGTGTGTCGGCCAACGCGCACCTGATCATGCCCTACCACCTGATGCTCGATGACGCCGGCGAGGCGCGGCTGGGCAAGCTCCAGATCGGCACGACGCGCCGGGGCATCGGCCCGTGCTACGCCGACAAGGCCGCGCGGCTCGGTATTCGCGTGCAGGACTTGCTGGACGAGAAGATTCTCAAGAAGAAGATCATCACCGCGCTCGAGCCCAAGCGCCTGTCCTTGCGCCCTTACGCCAAGGAGCCCGCCCTCGACCTTCAGGCGATGACCGACGAGTACGTCACCTATGGCCATCGGCTGGAGCCGTACATCACAGACACAAGCCGCTTGGTGCTCGACTGCCTCGATCGCGACCAGTTGGTCGTGTTCGAGGGCGCGCAGGGTGCGCTGCTCGACCTCGATCACGGCACGTATCCGTTCGTCACCTCGTCCAACCCGGTGGCGGGCGCGGCGTGCATCGGCGCCGGCGTCGGACCCAAGGACATCGACGAGGTGTGGGGCGTGGCCAAGGCCTACAGCACGCGGGTCGGTGCCGGCCCTTTCCCGACCGAGATCGAGGGCCCGCTCGGCGACGACATCCGCGACCGTGGACACGAGTACGGCACCACGACGGGCCGGGCCCGTCGCGTGGGATGGCTCGACCTGGTGGCATTGCGCTACGCGGCCCGGATCAACTCAATGACCGCGCTGGCGGTGACCAAGCTCGACGTCCTTTCCGGTCTGCCACAGCTGCACCTCTGCACCCGCTACCGCAGCGAGGCCGGCGCCGAGCTCGATCACTTCCCCTACCACCAGACGGTCCTGCATCACGCAGTCGGCGAGTACGAGGTCGTTCCCGGCTGGTCGGAGGACCTCAGCGACTGCCGAACCGAGGAGGAACTGCCTCAGGCGGCGCGGGACTACCTGCGCTTCGTGGCCGACTTCGTGCGCGTCCCGATCGCGCTCATCGGGGTCGGGCCCGGGCGCGACGAGGTGATCTGGACCCAGGCCGGCGCAGACATGGCGGGCGCGGGCGGACGGGCCACCGCCGGCGCCGGCGCGTAGGGCGCGAACGATCGGCCGCCAGGCGCGAGCGAACGCGCGCGCGCCTGGATCCGACTTATGCCGCCCGCGAAGGATGCCCCACGCCGGGCCACGGCGACAGCACCATGACGATGCGCGCGTCGCTGACCGCACGGATCGTGCGCCGCTCGTTGGGCTGGAAGTGGGAGACGAGGCCGGCGCCACCTGTCTCGGTTTGGCCATCGGTAGAGATCTCGACCTCGCCGCTCGCGACCAGCAGGTAGGTCCGCTCGTGCACCTGATGCTCCTGGAGTTGTTCGCCGGCGGGCAGGTGGATGGCGATCGCGCGGGTCTCCTCGTCGGAGCGCAGCACCTTGGGCTGGTGGGGCTCGATCGCAAGTGAGCAGATGTCCCAGGTCTCCATCGTGTCTCCTCGGGGGTCGGCAGGTCTCGCGTCGGTCGCGGATCCTCGCAGGTCGGCGGCGGGCGACTCGGGCTCGCCGGTCGCGCCAGTGCCCCGAGTCAGAGATCCGTGCGCACGCGCGACACTAACTCCAGCGTTCGAGCAGATCCTCGTCGCTCACGTGCCGGATCACTCGCGCCGGCACACCCATGACCACCTCGCGGGGTCCCACATCGCGGGTCACCAGCGCGCCGGCAGCCACGAACGCCTCCTCTCCGATCTCCACGCCGGGCACGAGCACGGCGCCGCCGCCCACGCGGCACGCGCGGCGAAAAACGGGTCCCTGAAGTGGCTCGCCGGGCGCGTGGCGGCCCATTGCGTGGTCGTTGGTCGTCGTGACACCCGGTCCGAGGAACACGTCGTCCTCGACGATCGAGCCGCCCGTGACGTACACCCCGGTCTGGATCAGTACGCGATCGCCCACGACGGCGGCGAAGTCGACCGATGAGCCGCGCCCGACCACGGTCCGGGCTCCGACCGCCGAGCGTTCGCGCACCTGGGTCTGATCGCCGATGATCGCGCCGGGCCCGATCCGCGCACTGGCGTAGACGACGGCGCCGCAGCACACTGTGACCTCGTCGGCCAGCACGAGCGGGCTGAGTTCGCCGCCGGCGGCGCTCGAGCCGACTCGCAGCCGCGGTCGCTTGCCGAGCACGGCGCACTCCTCGACCAGGCAGCGCTCGCCCAGGGTCGTGCCGCCATGGATGACGGATCCCGATCCGACCCGCGAGCCGGCGCCGATCGACACGCCTTCGCCGACGACCGCGCCGGTCGCGACGACGACGTCGTCGGCCAGCGAGGCGTCGTCCGCGACGTGGGCTCCTGCCGCTACCTGAGCCATCGAACCACTCTCATGATCCATCGCCTCCTACATGCGATGTGAGCGCATCGACCACCCGCCCACCGGCGCGGCCGTCGCCATAAAGCTGCGGACGCTCTGCAGGCGGCTGGCTGGCGAGCGCGGCCAGCATCGCGTCATGGTCGAGGTCGACGAGCGTGTTCCAGCCCCGCTCGACTGTCTCGACCCATTCCGTGCTCGGACGCATGGTTATGCATTGAACGCCGGCCAGGTAGGCCTCCTTCTGCAACCCGCCTGAATCTGTCAGCGCCGCGCGCGCGTTGCACAGCAGTGCGTTCAGCTCGACGTAGCCGAGCGGCTCGGTCAGGACCATCCCGTTGCCGGTGGAGAGCGTGTCGAGCAGCCCTGCGGCGCGCAGGCGGGCGCCGGTGCGCGGATGCAGCGGCAGGACGACGGGGTACGGAACCGCGACGAGCAGCTCGACCAGCATTTGCAGGCGAGCGGGGTCGTCGACGTTGCCGGCGCGGTGCGCGGTGGCGAGCACGAACTCCCCGGGGCTGACCCCGTATGCCGCGAGCAAGTCCACCCGTTCGCGCGCCGCCGGCTGCACGCGCATGGCCACGTCGACCATCACGTCCCCGACCAGCTCGATCTCGCCCGCCACGGACTCGCGGCGCAGGTTCTCGACCGCGACCTCCGACGAGCAGAGCAGCAGCGAGCTGGCGTGGTCGGAGAGCACGCGGTTGAGCTCCTCGGGCATCGAACGGTCAAACGAGCGCATCCCGGCCTCGACGTGAGCCACCGGCACTCCGGCTTGCGCGGCGCCCAGCGCGCCAGCCAGGGTCGAGTTCGTGTCGCCGTAGATCAACACCAGATCGGGCCTTTCGCTCGCTATCACCGGCTCGAGCGCCTCCAGCATTCGGGCGGTCTGCGAGGCGTTCGTCCCCAGCGCAATCCCCAACTCGCGCTCGGGGGCCGGGATGCCCAGCTCGGCGAAGAACACCGCGGAGAGCTGGTCGTCGAAGTGCTGACCGGTGTGGATCAGCACCTCCTCGGCCACCTCGCGCAGGCGTGACGAAACGGCGGCCGCCTTGATGAACTGGGGGCGGTTCCCGATTACGGTGAGGACCTTCACGCGGAGTCGAGTTCCGAGCGAATGCGCGAGCTCAGCGCGGCGGCGGCCTCCGCCGTGACGGGGCCAACTTCGTCAAAGCTCCGATCGTCGACCGCGGCGACAGGTTGGACCTCACGGGTGGTGGAGGCAAGGAACGCCTCATCGGCCCGGTCCAGATCCTCCAGCGTGCAGGCCTGCTCGCGGGCGCCGGTCAGCTCGATCACGGCGGCCCGGGTGATCGAGGCCAGGATGTGATCGTCGAGCGGCGGCGTGAGTATCGCGCCATCGGTGACCCAGAAGATCGAGCTCGTGGGAGCCTCCAGCACGCGACCGTGCGGGGTCACGAGCAGCGCCTCGTCGAACCCGCGCTCGCGGGCCAGCCGGCTGGCCAGCATGTTTGACGCGTACGAGAGCGACTTGACGCCATCGAGGATCCGCGTCGGCGCGTAAGTGATCGAGGCGAGGCGAATGCGCTGCGCAGTGGACGGCAGCGGCTCGGTCAACAGCACGCGCCGGCCGCCGCGCGTGATCACGACGCGCAGCATCTCGTGTGCCTCCCCGGCGCCCGCCTCGGCCAGCAGCCGGTGGGCCTCGGCGCGCACGGACTCCAGGTCGACGGGCAGGCGCAGGTTGGCCGCCGAGCGCTCGAGCCGGCGCAGGTGCTCTTCGAAGGCGAACGGGCGTCCCGCGTAGACACGGATGACCTCGAACACCCCGTCGCCACGAAGCAGACCCTCGTCGGTGGCGGGGATCGTGGCCTCGGCGGCCGGCATGATCGCGCCGTCGATCGAGGCAAGTGAGGCGGGGGCACTCACGGCCGGGGAGCCTACCCAGTGCCGCGCACGGCCAGCTCGCCAGTGCCGCTACGGCGGGCCCAATCGCCGGCCAACCGCACCACGGTGGCGGCGGAGGACGCCATGTCGTGCACCGAAGCCCACTCGCGTACGGAATGGAACTCGTGACCGCCGGTGAAGATGTTCGGGGTCGGAAGCCCCATCTCGCTGAGGCGCGAGCCGTCGGTGCCGCCGCGGATCGGCTCGCGAACCGGCTCGAGGCCCTCGGCCCGGATGGCGGCCTCGGCGGCGTCGATCGCCTCGGGGATCCGCTCCAGATAGCTCCGCATGTTGCGGTACTGCTCGCGCACATCGATCGACAGACGGGCCCGGGGCTCGCCGGCCACCACCTCCTGTGCCGTGCGCTCCAGCAGGTCCAGGTGCGACTGCAGGAGGTCGTCGTCGAAGTCACGGACGATCGCGCGGATGCTTGCGCGGCCGGCGGTTCCCTCGATCTCGTAAGGATGGATGAAGCCCTCGCGACCGCTCGTCGTCTCCGGCGTGAGCGTGTCGGCCGGCAGGGCGGCCACGATCCGGGCGGCCAAGCGCAGCGCGTTGACGAGCTTGCCCGTGGCCTGGCCGGGATGGACCTCGATGCCCTCAACGGTGATGATCGCCTCGGCGGCACTGAACGTCTCGTCCTGGATCTCGCCGATATCAGAGCCGTCGATCGTGTAGGCGCAGAGCGCGCCGAAGCCCTCGATGTCGAACAAC
This sequence comes from Solirubrobacteraceae bacterium, assembly GCA_045805545.1. Classification (GTDB taxonomy): domain Bacteria; phylum Actinomycetota; class Thermoleophilia; order Solirubrobacterales; family Solirubrobacteraceae; genus Palsa-465. The sequence continues at coordinate 15,381 of JBJMLD010000194.1, read as the reverse complement.
GTGGCGCCTTCGCCGATCTCTTCGTCGGGAGTGAAGGCGATGCGCAGGGTGGGACGGGGCAGGTCGGGGTGCGCCACCAGGTAGGTGAGCGCCGCCATGATCACGGCAACGCCTGCCTTGTCGTCGGCGCCGAGAAGCGTGTCGCCGCTGGAGGTGACGATGTCCTGCCCGATCTTGCCCGACAGCTCGGGCATGCTCGCGGGATCGAGCCGCGTCCCGCCCTGCGGCAGCTCGATCACGCCGCCGTCGTACGCAGTGTGGACGATCGGCTCGACCCCGGCACCCGGCGCGTCAGGACTGGTATCGAGATGCGCGATCAACCCGATCACGGGAGTCCCATCGGGCCTCGACGCGCCCTCCCTAGACGAGGCCAGGGGCGCGGGCAATCTCGCCGTGACATACCCGTTCTCGTCCTGCTTGACCTCGTCGAGCCCGAGCTCACGCAGTTCGCCCTCGAGCACCCTTCCCAATTCGAGCTGCCCCGGCGTACTCGGCGACTGCTCGCGATCGCGCCGCGACTGCGTGTCGATGCGAACGTAGCGCTGGAAGCGCTCCAACAAGTCCGGGGCCATCGCCTCGGCGAGTGGCGAGCTGAAGGGGGCGGGATCCACGCCAGTGAGTATTCCAGCGTCGCCCAGGGTAGGAAATCAAGACGATGGCCGAGCGCGATGCAGACACGAAGAGCGAGTCCCGCGACGAGAAGTCCGGCTCCGGCGAGAGCACCAGCCAGCCCCGGCTCGACTGGGGTCAAGCGGAGGTCAAGGACGGCAAGCTGACCGTATCTGTTGCCGGCGAGCCACCGGACGGCTGGAAGGACACGCTTGAGAAGACGGCCGCCCTGCTCTCAAGCGGGGATTGGGACACGGTGAGGATGAAGAAGCAAACCGTGACTGTCGAGGGCGTGCGGCCGGGCACCGAGGACAAGCTCAGGCACTTCCTCGAGAGCGTCGTCCAGCAGGCAAACGCCACGCATGAGCCCGAAGCGGGAGACGCGGGCTCAGAGGACGAGAACGGCGGCGAGAAGAGCGAGGAGCCCGACGGAGCGGGCAAGGAAGACTCCGAGATGACCGAGCGCTTCCGCTCCTTCGCAAGCTCCTAATAGCAGGGAAAAAGCACCGCCGACAGGCGCGGTCAGTTTTGTGACCAGGGGCACATGAGGCCCCGTTTTCCCCTGTGGACAACGGGTACGCCCTTAAGTAGACGACATCGAAATCGAGGAGTGATCGAGCAACCAATGGCTGCACAAACCAAGACGCAAAGACAGGCCGCGGCTAGGAAAGCCGCCGCGACCCGCAAGCGAAACGCCACACAGCGGAGCGCTTCGACGACGAAGGGCTCGGCTCGGCGCACGAGCAACTCGGCGCGTCGGACGGCCAAATCGGCTGCCGCGACGTCGCGTTCGGCTGGTCGCACGAGCAAGCAGGCGACCCGGACCACCGGTCGCGGGATCGACGCCGCGACGCAGCGGCTCGAGGCGATCGCCACGCAGGCGCAGCGCGCCCTGCTGATCCAGCTTGGCGCGGCAGCGGAGTTGGGCGAGACTCTCGCGCAGACCGCCCAGACGTTCACGAACCTGGAGAAGGTCGTCCGTGAGCTCGACCGCTTCGAGCGCCGCGGAGAGCGCGTGCTGAATCGCGGCCAGCGGACCGCCAAGCGGCGCCGGCGCGACATCGAGCACGAGGTCCGCAGTGCTCAGCGTGAGGTCGGACGCCAGGCCAACGGCGTGCGGAAAGACGCCGAAGAGGTCGTCGAGCGGATCAAGAGCCTCGCCTAGCGCCGGCTGAAGTCGTGTAAATGGAAGGGCCCGCCCCCGTGGCGGGCCTTTCGTCTGCGCAGCGGCAAGAGAGGGAAGACTCCGCCGATGGCGAGCACGACCCGCAGCCAGCCCGCCGGCCCGGCCCGCCGCGCCCGGCTCCGGCGCTCTGACTGTTCGGGGCCGGGGTTACACCGGCTGCGGCGCGGCCGCGGCTTCAGCTACGTCGACGAAGACGGAAGGCCTGTGGGCGACGCCGAGGTGGTCGAGCGCATTCGCGGCCTCGCCATCCCGCCGGCCTGGAAGGACGTCTGGATCTGCGCCGACCCGCTTGGCCATCTCCAGGCGACCGGGATTGATGACGCGGGACGCAAGCAGTACCTGTACCACCCCCGCTGGCGCGAGCGGCGCGACCGCGAGAAGTTCAGGCGGATGGAGCGCTTCGCCCAGCTCCTACCGCGCCTGCGCCGTCAGATCAAGACGGACATCGGGGCCGACGCCGAGCTCGCGAGCCACGAGGTTCCGAGCCGCACCGCGGTGTTGGCGGTCGCGGTACGCCTGCTCGATGTCGGACTGTTCCGAATCGGGAGCGAGCAGTACGCCGACGAGGACCACGGGGTCGGCCTGGCCACGGTCCGGCGCGAGCACGTGGCGGTCCGCGGCGATGAAGAGATCGAGTTCGACTACCCCGCCAAGGGCGGGGTCCGTCGTGTCCAGGTGATCAAGGACCCCGTCTGCGGCGAGCTCGTGCGAACGCTGCGCCGCCGGCGGGCAGGTCCATCCGAGCTCCTGGCCTATCGACAGTCCCGACGATGGATGCCGCTGCGCTCGAGCGAGATAAACGACTATCTCAAGCACCACTTGGGCGATGAGTTCAGCGCCAAGGATTTCCGGACCTGGAACGCCACGGTGCTGGCCTCGGTGTCCCTCGCCTTCGAGGGCGGCGTTGGTGCCTCCAAAGCGGCTCGCAAACGCGCGATGGATCGCGCCGTGGCAGGCGTGGCCGAGTTGCTTGGCAACACTCGAGCCGTTGCTCGACGCGCCTACATCGACCCTCGCGTGTTCGATCGCTACTTGTCTGGCTGGACGATCGCGGGCGGCTTGAAGCGCCTCGGAGACCTGCATCCAGGCGACGATCGCGGGCGTGCGCGGCTGGAAGCGGCAGTCCTAGACCTGCTGGAGGAGGAGACCGACTCGACCTCGCTTTCGCGCGTCGCGGCCTAAAACCGACCTGACCGGGCCCGCGCCGCGGATCTCGCAAGCTGCCAACGTCGTTTAGGCAGCTGTGTTAATAGCGTCCAGACTGTGCTAAAACAGTCATGTCTGCACGACCTAGCGAGGTAAGCGATGGCGGTGACTGGGACCACATGCGCGCCCGCAGTAGCGACCGGCTCGGTGGACTTGTTCCATCGCTGGCGGCGCACTGCTGACCGCGCCGCCAGAGACGAGCTGATTGCGCGGTATCTGCCTCTCGCGCGCAAGCTCGCCCGGCGGTATCTGACTTCAAGCGAGCCCTACGAGGATCTCGTCCAGGTGGCGAGCCTTGGTCTGGTCAAGGCGGTGGAGCGCTTCGACCCTGATCGTGGATTCGCGTTCACTTCCTTCGCCGTGCCGACCATCGTCGGTGAGCTGAAGCGGTATTTCCGCGACTCGGGCTGGGCGTTGCACGTTGATCGCGGCGCGCAGGAGCGGGCCCGCAGGGTGCTCGACGCGCAGCAGAAGATCAGCGCGCTGACTGGGCGGGCGCCCACGATCTCAGAGCTCTCGCAGTATCTGGAGGTCAGTGACGAAGAGGTCCTCGACGGGCTCCAGACCGCGGAGGCCTACGACACGGTGTCGCTCGACGCGCCGATCCCCGGCGATTCGGACGGCCCGTCGAGCCGACTCGACGCCGTCGGCGACGGCGACCATCGCCTCGACCTGATCGACGAGCAGGCGACTATCTTCGCCGCGGCGCGCCACCTGCCGCACCGCGAGCGAGAGATCTTGTTCCTGCGCTTCGGGGCAGACCTGACTCAGACCGAGATCGCCGAACGTGTCGGCGTCTCACAGATGCAGGTCTCGCGCTTGCTGCGCAAGTCGCTTCAGCGACTGCGCGAGCTGACGGACGACCGTCGTCCGCTCACACCGACGCCCTGACAACGGCCGCCCGTCGAAAACCTGTGCGGCGCTACCAGCGCCCGTACCAGCGGCGTCGTCCGATCCCTGACTCGATCCCGCCCACGAAGAACCCGAGCACCCACAGGACGAGTGCGGCGATCAGGATGATCCACAGGAAGTGCGCCGCGAATCCGAGTCCGCCAAACAGCGCCAGGATGAGCAACAGCACTATCAACGCAACCATTCAGGCCTCCTTTCCGGATGCAGCGGGCCTCCCGAGCCGTACCGCACCGATACCCGTGATCAGAAAGTTCGTAACTTGGCGGGCCGGGGCCAGGCCAGCGTCGGGCCCCGGTCCTACAGCTGCTCGCGCACGCCGGCCTCCTGCTGCAGTTCGCGCAGCTGGGAGTCGAGTCCCTCGTTGAGCGCGGCACGCGCGGCGCCGCGGCGGCCGATGGGGAGGATCGAGCGATGTGCGCTGTCTTCGAGCAGCGTGGCCACGCCCACATAGCCAGCGACCGCGACGAACACGAGGCCGACGATGCCGGCGGCATGCTCGACGCCCGAGCTCGAGGTGAGCTCGTACAGGCCGGAGAGCAGGAAACGCGCCGAGCCGGTCAGGATCACCGCGCCGGCGGCCGCTTTACCTCCGGCGATCCCGCCGGTCATGAGCAGCGCGAACACCCCGGCGCAGCTCAGGAAGAACACGCCGAGGACCGGGGTGGTGCTGGTCAGTCCGGAGGACAGCCCGACGAGTCCGAAGGCCAGCCAGATACCGGCGAAGATGCCGAATCCAGTGCCAACGAGAGCGTCGCGGCCCAAGAATCCGAAGATGCTTGCCACCAGCTGGAGCGGCACGGCGAAACCGAGGATCATCAACGGGATGCTCTTGGCCTGGGCGGGTGTGAACCATCCGAGCTGGAGCCCGGCCATGAGCAAGCCGGCCGGAACGAGTGTGAACGCGCCGAGCGGAAGCGAGGAACCGATCGGGCGCAGCGTGATGCGAGCTACGGTGGCGTCGGGCGAGACCCGTCCGTTACCGGTCTCCTGGGCGAGGGGCGCCATCGCTCTGCTGTTACCCGAGGCGCCGCCGGGCAAACGACCGGCCCTACATGACGCCGAGGCGGTCCGGGGCACCTGCCCAGTACGTCGCGGCCATGTCCTCATCGCCGTGCCCGTCGCGTTCGGCGGCCCGCATCCGCTGGGCCACCGCCTCCATGATCCGTAGATCGAGACCGTGGGCCGACGCGGCGGCCAGCACGAGGTCGGCGTCTTTGCGCGCCAGGGCGAGACGAAAAGACGGGTCGTCGAATGTGCGCTCGATCATCGCTTTTCCCTTGAGCCGCGCATAGGGCAAATCCAGCGGACCGCCCTCGACGGCGTCGAAGAAGCGCTCCGGATCGACGCCGAGCGTCTGCGACAGCGCGATCGTCTCGGCCAGGACGCCCACAACTCCGACGATCCAACTGTTGACGGCGACCTTGAGGCGGGTCCCGGCCCCGGCTTCGCCGAGCCAGACGGTGCGCTTGCCCACGGCATCGAACACCGGCTGGCAGCGCTCATGCTGGTTTTCCGGTCCCGACGCGAGCACGATGAGCTCCCCCTTCTGCGCCGGCTCACGGGTCCCGAGAACGGGCGAGTCGACCAGGGCGACGCCGGCGTTTTCCGCGATCTCGGCGCAGCGATCGGTGCCTTCGAGCCCGATCGTGCTCATCTGCAGCCAGCTCACGCCCTCATCGGCAGCTTCGAGGGCCGCTGCCGCGGTATCGATCACCGCGACGGCGTCGCTCAGCATCGTCACGATCAGCTCCGCGCCGCGCGCCGCGTCGCCGGGCTCGTCGAATATCTCCGCCCCGGCGTCGCGCAACGGCGCGGCCCGCTCCCGGGTCCGGTTCCAGGCACGGATCTGAAATCCCGCCGCCAGCAGGTTGCGCGCCATGGGGAGACCCATCGTCCCGGTCCCGAGGAAGGCCACGGTGGTCATCTAGCCTGCTGCTACCCGGGCCCAGAGCGGGGGCAAACCGTTGCATGAAGGCACCGGGCGGTCGAGATCAGTACGCTCGCGCCTACGGTGCAGAGCCACTTCCGGGTAGAAGTCCTCAACGAGGGGCGCACCAGTGTCATCACTGTCAGCGGCGAACTCGATCTGGCCTCAAGCGCAGCGCTCGAGGAGGAACTCGCGCGGGTTATCGGCTCCGACTCCGAGCAGGTTGTGATCGACCTGCGGGAGCTGGAGTTCATGGACTCGACTGGTCTCAGCACGCTGGTCAAGGCGCATCAGCGGGCCGAGGGGGTAGGTAAGAAGTTCGGCCTCGTCCGAGGCCCGCAGCAAGTGCAGCGCCTGCTGAGTCTGACCGGCGTGGAGGAACGGCTCCGGTTCGCCGACACGCCTGAGGAGCTGATCGGCGGAGGCTGACGCTGCGACTGGCGGCCGAACTGGAGGAGCGGCTGCTTCGGGGCGGCGGGGCGGGTCTGTTCGAGCTGCTCGAATCGCTCGGGGAGGCGGTCACGATCCGCGCTCCCGACAACACGATCATCTACGCCAACGCGGCGGCCCGGGCGAGCCTCGGCTTCATGACCGTCGAGGACGTCCGCAATCAGGAGCCACGGGCGCTGATGGACGAGTACATCGTCACCGACGAGCATGGAGCTCCGCTCGGGATGGACGATCTGCCCTCCGTGCGGCTGCTGCGTGGCGAGCCGGCGCCCCCGTTGCTGCTGCATTCAGTGAGCCGGGCCACCGGGCAAGTCGGGTGGCGACTGCTCAAGGCGGCGGCGCTGCGCGACGCGGACGGCGAAATGATCGCCGCGGTGACGGTCATCGAGGACTTCACGGCCCTCAAGCAGGCCGAGGCGCGCACTCAAGTGCTGGCCGAATCAGGCCGCCTGCTCGTCTCCTCGCTGGACTATGAGCAGACCCTTCAGAACGTGGCCGACGTGGCCGTTCCAGCGCTGGCCGACTGGTGCGTGGTCGACTTGGTCGACGAGCACCTCCGCCGGGAGACGGTCGCCACCGCCCACCGCGACCCGGCGAAGCGGCGCCTGGCCAGCCGCCTGCGCGAGCTGCAGCCGGACGAGCTCGAGGCGGACCGCGCGCTGACGCGGGTCCTGCGCACCGGCGTCCCAGAGCTGTATTCCGAGATCACCGACGAGCAACTGGCGCAGGCGGCCGACAGCGAAGAGGAACTAGAGCTCCTCCGTGCGCTGCAGATGCGCTCGGTTGTGCTGGTGCCGATGCGCGTTCCGCAGCGGATCCTCGGCGTGATGACGCTGGTCACGGCTGAGTCGCTGCGGAAGCTGACGAGCGAAGACCTCGCCCTGGCCGAGCAGCTCGCACGCCGGGCGGCCGTCGCGGTGGAGAACGCCCGGCTGCACACAAAGCTGGCCGAGGTCGCCTCGACGCTCCAGCGCGACCTACTACCCGATGAGCTGCCGGACGTCCCCGGCTGGGATCTCGCAGCGCTGTACAAGCCGGCGGGAGAGTCGGCCCGAGTCGATGTCGGCGGCGACTTCTACGAGGTGTTCGAAACCGATGCCGGCTGGTCCGCGCTGATCGGCGATGTCACCGGCAAGGGAGTGCGAGCAGCGGCGATGACGGCGATGATGCGCTACGGGGCGCGCTTCGCCAGTCGGCTCGAGCCGCAGCCAATGGCGATCCTGGCCCGGCTCAACGAGTTCCTTCGCCAGCGCCCCGGCGATGCGATGTGCACGGCGCTGTGCGCGCAGTTGCGCTCCGAGGAGATCGTGCTCTGCTCGGCGGGACACCCCCCGGCGCTGATCGTCGACGGTGGCGGCCAGGTCCGGGAGGAGCCGATAACGGGACCGCTGCTTGGGGCCTTCGCGAATCCGACCTGGCCCGAGCAGACGTTGAGCGTCCGCCACGACGAGCTGATCTTGCTCTACACCGACGGGATCCCTGAGACCGCCGGCAAAGGCGAGCGGTTCGGCATCGAGCGACTGCGCGCGTACATGGCCGAGCACGCCGACGCGACCCCGGCCGGCCTGCTCGCCGGCATCGAAGCCGCGCTTGATGCGTTCAGCGCCGCGGCCGGCGACGACGACATCGCGGCGCTGGCCCTGCGCCGGCGCCCCGGTTGAGCCGGCGCGTCGGCCGAGCCGGCCCGGCGCCGCGTCGAGTTCCGCTCGGGTCTAGCCGCCGCCTGGCCAGCGGCGGTGATCGACCATCAGCACGCGGAGCAGCTCGATCCCGTCGGCCTGCTCAATCTTCAGCTCGTCGCTCAGCAGCTCCAGCGGCGAACGTGCCTCTTCGGCGTCTGTGCTGCCACGCAGCTCGCGGCCGCTGCCGAGCCGAAATGGCCCGACGGTCAGCTCGAGACGCCGGCCGCCTGCGCTTATGGCGAAGGCGATGCGCGGGCCGCTCGCTGCGGCCGTGCTGTGCGCCGCGATGGCATCGGTCACCAGGTACACATCGGAAAAGCGATCGAGCGAGAAACGCGCGTTGGCGGCCAGCGCGCGGGAGAGCCGACCGAGCACACCGCTCAGCAGCTCCACCGGGGACACTGAAACCACGGCATCTCCGCTTAGCTGCTCGCGCCAGCCATCGTCGGGTGCCGGGGCGGCCGGGCGCTCATACAAGGGCTCACCCCCACGCTGTCCGGGAAACACCATCCATACCTCGGTGCCACCGCCCGCGCAGGCGCGGAACTCGGCCTGCTCGGCGAGCGCCCGAATGACTGGGAGCCCAACGCCCTGGATGCGGTCGTCCGAGGACGCCTCCTCGGGTATTCCCACGCCCTGATCGCGCACCACGACCTCGATTCCGGCATCGGTCGCGTTCAGGCTCACCGTGAGCGGGCCGGCCCCGTCCGGGTAGGCATGCAGGACGACGTTGTTACACGCTTCGCTGACCGCCGTCTTGAGGTCGTCGAGCAGCTCGGGATCCATCGAGAGCAGCTCGGCCATGCCGCCGAGCATGCCGCGGACGAGCGTCAAGGTCTCGGGACGGCTCTCCAGCGCCAGGCTGAGAGTCGGTGCCTCGGAGGCCCGTCGGCGGACTTTGGCCGAGTCGACGCTCACCGCGGTCGTCCTGCTCGCTGGTGCCGAATCAGCGATACGGGTAGAGACGACCTATCAGCTATGTCTGCGTCTGTGCGTGCCATCTACAGAATTGAAGCCCGGGCCGATGGGCCCGCTCGTGCGCGCCGCATCATCACAGGCGAGCTGGCGCGAGTGCTGCCTCGCCGAAGACTCGAAGAAGTGAAGCTGATGATCAGCGAACTCGTCACTAACGCGGTCAAATACGCTACGAAGAATAAGAACGAGCAGATCACCCTCGACTTGCGACTTGGGCCCGAGATCTGTTGCAGCGTGATCGACACGGCCGAGGTTTTCCCGGCTGCACGCGCGATTGCAGAGCCCGGCGCGTGGGGTTTGAAGGTTGTCGATCGTTTGGCTGAGCGCTGGGGGGTCACGCGCGCTCGCGGCCGGACGCGAGTTTGGTTCGCCACCAGCCGCAGCTGACGCTTAGCCAGGCGTGCCGGGCCGGATAAGACCGCCGGCGGGCACGCGACGGAGAGAGGAACCGCGTCCCGCCGGCGGCCATCCACGAGCACGAGGCGATCCTGCCGTCGCGCGTGGAGCTCGGAAGCTTGCCGCTCGCCGTGGTACGCAGATTCCCGCCGCCCGGAGCGGAGCGGCGCCGACGTCACCTGGATGGTTGGCAGTTTGTTCAACGGCGGCGGCGATGCCCATTGAGATCCTGACCGGATGCAGAGATGAATGCCGTTTGACTCGTGGGCGGCTCAAGCCCGCGCACGCACCCGACACCGTTAGAGACCCCAGCGGCTCGCTATTCGACGGACGCAGTTGTCTTCACGCCGACTACCCGGATCCACCTACGTGAAACGGTTTTTACGTGGATCGCCGCGCCGTGGGCGCGCCGACGAGCGGGAGTGGCTAGGCCTGAACCTGTTCTTCGGCTTGCGTCAGCTCGCGCAGTTGCTCGAGCGCGCGGCGCAGGATCCGCGACACCTGCATCTGCGAGACGCCGATCATCGCTGCGATCTGGCTCTGCGTCATGTCCTCTACGAAGCGCAGCAACAGAACGCGGCGTTCGCGGGCGCCGAGGTGGCGTGCCGCGGCAGCGATCGTGACCTTGTCCTCGACAATGTCGAAGCGCTCGTCGACCTGGCCGAACGCGTCGGCCAGGGTGCCGGACTCGTCCTCACCGTCGTCGCGCGGGGCGTCGAGCGACGCCGTATGGTGCGCGCCGGCCGTCTCAAGCGCCTCGAGCACGTCTTCGATGCTCAGCTCCAGATATTCGGCCAGCTCGGGCACGCTCGGGGGTCGGCCCGTCTTCGAGGTCATGCGCTGGCGCGCCTCCTCGACCTTGAGCGCCAGCTCCTGGGCGCCGCGCGGGACGTGCACCGACCATCCGAGGTCGCGGAAGTAGCGCTTCAGCTCACCGAGGATCGTCGGGACGGCAAAGGAAGAAAATGCGGTTCCCCGGCTAGTGTCGAAGCGATCGATCGCCTTTACCAAGCCGAGACTGGCGACCTGGAGCAGATCGTCAAACGGCTCATGGGCGCCGCTGTAGCGGCGCGCCAGCTTGCGCGCAAGCGGCAGGAAGCGCTCCACGAGCTGCTCGCGGGCACGCTGATCGCCCTGCTCCTGCCAGCGTACGAAGAGCTCACTGGATTGCGCGGTGTGTTCGCCGACCAAGGCTGAGCGCTCAGACCGCTCTCGCAGCGCTTGTGCCACGTCGGAACCTCCTTTGAAGTTTCGCCGATAGCCACATGTACGTTTCGGCGTACCCAGCGCATGCGTTCGTAAACGAACTGGAGTCAGGCAGATGACGTTTATGGCTATCCGCCGTCCTCGCGGTTGCGGCGGCGCGTTGAGCGGGAAGCACGCGAAACGTGGTAGCCAAGAACGACGTCCGCCTGACGGCCTATCGGGACGGGCCACTGCTCGTGCGCGCGCCCGCCACGGAAGGCGAATCCGCCCTGGTGGCGCCGGGTCCGCGACGGCCGGTCGCCCTGTGCCGCTGCGGCAAGTCGCGCCTCTGGCCTACTTGTGACGGTACGCACAAGCTCGTCGGGTTTCGGGCGCCCGCCGCGGATTTGACGCTTCCGCAGTCCGACTGAACCCCGGCGCGCCGCACACCTAGGAACCGTACGGTACGGTACTCCGTGTGGTGGCGGCGCCCGGGCGGCTGGCGCGGCCGTGACGAGTTTCGGTCCCAGATCAGATCCTTTGCCAAGGCCCACGAAGAGTGTGCGCTGACTGCCTGAACCAGCCCGGTCTCAGGCCACAAACTGGGCGGGCCGCACCGAAGCGTGTGCACGAATACCGATCGAGCGACGAGCTACGGGTTCTATGCCGGGCGGCCAGCAGACGCACGGCGGGTCCGAAGCGGGGATCGGCTCGCCGATCCTTAGTGCGCATTCTTCGCGCCGCGCGGCGAAGCGTGGGATTCCAGGACCACCTAGCGATCCTCAGCACCCAAACTCGTTGACCGTCGGGGAAGCGTGGGGCCTTAGGACGAACTCCGGCCCGCTCTGCCAACCCGGGGCCCCTCCCACCCGAACTGGCTGGCTGGCCAGCCAGGCGCAGGGGATTCGCCGGGTCGGTACTCGGGTTCGCCGGGTCGGTACTCGGGTTCGCCGCGTCGGGTACTTGGGACCGCCGCTAAGGACTCGGGATCGCCGCTACAGACTCGGACCGCCGCTACGGACTCGGACCGCCGCTACGGACTCGAGACCGCCGCTACGGTCCGGCGAGCGCCGGCGCACTGGCCGCCGCCGCGGGCTCAGCAACCAGCGGCCGGAGCAGCGACGTGCGCCCGGCCCGCCAGTCGGCGAGGACCTGGGCTGCCCAGCGGGCATCGAGGCAGGCCAGCGTCTCGGCGCCCCAGAGCAACGAGGCGCACAGCTCTGGCTCCTGGCGCAGCAGGCCGCCCGCGAGATCGACCGCCGCGATGTTCTCGTGCACGGCGTCGGCCTCGACGTGCTCGTCGAAGAACAGCGCGGCGTCACCGTCGAACCCGAGCCGGCGCAGCCCGTCGCCGTAGCGGCGGTTGGGGATCGAGGAGGTCATCTCGAACAGCGCCAGGTGGCCGACGATCGCGCCGCGCCACCGGCGGTGCAACCCGAACAGCGACATCAGGTTGACGGTCGCCAACGTCACTCCCGGGATCACGTCGAGGTAGGCGCCGTAGGTCCGGTCGAGTCCGACGGCCTTCATCGACCGCGCGAACAGCTCGGCGTGGATCCAATCGAGGCGCCCCCCGCCGTACTCAACGGCCTGGATCTCGATCAGCGCCGCCTTTGGCGCTCCGTGCAGGCGCGGGATCGCCCACGAGTGCGGGTCGGCCTCCTTGAGCTGGTAGGCGGAGCGGTGGATCAGGAACTCGTGCACCTGCTCGAGCGTGGCGCGCGAGCGGATGTAGGTCGAGAGCGGTGGCGAGTCTCGTTCGGAGATCGCACGGAGCGCCACGTCGATCTCCTCGGGCGCGATCGCGTCGGCCGGCATTGGCACCGCCTCGAGCAGCGCCCTCTCGAACTCCAGCTCCAGCGCACCCCGCAGGGCCAGCAGCGAAGGCTCCCACTCCCAACGGTCATCCACCCCGGGCAGACCCCGGTAGTGCAGCTCGTAGCACAGGTACAGGGCGAGCTGGAAGTCCTCGTCGGCGAATGGATCCGTCACCGCCGCCGGCACGGCCAGTCGAGGCGCGGAGCCGGGCGGGACGACAAGCGCCCCGAGCACTCCTTCGCTTAGCTCGCCCCGCGGAGCCGGCAGCCGATGCATGGGCTGCGTTTACCCGCTCGGGATAGCCAGGAAGCGCTCGGCCAGCCATGCCGCGGCACCGCGAGCATCGCCGCCCTCAGCAGACGCCACTCGGCGCTGGGCGATCGCCCCGTTGGCCGTGATCAAACCCGCGGCTCGCGACAGCCACGCCTCAGAGCCGAGGGCAGCGGCCGGACCGGCGAGGGCATCCAGCAGCTCGCGCAAGAAAGCGCGCGTCGGCCTGGCCGCTCCGCCCGCGGCCAGGTCAGCCATCGTCCCCTCGACGCCATGCCGGCACGCCGACCACCGGTTCTGCGCGATCTGCCAGCTCTCGGCCACGGGCAGGACCTCACCGGCATCGTGGCGCTCGCCCAGCCAAGCGACGAGCGCCTGCACGACCGCCGCGATGGCTATCGCGTCGCCGACCGTCGCCTGGCCGTCCGGGACGCGGAACTCAAGCGTCCCGTAGCCGACGTGCGGTCGGAGCTCCCACCACCACGTGCGGGCGGTTGGAAACGCGCCGGACGCGGCACCCCATCGCAGCACGTCGGCAAACGCCTTCCAACTCGAGATCACGGGCGGGACACCCTGACGTGGCAGCAACTCACAGATGATCGGCCGGACCGACGCCAGCCCGGTGTCGACGCCCTCGTAGAACGGCGCGTTGGCGGCCAGCGCCGCCAACAGCGGAAGGTAGGAACGGGCGGCGTTATAGACGGCCAGCGCGCGGTCGGGATCGCCCACGCCGACGTGGACCTGGAGCGCGCAGACGAGCTGGCGCGCGGCGATTGGCCCGTGCTCGGCAATCGTCTGCTCGTAGCGCTCGAGCTGGTTGAGCTCTCCCACCCCGGGGCTGAACGGGTGAACGCCGGCGCAGGCAAGCCGCGCGACACCCTCGGCCGCGCCCGCGAGCACGCGGCGGCGCTCAAAAAGACTGGCGGCGAGCGCGTCGAGGTCGGACGTCGGCGGGGTCACGATCTCCAGCTGCGAAGCGGGCAGCTCGAGCTTGAACCGAGTCTCATCGGGGCCAAGCAAATCCAGCACCTGCCACGCGCGCCCCACCAACTCAAAGGAGTCGGGATCGAGGAGCATGACCTCGTCCTCGATCCCCACCATGTGCCGCTCGGCGCCCCCGAACGCCGCCCGCAGCTCGTCTGCGTTTGGCGGCGCGGGGGCGGGGAAAGGACTCGGGTCCGGTGCTGCTGTTGCCATTACCCGGAGTCTTTCAGCCGCCCAGCGACGCCTGGATGGTCGTGCGGCGAATCCACCGGGAGGAGCTGCCGGCGGACGCGAGCGCGCTCGATCTGTGCACGGGCAGCGGAGTGTTGGCGATCGCGGCAGCGCAGGCGGGCTGCCGCGACGTCGTGGCGGTCGACGTCTCGCGCCGGGCGGTCGTGGCGGCGCGCCTCAATGCCGCGCTCAACCGCGTCCACGTGCGTGCGGTGCGCGGCGACCTGTTCGCGCCGGTGGCCGACCGGCGATTCGACCTCATCGTCTCCAACCCGCCCTACCTGCCGAGCCCAGAAGACGAGCTTCCACAGCGAGGCCTCGCGCGCGCCTGGGAGGCCGGGCACGATGGCCGGGCGATCCTCGACCGGATCTGCGCCGACGCGCACAACCACCTGAGGCCCGGGGGCGTGATGCTGCTCGTGCATTCGGAGGTGTGCGGCGAGCGGGCCACGTTAGACGCCCTCATCGAAACCGGGCTGCGCGCCGAGGTCGTGTTCCGTCACAACGGCACGCTCGGGCCGCTCATGCGGGAACGGGCCGCTTGGCTTCACGAGCGCGGGCTGCTGCGGGATCCTGAGATGCGCTCGGAAGAGATGCTCGTGTTCAAGGCTGAGCGGCCGGCGGAGCCGCTCAGCCTTAGCGCCGCGACCCGTCAGGAACCGGCGAGTCGCTTGCGCAGCTGCTCCTTGCCCTGCTCGCCGCCCTTGCGGCTCTCGTTCTGGGCCCGCCGGAAGAAGTCGGCCAGTTCCTGATCGCCGTCACGCTCGGCGTCCTGAATGTAGTCCTCCAGGCGCAGCGCGTTGCTCAGGCACTGCTCGGTGAACCAGATCAGGTTGTAATCCTTGTCTTTGGTGCCAGTGGCACCGCCGGACTCCTGGGTGGACGTAGACATATGCGTACTCCTCTCCTGTGAGGTTGCTTTCCCTGTCGCTTACCCGGGTAAAGGGGCGAACATGCGGGTCGTCGTCACAGGGGCAACGGGGAACGTCGGCACGAGCGTCCTGGACGCCCTGGCGGAAGAAACCGAGGTCGAGGAGATCGTCGGCATTGCCCGCCGCCGCCCGGAGCGCTCCTACCCGCGGACCACGTTCGTCACCGCCGACATCGTCGATGCGGACCTCGTCCCGCTACTGCGGGGGGCCGACGCCGTCGTCCACCTGGCCTGGCTGATTCAGCCCGGTCGCGACGAGTCGGTCACCCACCGCGTCAACGTGCTCGGTAGCGGACGCGTGTTCCGCGCCGCGGTGCAGGCGGGTGTTGGCACGCTCGTGTACGCGTCCTCGGTCGGGGCCTATTCAAAAGGCCCGAAAGATCGCTTCGTCGATGAAACCTGGCCGACGAACGGCACCCCAAGTTCGTTTTACGCTCGGCACAAGGCGGCCACCGAGCGCGCCCTCGATCGCCTGGAACGCGAGCAGCCGTCCCTGCGCGTGGTGCGGATGCGCCCGGCACTGATCTTCAAGCGCGAGGCGGCGAGTGAGATCCGCCGGCTGTTCGCCGGTCCCTTCCTGCCGCGGAGCCTCCTGCGCTCGAACCTGATCCCATTCGTG
>JBJMLD010000193.1:0-20224 GCA_045805545.1 Solirubrobacteraceae bacterium | reverse complement strand
GCCTGGATCGGGTCGGGCGGCAATGTGACCACGTCGTTTTGCGGGAGCCCCATCGCCGACTGGTAGATCACAGGCGCGGCGGCCCGCGTCGGTGCCTGATTTACGATCGGCGCCTGGTGGGCGACGAATAACTCGAGGAAGTCGTACCAGCGGTCATAGGTGTATGGATCGATCGAGTCGATGTGCGCGCCGTTGGTGAACGTGAACCACTTCTGGCTCGTCCCGGTGAAGTGCTGGACGAGGTTGGGGCAGTGCCCGCCAGTCTGTTCGTCCTCCCACTGGCAGACCATGAATGTCGGGACGTTGATCTTGTTGACGAACGTGACGGGGTCAAGCGGGTCGGCGACCGGCGGGTTGTAGTAGTTGTTCGCCCGGACTTTCGCCATCAGGTCACTGGCCTCTCCGTGGAGTGCCTGATTCGCAGCGCACGTCTGATCGCCACTCTGGATCTGCTTATAGGCCCAGGGCTGACCGCTGCTGGGTCCCGCCGGCTCGGCGTCATGCTGGCGCTCCTGCGCCCAGGGCACCGCGAATCCGGTGTTGAGGATGCCGCCCGGGTACAAGGTGGTGGCGGTGGCGTCGATCACCGAGAGCGGCGTGATCGCCTCGAGGTCCGGCGGGTCGAGCTGAGCGGTGAACAGCTGGCTGATGCCGCCGTAGGAGATGCCCATCATGCCCACCTTGTGGCCGAGTACCCACGGCTGATGGGCGATGGTCTCGATCACGTCGTAGCCGTCGAGGTTCTGCAGGGGCTCGAAGAAGTCGAACGCGCCACCCGAGCAACCGGTCCCGCGCATGTTCACGTCGACCACCGCGAAGCCCATCAGGTTGGCGAGGACCGCGATGCCGTTCTCCGGTCCGGCCGGGTTGGCATAGCCGTAACCGGAGTACTCGATCAGCGTCGGATAGGGCGGCGTGTAGCTCGGGTTCGGTACGCCCGCGCGCGGAAACGTGGGAAGCGTGATCGTCGAGGGAGGGCCGGGTTCGCCGGCTGGGCTGTTCGGGGGATGCACGTCGATCGCCAGCTGCGTGCCGTCACGGGTGGTCAGATACGTGTAGCCGCTGGACGGGATCGACTGGTTGTAGATGTCGGGATCCCAGGGCGCCGCGGCAGTGGAGTGGACCGTGATCGAGCCCGATTTGGCACCACCGGGATTTAGCTGCACCCGGTAACCCTTACCAGCCGGCACGTTTCGGAACAGGAGCCCTCCGAGCGAGTCCGCGTTCTGCGTGTACAGCACGCTCCCCGAGGATGTGAGCAGCGACATGCTCGCGCCGGGCGCCGCGCCCGTCACGTACACCTGCCCAGCGCTGCCATGCGCGCTGAAGGATGCCGCGGAGGCCCGGGCGGATCCCATCAGACCGGCGAGCGCGAGCAACACCAGCCACACACCCAGCCGCGCGAATCGCCGGCGGGTCAGTACCCCCCGCGTGCCTCCGGCAACCGACTCAGCTATGCACACCACGGGTTCTTCGGCACGTCAGCGCAGGGGTTCGGCATGGTGGGCAGCTGGCTGGTCGGCAGAGGCGGCATGTTCACCTGCGTCCTGCGCGGATAGTTGGATCCGGGTGTGCACGGCTCCGACCCGGTCGGCACGAGCGGCGCGAAGAACTGCGAGTCGCATGCGACCTGGTTGGTCAGACTGGGGTTGGGATCCGGCGGCACCGTCTGGCCGTTGCAGGCCGGCTTCAGCTGCTGGAGGCCGGGCGGCGAGCTCGTCACGCCGTTCGGATCGGTGTTCCCGCTGAAGCAGTTGGTCGGCGCTGCCGTCTCGGTGATTTCGCCGAAGTCGCCGTTGGTGTCGTTTCCGAAGAAGCCGTTGTTGCTGAACGAGTTGTTCCGAAGGGCGTTGCCCCAGTCGTCGTACAGACACAGGTTCGACGGATTGGAAATGGTGCCGCCCTGGCAGTTGGGCGCGTCCGGCGGCGGCGTCTCCGTGTCCGGGTAGGGCAGGAACAGGACGCCCCAAGCGCCGTTGTTCTCAAAGCGGTTGTTCATCACCGTGTCGTTGCGACCGCCGCTGATCGTCATCCCGGTTCCGACGGGCCCGGCCGCGGCAACGCCGGCGCCCGGCACGTTCGGGTTGTTGTTGTCGTGGACGTAGTTGTTCATGAACACCCAGCAGGAACTGGTGCCGGTGATCGGGCTGGTCCCGCCATTCGGACAGGCGCCGTTCTGCGGTGAGGGCCAGTCATCGTTGTTCTGGCTGTTGGTGTCGAAGCCGTCCTGGTTGTGGTCGAACTCCGAGTTCTTCACCACCAGCGTCCCGCCGGCGTTTGTTCCCGAGTAGCCGAGGGACGAGTACTGCGACCACACGTGGTCAAGCGTCGTATTGCACTGTTGCTGGCAGGCGCCGACGTAGTAGTTGGAGTCGTTCATGTTGCTCGCATAGGAGTAGTTGAACGACCCGTTGGTCGAGTCGCTGGCGAAGATCCCATACGCGGCCGCGGTGCTCTCGCCGGCGTAGAAGGTGGAGGTCGCGTTGACGTAGTTCGCCCAGAAGCCATTGAGATCGATGTGGCCTCCTCCGTCGCCACCGTTCCACCACACCTCATTGCCCGCGCTGCCGCTGCCACCGAGGAAATTGCAGACCGTCAGGTTCTCGACCCAGGTGTTGTTGGTCTTCCAGACGAGGATCCCGTTTCGCCCAAGCGGTGTCCCGCTTGGTCCGAGTGGGCCAAGATCCTGAGCCGTCGGATTATTCGAGCACGGCGGCGAGCCGGGCCGCGTCCCGTCGACGATCACGCCGTTGCGATCCATCCCCCGCAGGTGGATGTTCGGGGTGTTGATCACGACTCCAGCCGGCTGGTCGGCGGGCTGAGGCCCCAAGCGCGCTCGATGATCAGCCTGCTCGTGGTAGTCGCCCGGACCGACCAGGATCCAATCGCCGGACTTCGCATGGTCGACGGCGGCTTGGATCGACTTGTACTTGCCGGCGATGCCGTTGTACGTGCCGACCAGCAGGACGTTCGCCGACGCCGACGCAGATAGGGCGCCCAGGGCCACGGCAATGATCGCTCCAAGGAGCGCACTCCGGGCCTTTAGTCCCACGGCGGGCATCGCAGATCAGGCAGATACCCACCTGTCGGCATCTTCAATCCTCCAGTTTCCTGTGCTACGAAGCAAGGGGCTGAAAGGCCTCGCTGCCGTGGGTCGCCAGCGCTCCTACGGCCTCACGATGACGATGACGCGGCGCGCCACCGTCACGAGGTGGCGCCGGCCCTGGTGAACGTCGCGGTAGGTGCCGTTCGCCCGCAGCCGCTGGTACACGACCGTGAGCCGCGCTCGGCCGGCTGACATCCCGGTGACGGTGACCGTACCTCCGTTCGCGCCGCTCGTCGTAGCAGTCGCGTGGCCGTTGCTGACGGTCACGCGCAGACGATTGAGCGGGTTCTCGAGCGCGAGCGGAGCACCCTCGGCGCTCAGCACCTCGAAACGAACCGTGCGGCTCGAGCCGCGGCGCACGACCACCGCACGAACATCCGAGGTGATCCGGTATGGCGCAACGCCACTTGGCACCGGTCGGTCGCTGGTTGCCTCGTCAGCATTCATGGTCGGATTGCCGAACGGATCGAGCTGCTTCAAGGAGAAGTGCAGCTGGTCGGTGTACAGACGGCGCTGTGAAGCGTCTGGGGAGGGCCGGCCGTGGTGGACGTAGAAGAGCTGCGATCCGTCAGGCGAGGAGGCAAACGAGCCATGACCGGGCGACCATTCGTGGATCGCGGGATTCGCCTGGAAGATCGGGTTGGTCGGCGATTTACGGAACGGTCCCAGCGGACCCGTGCTGACGGCATAGCCGACGCCGTACTGCGGCGTCTGCCAGTTGTTGGCCGAGTACGTGAGGTAATACCGGGTCCGTCCCTGGAAGTGGGTCTCGAGGATGCTCGAGCCTTCCGCCCAGCGACGGTCCTTGTTCTCCCCGCCGGTCTTCGCGTAGTCGTTGACGTCGGCGTTCTCCCAGCTTTGCTTGTCGTGGTCGTAGTCGAGGACGCGGACCCAACCGTCTCGGCGCGGACCAGCAGGGCCGCCTGCACTCGCAGTGGCGTCGCGGTAGCGAGGCGCGATCGTCGGCATCGTCCGCCCGGTCGGGTCATCCCACCAACCCCTGGTCAGCTCGACGCCGTAGATGTTCGATTCCTCGATGTACTTGCCAAGGTCGGTGTCCCAGACCCAGTTGCGGTAGGCGTTGCGCGAGTAGTACAGATAGACGTGGCCGCTGCTGTCGAAGAAGACATCCGGGTCAATCGTCGGGATGTACGTCCCCAGCGGCGCGGTCTCGCCCTGTTGCAGCGTCGCCGGCGGCCTCTTCTGGTCGGGACCCATGATGACGTTGACGTCGTGGTAGTTCGGGTCGTACGGGTTGTAGTCGATCGGGTGATTCGCGATGTTGTGGAACGGGCCGGCCGGCGAGCGCGACACGGCCACACCGATCTTGCACGGCTCCTCGAAGTTCGCGTAGCCGAACCACGCCTGCTTATTCGCATCCGATCGCGCGGCATAGAACAGGAAGTACAGGTGCGTGCGTGGGTTGTAATACGTCTCAGGAGCCCAGAACCAATCATTGCCCCATTGCTTGGCGTCATTGACCGGGAGTGCGCCCGGGGCGGCCTTCTCCCACGTCACGAGATCGGCGGAGCGGTAGACGGCAAAGTAGTACCCGTCGTCCGCGCCCTCGGTCGAGTACGCGTAGTAGAACCCGCTGCGGGGGTCGTGCATCACGTAGGGATCCGCGGCCGCGAATGCCGCGTTGTTGAAATACGTGGCGTCGCTGCCGGTCCTGAAAGGACGCCCCGCAGAGCTTGCCGGGGCAAGCAAGCTGGCGGTAACCGCGAGGACGACCAACAAGCGACATCTGCGCACGACGACCTCCCACCTCGATCCGCAGCGACGCCGCGGGTGGCTGTTCCTCCGCCGTCGAGATACCCGCCGCAGCATGATCAAAACGCGAACCGACGGCGGATGAAACCGGTGGCCGTGGGCGCGCCGGCAAAGCACGGACGCGCCATGTCGACGATGATTGTCGATGTGTCCGAGAAACCTCCCGCCCGAAGCGTGAAGATCTCTGCCGATGAGCGGACCGGCTGGTCATCCGAGCGCCCGCGCGGAAAGGACGCTCCGCCCCGCCCCGTCGACGTGTCAGTCCGCTCTCGCGTGCTCGCTCCCTCGCATCGGCTGCGCTACTCGCCCGGGAGCCTTCTCGTAATCGTCGGCGCCAAGGCATCGGAGCCCGCGCGGTTCGCCGAGCGAGTCGTCGAGGAGCGCGGGGCGACGCTCGCACCCGCGCGGGTACGAGCGCTGCTGGCCGACCGGGTCCCGAGCGGCGAGATCGAGCAACGCGCCACCGAGCTCCTGACCAGCGCCGTTCTCAAACGGCTGCAAGCTGGGCAGACTGTCGTTCTGCCGCTCGAGGGTTTCGACGCACTTGAGCGCGAACGATATGTGCGCCTGGCGCATCAGTTCCGCCGCCCGCGACATCTGATTCTGCTGGATGCTGGGCGCGATACCGTGACCGACGACGAACGCCCGGCACTCGACGCACTCAGACGATCGCTCGACGCTGGCGAACTCGGGCTCGAGGGCTTCCAGACCGTACTTCGTCTCGGCGGCGCCTCACTCACCGAGCTCAAACGAATCGTCTTCCAGCCCCCGCCACGCGACGAATGACCCTCGAGCGGCGGTGAGGGCTATGCGGCGCCGGCAACCTCGTAGTTGAGCATCAGGATGCCGGTGCTGGTCGTGGCAGACTCGAGGAGTCGCATCGGTAGCGGTCGTGAGGTGTCGCGGAACAGCCGCTTGCCGGTGCCGAGCACCAGCGGGTGCACGAACAGCCGGAAGCTATCGATCAGCCGGTGCTCGACCAGCGGCTGCGCCAGCTCGCCGCTGCCGAGCACCGTGATGAAGCCGTTGCCTTGGGACTTGAGTTCGGTGACGGATTCGACGACGTCGCCGTCGAGGATGTGCGATCCGGCCCAGTCGAGACTCGTCAGGGTTCTGGTGACGACGTATTTCGGCGTCGCGTTGAGGTGCCTTGCGATGGGGTTCTCGTCGGGCTCGTGTGGCCAGTGCGCCGCCATGTGCTCGTAGGTCTTGCGGCCGAACAGGTACGCGGTGGTGGCGCCTATCCCCTCGCCTGCGCGTTGCCCGATCTCCTCGGTGGCGTACGCGGCGCCCCAGCCGCCGTGCGCGAAGCCGCCCTCGCGATCCTCGTCGGGGCCACCGAAGCCTTGCATGACCCCGTCGAGGGTCAGGAACTCGACTAGCGCCAGCCTTCTCATCTCGTCGCTCCTCTCTTTGGTCAGTCTTGCCGAATACCGGAACTAGACCGTACAGTACTACATAAGAACTGGACTGTCTAGTACTATGCCGTCGCGCCATGGCTGTCCCTGCGAAGCGACGCCTCGACCCCGACGATCAGCACCGCTCAGCGCGCAAACGCCGGGCGATCCTCAATGCCGCGACGACCACCTTCCTGAGCAAGGGATACCTGGGAACGAGCATGAACGAGATCGCAGCGCTGGCGCAGGTCTCAAAGCAGACCGTCTACAAGCACTTCGCCGATAAGCAGAGCCTGTTCATCGAGCTCGTGACCGGCACGGTCAACGACATCAGCGACCCGGCGGTCTACGACGAGGTCGTCGAGCTTGCCGCCAGCGGCGATCTCGAGGCAGACCTGCGCGAGCTCGCGCGCCGACTCCTCGCGCGCGTGATGCAACCGCGGCTGCTGGAGCTGAGGCGACTCGTGATCGCGGAGGCGAATCGGTTTCCCGAGCTCGGCCGCGCCTTCTACGAGCGCGGTCTCCGACGCACCACCTCCGCCCTGGCGTCCGTGTTCGAGCAGCTCGGCGCCCGCGGCGCGCTTCGCGTCGACGACCCCGCCCTCGCGGCTACTCATTTCAACTGGCTGATTATGTCCGGGCCGGTCAACCAGGCGATGATGCTCGGCAGCGACTCGATCCCCAGCCGGCGCGAACTCAACCGCCACGCCGACGCCGGCGTTCGCACGTTTCTCGCCGCCTACCGCGACCCCTGACCGAGCTCGCAGGCAGGCACGGTCGAGCCAACGGCGACCGCTCATGCATCCTCGTCGTCATCTCCGCCGGAGGGCGTCAGCCCGCGGCCCCGAAGCCAAAGCTCGAACATCGGGTCGGTCAGGCGGGGCTTGCCGGCGTCGTCGATGACGTCGGCGTTCGCCTCGAGGCTCTCAAGTGCCCTGCGGATGCTGCTGCGCTTGATCCCGACGGCGGCCGCCGTGTCCTCGCTGTAGAGCGGGCCTGACGTGACGGCCAGCGCTCGCGCCACTCGACGTTCGTTCACCGTGAGCGCGCGCCAGATGGCTCGCATCAGTGGCGCGACGTCGGCGGCGGCCGCGTCGAGCGACGACACCCACGTCTCCTCGTCGGCGGTGGCGCCGCGCGGCGTGCGATGCCACAGGTAATGGGCGAGCATCATGCAGCGCTGCGGGTGCCCGCGCGTGAACTCGATGAATGGGCTCAACGCCGGTCCGGCATCGCGGCCGGTTCGGGCGAAGCGACGCTCGACGTAGTCGGCGACGTCGTGAAGCGGGAGAGGCGTTAGCGCCTCGGGTACGGCCTGGTCGAGGAGCGGGCGCTTCGGATCGGCGAACAGCTGCTGCATCACGCCGGGTGCGGAACCGGCGAAGCCGTAAGTCGCGGCGTCTCCCTGATGTTGGATGACGCTGCGAATCTTGCCGTCAGCTCCAGTAACGGCCAGCACGTCCTGGATCTCGTCAAACACGATGAGGCTCGGGGTCCCGGATCGTTGGAACAGCGCGGACGGCACCTCGAGCAGGCGCAAGAGCACGGACTCGGCGTCGACGTTGGGCCGCCGCTGCAACGTCGCAGTGAACCCTCCCCCGCCGAGCGACAGCCCGATGTTCCAGCTCCGAAACAGGTTGGCGACGTGCCTGCGCAGCGGGCCCTTCAAGCGCTCATAGCCCCGCTCGATTCGCACGACGATCTCCGCGATCGAGAGTACGTCCTGGAGGTCCACAATCACGGTCGCGGTGCCCTCTCGATCCGCCGCCTCGAGCACGCGGCGCAGCAGCGTCGTCTTGCCGTACCGGCGTGGCCCGACGAGACGGAAAGAGTGTCCGCCGGCCGCCAGGGCCACGAGATCATCGGCCTCGACGTCACGATCGATCATGTCCTCCGGGGCGAGGGGGCCGGAGAATCGAAATGGGTTGATGTCGCGCTGGGCCGGCACGTGAGGCTTCGGAGCTGTTGTAGGCTGTCAGTATACGAACTCGTATGCAAAAAGTCTACAAACTCGTTGGCTGGCAGCCTACTAGCCGGCGCCCGTGAGGAGGACGGCGGTGCGTCCGGCGGGCAGGCGCTCGCCGTGGCGCGCGAGGGCGGCCACGCCGGCTGCGCCGGCGGGTTCGACGGCGATGTCGAGCGTGTCGAGGATGAGTTGCTGGGCGGAGCGCAAATCGTCGTCGTCGACGAGAACGATTTGGTCGACGAGGGCGACTACACGGGCGAACGACTCAGGAATCGGCTTCGAGATGGCTATCGCGGTCGCGATCGTGTCGACGCCGGGGGTCGAGACGACGTGTCCGGCGGCAAAGCTGCGGGCCATCGCCGGAGCACCGCTGGCACAGACACCGACGACTCGAGTCTCTGGCCGGACATGCTTGAGCCAGCAGGCGATGCCGGTGACCAGCGCGCCATCCCCCGTTTGCACGACCGCGACGTCGATCGGACCGGAGTCCGCCAGCTCAAGCGCGATCGTCCCGGCGCCTTCTGGCATCTCGGGCCGCTCGCCGTCGAGGACGAGCATCCGCTCTTCGCTGGCGGCCGCCACGTGGTCACGCGCGGCGCGCCCAGACTGCGCCGCTACATGAACTGATGCGCCGAGCGCGCGCATGCCGCTGACCTTCGCGGCTGGTACTTCGGGCGACACGAACGCGTCGACTGTGGCGCCCCGGGCGCGCGCCGCATAGGCCAGGCCCTGCCCGAAGTTCCCGGCTGTGGAACACACCCAGGTCTTGGCCGGGTCGAGCTGATCGGCCAGTAGGCACGTCCCTCGGCCCTTGAAGCTGCCGATCGGGGTGACCGTCTCGTTCTTGATCACCAGCTCGCGGTTCAGCGCCGCGGAGAGCTCCGGGCTTGCGAACTCGGGCGTGTTCAGGAAGGCCGGGTCGATCCGCTGGATGGCGGCGGCGATTCGGTCTGGCGAAAGGTCGGTGGCTTGCGACAGCTCGTACTCGAGGTAATCACGGACCAGCGACGGTTAGCTCGTCGATCTCGGGCGTGGCCGCGCCCGACCCGCCTGGGAAATCGAGGCGCACGTACTGCGCTTGGGTCCGCGAGAACGTGAGGTGGTCGACTCCGGTCGAGCTGGCCGGCGCCGTCGCGACGGTATGCCAGCTGCTGCCGTCGGTGGAGGTCTCCACGCTGTAGCCGTACGTTCCCGAGCCTCCACGCGTGACGGTCACGGACTTGAGATTCGTGCGCTTCGCGAGCTTGACGGTCAGCGTGGCCTGTGAACTCGTCGGCTCCCACGGTGTCGCCGGACTGCCGTCGACCGCGGCGACGGGCTCGTCCCCGGGGGCGTACGAGCTCGCCGTCACCGGCTGGCAGCGCGCGAGGTCGGAAGTCGAGGTCAGATCCGGCCGGCGGGTCGGGATCGTGGCGCTCCCACCGGAGGCGACGGTCTGGTTCCCGGCCGGTGTCTGGATCGGGAGCGACCCGCCGGACCCGCCGGACACGCTCACCTTCGTCGACTGCGGCCCAATCGCGAGCGTGAACGTCCGGCCCTGCCAATGCAGGTTGTTGAGCGTCACGCCCTGCAACTGGGGCGACAGGCTCGGGTCGAGCTGGAGCGCGTTGGTACCGAACCGCAGGCCCGAGTACCCATACTCGAACACCTGCATGAACCCGCCGATGCCGGTCAGGAAGTTGAAGCCGGTGTTCGGGCCGGTGCGGGTCTCGGCGAACTGCTCGTACGGCGCGCGCAGGAACGGCTCGTAACTGCGCAGCATGTACGTGTAGGCGGAGCAGCCCGGTGCGTTCAGCGCCGACGCGTCGATCGAGTGGATCGCGTCAGTCATCGCCGGGCCCTGGAGGTCTGTGCGCGGCGCGTAATAGTTCAGGTCGTTCAGCCCCACGCCGCTGGCCATCGCGAAGTCGATCGGGTAGGTGAGCATCACGACGTCGGCCTGCTTGACCTGCTCGCCGTTGTAGCCGTCGTACTCGTCGTAGATGTTCTGGGTTGAATCGAATGGGATCGGCTTGGTGACGCCGTCTGCCACCGTTGACCACAGCGGGGACGGTGTGGCGCCCACGATCTGGGCGGCCTGGATCGCGTCGCGCAGCGCGGTGGCGGCGGCGGCGTTTGTGTAGGCGGAGTTCGTGACTCCCGTGTGGTACTCGTCCGGCGGCTGGATGGGGCTGATGTCATATCCACCGCTCGAGTTCGCCTTTGCCTTGCTCACCCAGAAGTCGGCCAGCGCCTGGAGCACCGGCCAGCCGTGGCTGCTGAGCCAGGCCTTGTCCCCGGTCGCCTTGTAGTAGTCCCAGGCCGCCATCGCGATGTCGGCCTGGAGGTGGAGCTCCTGGCTGCAACTGAAGTTCGGGTCCGAGAGGATCTTGTCGTTCGCGTCGGTGGTGGTGCCGTAGCAGTCGTTGCCCGTGCGCCCGTCGTCGCCCGCCGTCCAGGGGTAGAACGCGCCCTGGTACCCGTTCGCCGTCGCGTCGTGCTTGGCTGCGGCGAGCGTGTTGAAGCGGTAGTCGATCGCGGCGCGCGCGATGTCAGGATGCGCGGCCAGGATGGCCGGGAACATCCAGATGTCCGAATCCCAGAACACCATCCCGGCGTAGCCGTCGCTCGAGAGGCCGCTCGGGCCGATCGCGTCCGGGCTGTCGCTGCGGATGCTCGCGTAGAGCTGATATGTCAGCGCGTTGATCGAGGTCTGCAGCCCGGGATCGCCCGTCACGGAGACTCCGCTCTTGTAGACGTCAGCCCAGGCGGAGGCGTTCTCGGAGGCCAGCGCCGATTGCCCGAGCGACGCCGCGTTGGTCGACTCGCGCTGCGCGTCAGCCGCCGGGTTGGAGGAATCGCGGTTCGTGACGACGCCGACGTACTTGGTGAACGTGTAGGTCTGTCCGGCACGTGCGTCGAACGTGATCTGCTCTCCCGCGCTCTGCGGCTGGTTTAGGCCGACGGACTTGTCCGAGGTGGCGTTCGGCGAGAACTGCAGCGTCGATGACTCGGCCGCCTGGAAAGGGGTCCCGATGGCGCTCGAGAGGACGTGGCTCGTGTGCGAAGCGATGTCGACGCCTGCACCGGCGGGCTGTAGCCGGCTCGCCCCTTTGCCGTCGAGAAGACCCGTCACCGTCGTCTTGCCGGTCCACTGCGGCGTGAGCGACAACGACACGAGCCCGACGTGCTTGCGCGCCAAATCGGTGAACACCTGGTACTTGAAGCTGGCCTGATTGCCATGGCGCGACGTCCACGTGCCCGACGTCGTGACGGTGCCGGTCTGCAGATCTTCAGTCTGCTGGTAGTTGGTGATCTGCGACGGTTGGACGGTCGCCGGCGAGTAAGTGTCTCCGCCCGGCGCCGCGAACGTCAGCGTCGACCATGTGGGAATCAGTGCGATTACCTGCTTGGTCTCGTCCGGGTAGTACTGGACCGACGCGTTCGTCAGCGCGTACAGACCGGCGGCGAGCGCCTCGGTGAACCGCGGCGTGCCGAGCGGCCATCCGATCGTCCCGAGCCCGGTGAGCAGACCGGCGCCGGCGGCCGGTATGCGCTGGCTGAAGTAGCCGTTCCCGACGTATGGCTGCGCGTCGAACTGGTTGACGAACTGCGAGGTCGAGATCGCAGTCGTCGACTCGCCAGTAGCAGCCGCCCGGGCGTTGGCCGGCACGGCCATCACGAGCACAAAACCCGCGATCGCAACCCAACCGGCGAGGCGCACGCTGCGTCGTCCCTGCATCTCAGTCTCCTCCGCGTCAGACGGCACACCCCAGATTCCCCGTCGGCGCATCCTCAAACCCGGGCCGGCGCTCGACGAAACGTCGCGCGCCGTAGTCGGCGGCGGTATGGTTTGCGCGTGGGCGCGGGGTTCCGCGTGGAACGAGGGCGGAGGTGGGTGGATGTTTAGGACGGCTATTGCGGGTCGGCTAGCCTGGCGGTCGACGCTGCGGCGCTGGCCAGCCGCGCTGTGCGTCGCGGGCCTCACGTGCTTCGGCGCGGCGGATGCTGCGGCCGACTACCCGCATGTGTCCAAGTTCATCCCGGCCAATCCGAATGCGTACACCGTGGCGAACCGGCCATTCGGCGACGACTTCATCGACTCCATCTCCGTCCACGACACAGAGGGCACCTACGCGGCGAGCGTATCCGCCTTCACGTACTCCGGCGCCAGAGCGGCGACGAACTACATGGTTACGGGTGAAGTCAACTCAACCGATCCGGCGGTCACGCAGTTCGTCGCCGACAAAAACTGGGCCAAGGAGGTTAATAACTTCTGGTTCAACCAGCACGCGATCGGGGTCGAGAACGTCGGCTTCGCTGTCGCCCCGGCTGGCTATTTCACAAATGAGATGTATGAGCGCTCGGCGGATCTCGTCGGGTGGGCGGTGTGGAAATACAACATCCCCCTCGATCGTGCTCACATCCTCGGGCATGACAACATCCCGAACTCCGTAGGCGACGAGCACGTCCAGCACTGGGATCCCGGCCCTTCGTGGGACTGGCCGTATTACTGGGATCTCATCCGCGCGGCCTACAAGCGCTGGTCGCACAACGCGGCACCGCCGCGAGCCGAGATCCCGAAGCGGTTCACAAAGCGCAATAAGAAGATCCGGATGATTTCCGTCGGCGACCACCTCGCGTCGAAGCACGAGTCGTTTCTCTGGACCACGGCGGCCCAGAATGGTTTCACCAACGTCTACGCCGATAGCGGCCGCCCGGAGCTCGACACGCTCGTAAGAGGCGCGAGCGACCCCACCACCTACCAACCATCGTCGAAGGTCGGCGATCCGCCGACGTTCAACCAGCGCGACTTCTCGTGCGACAACATCCCGTGGTCGATCATCCCCAATGCGGCGTTTGTGCTTTCCGAGGTGTCGGCCAGCGACCTGCGCGCAAAGGCGGCTTGGGGACAGGCATTCGCGCTGCTGGATCAGAAGCGCGTGCACGGCGTCCGGTACGACGAGATCAACTTCAGCGGGACAACCGGATGGGTGCGCGATTCCGACACGACCGCCGGCTGGGGCGCGCTGGTGCGATTCCGCGGCGGCAGCCACCCGACGACGCTTTACAGCGGCCCCGAGTATCCCGCGAAATATCTAGGGAACACCTTGGACACGCGCATGTGCCCCGACACCACGAACGGGTTCAGCAGAGCCGGACAGACGTACGTCTCGCGGATGAAGCGTCTCTCCCAAGGTCGCGAGTGGTACGAGATCGACTACAACCACAGGGTCGCGTGGGTGCCGGCGGATGAAGTGAAAGTGTCGGAGCCGTAGCCCGGGGAGCCGCGGGACCGCCCGCAAACGGCATCAGTTGAGGCGGAAGCAGCGGTACTCGAAGTTGAAGGTGATGTCGCCGCTGAATTGCCAGTTGGTGACCAAGCCGAAGGCCCAGGAGTACCACCACGCATTCGTCGGATCCGTGATGAGGTCGACGTCCGATCTCCGGGGTCCGATGGCTAGCCATGCGGCTGGCGCCTGGAGAGCGGCGAATGTCCGCGCCCACCCTGGCTCACAGCCAGGCGTCGGGCCACCGATCCCGACGAATTGCGATCGCCACGGCCGGAGCGTGAAGGGCCCCGTGTAGCACTCCTTATACGAGACAGCCCGCTCCGCCTTGAAGTGGAATGTGCTCGGGCTGGTGCACCCCGTCCGGCGGGCTGCCGCCGTGCTAGGCAAGGCAAAGAATGATCGCGATTCGGTCCGACCGGTACCGATTACACCGGCCGCCGCCCCCGGGGCGGTGAGGAGACCGCCGACCGCCAGCACTCCGCGCGCGTGGGCCGGTAGCCCGCGGCAGCGCACACGCGCGGTCGCCGTGAAGCGACGTGGGCCCGCGTGCCGGCCGGTCGGCGTGACCTGACAGTCGGTGTCCTGGGGACGCGTCGTCAGCTCCCCCAGCGGGAGCGCGTTCCCCGGCGGTGTGTCGACCCGCACCCGAATCGTCCCCGCGCCGTTCCTAAGCGGGAAAACCCGCAGATACGGAGCGCGAAACACCAACCTGGCGCGCGCACCGCGCGGCACCTGGCCGCAACGCAACAGCAACGCGAACCGACCCGCACGGCCGCGGTTCCCGTAGAAGTAATCGACGACTGAACAGCCAAGGCCAGCCGGGCGAGTCGACAAGAGAATCGCCGGCGGGCTGGTGCCAGTCCGGTGTGGGACCCGCAGCTCGACCGTCGTCACGCCGTTGTGAACGGCGAACGAGCGAACAATCGCGGCCTCGGCCACGGACGCTGTCACCGTGATCGCGGCGCAGACAGCGACTGCGATCGCGATCGCGATCGCGAAACCGAGCCCTACCGACCGATGCCTGCGAGCCACTTCCCAACCTCCTCACGAGCGCGCGTTGCTCCGGTCGCGAGGATAACCTCCTTACGACCGCGACGGCAAGAGAGGGATAACCGCGACTGCCAGCGAACCGACCACCACCGACAAGCCTGACCCGCGCTCCGCGGCAGTCACGTTCCTGACCACGGAGCACTTCGCGCTCCAAAGCGCCCGCGCCGCGACGATCGCCGAATCGACGGGTCGAGCGAACATGTTCCTCGCGGCGGTCTCGGGTAGCTTGGTCGCCCTGGGCCTGGTGGCGACCGCGAGCCGCTTGGGATCGGCCTTCTACGGGTTCGGCTTGGTCCTGCTATCGACGCTGGCTTTCGTCGGGTTTGTCACCTTCGGGCGGGTGCTGCAATCGTCGATCGAGGACACCGAGCACGCGCGCCGGATCGCGCTGCTGCGCGGCTACTACTTCGAGCACGCCCCGGAGCTCGCTCCATACCTCGTGAGCGTCGCACCCGCGGAGCGGCTCCTCATGCAGCGCGTACCCGGCGATGGCTGGCAGGGGTACCGGACGGTTGCGGGCATGGTCGCGGTGATCACCGCAGTGCTCGCCGGCTCCACGGCGGCCCTGGCGGCGAGCCTGATCTTCGATCACTCGCTGGCCGCGGCGCTGATCTCAGGGACGCTGATTGCCCTTCCTACGGCTACGGCCATGATCCGTTACCAGAATGCGGCCTGGGAACGGGCCGCGTCCGAGCCACTGGGCACAGCGACGACCGACTAATCCTAGGGTGGAGATCCGGGGCGAAGACCAGCGTTCAACGGCCTGACCGCGAGCGGCGGCGTTCGAGCACCGCACCGACGATGGTTGCGTAGGCAAGATGGTCTGCGATCTGGGGCAGCAGCGGCAGTGCCCGGATGCGCGGAAAGCGTCGACCGACGACGCCGAGGTCGAGCGCTGCGATGCCGAGCCCGGCGATCGGCGCCACAACGGTGGTCCGACGCCGCGGTAGCGTCGCAGTTAGAACAAACGCCCACGCAAACGAAAGAGACAGGTGTGTTGGTGCCGCCGCCGCCAGTAACCGGCCCCGGCGGGTCTCGCACGGCAGCAGGAGCGTCCCGGCGGCTAGCGATGCCTCGAGCGGATCCTCGCCGGCGAGCACGGCGTGCACTGTAGACGGGACGCCACTGAGGATCGCGGCGACAGCACCTGCCACGATCGCGTCGCGTTTGTCATCGAGCTGTAGGCATCGCCTTCGCATGTGCCAATGCGCGTCGCTCGTCTCTCACCATACCCCGGCCGCAGCAAGTGGCCCAACGGCATGCCTGCATAGCGCAGCTGTCTCGTCGTTCGCGTGCGAGGGGGGTATCGTCTACCGCGTGGGACCCATGCGGGCGCGGTTGCCGGAGCTCTCCGATCGGCGGTGATCGACTTGACGGCCGACGACAGCGAACATGCATCGGACCAACGGGACGCGGAATCGGCTTCCGCAGACGATGCGCCTGTAGCCCCAGTGAGGTCATCCACCTCGGCGCAGAGCCTGACGTTCGCGACTGCCCTGACGCTCACAGCCGGGGTGGTACTCGGCGCAACGGAAGGCGCTCTCGCGAAACTCCTCGGGGTTCCATTGGCGGTAGCGATCGCTTTTCTGTGCGTACGAGCCGCGAACTACCGCGGCCCGATGCGCCGCGCGATACGAGATGGGCCCCTGTTGGTCGCGGCCCTCGTCGGAGTGGCCCTTTCGGCCGCGGTCGTCATCGCTTCGCTCACCGCTTCCGCTGGTCCGGGTCCTCAGGCATCCGCCGCATCGCACAGCAAGGGCCCGGCCTCGACTGCGCGATCCGCTCTCAGCCGCCACGTGCCGGCCGCATTTCGCGCATCCTGCCGAGACATCCCTAGTGCCAACGCGCCGAATCAGCCGCCAGGTGGCACGCTCGTCGCGTTGGATTGCTATCCGGACGTGGGGGCTGCGGAGGTTCGGTACTACCAGTGGTTCAGTACTCGGCTGATGGACGAAACGTTCCAGTTTTGGCTTACCGCCACGTCGAAGTTCTGCGACCTCGACGGAACGGCTCTGCGCCCACGTGACTACTCAACGCCGACGGCCACCGGTCGTGTCTATTGTGTGGACATTGGTAACAATCAGGTGATCCTCAACTGGACGATCGACCAATTGCGCACTAACGCCGAGGCGCATGCAGACCGAGGTGAGCTCAAAGCCCTGTACGACTGGTGGAAGGGCGGCGGCCTCTGGATGTAGAGACGAGCGTCCGACGATAGGATCCAGTCCTAATCGTGGAGTTTGCGACTGGGTTCGCTGGGCGATGAGTAACAGCCGAGTCGACGAATACGCTGCCCGTCTTGAACGTTGGCGCGACGAGTTCGCGGCACTGCGAACGATCCTCTTGGACACCGAACTCACCGAAGCGTTCAAGTGGTACAAGCCCTGCTACACGCATGGCGGCAAGAACATCGCCATCTTCCAGCCGTTCAACGACGCGTGCGCACTCATGTTCTTCAAGGGCGCGTTGCTGAATGACCCGAAGGCCTTGCTGCGTGAACAAGGCGAAAACAGTCGCTCATCGCTCAGGCTCGAGTTTCGCTCCGTTGCGGATGTGACGAGGAGGAAGAGCGCACTTCGCGATCTCGTTACCGACGCCATACGCGTAGAACAGGCCGGGCTGCGCGTGACGGAACCTGCACCGCCGACTTCCGGCGACTACCCGAACGAACTGATGGCGCTCATGGAGGCAGACCCTGCCTTTCGTGACGCATTCAAGCGGCTGACACCTGGTCGCCAACGTGGTTACCTGCTCCACTTCAACGGCGCCAAGCGCTCAGCGACGCGCGCAGCTCGCATCGAGCGCGTTCAGGACCGAATCATGGAAGGGTTCGGATTGCACGACTGAGCGTCGCCGCGATGCGGAGCATCGAGGCGGCGATTATCTCCGTCTCGCGCGTCCACCCGCTGCGCGCGCGGCTCTTCGATGCCGCAGGTGGTAACGAGGCGCCCTTGTGCGCCAGCGCGCAAGATAATGTCGCCGGTGTGACTCGTGATCAGCTCGTTCGCGGAGACCGTGTGGAATACGTCGGCGCGCGGTTCGAAGACGGGGCGGTTGAGCCGGGCGCGATTGGACGCGTCACTCGGGTCGATGCCGGTACGGCCTTTGTGTCGTGGCCAGGCCCGCTCATCCGATGCGTCCCAGTCGGAGATCTCCGCCTGCTCGGTCCGGAGGTCACACGCATCGTCGCCGAGGCGCCGAATCGCCGGATGTGGGGATTGCTGGGCGAGGAACTCCCGCCGCTGAAGAG
This sequence comes from Solirubrobacteraceae bacterium, assembly GCA_045805545.1. Taxonomy (GTDB): domain Bacteria; phylum Actinomycetota; class Thermoleophilia; order Solirubrobacterales; family Solirubrobacteraceae; genus Palsa-465. The sequence continues at coordinate 2,409 of JBJMLD010000193.1, read as the reverse complement.
TGGCCGCCCCCGCGACCCGTATCTTGAGCAGGGTTGTCATCCCGACCTCGTCTCTCGGGTCTGGAACGAGCTCGGACAGGGGCTGCCGCGCGACTGTCGGGCTCAAGCGAAGGGCAAGCCCGTGCTCGCGCATCCCGAGACCGATCGGATTATCGCGCTCGCGCTCGGGACCGCCTACGCGCTCTGGCTGACTCCGGATGACTTACCAGCCGCGCGCGAATGCGGGGCAGAGACAGTCATGGTATGGAGCGGAGGCTCGCAGATCGACCTCGCCGAGCATGCCGGGCCGGGCTGGCTGTGGGGGCGCTGGTATGAGGATGAGTCGCGATGGGTCCAGCACGCATACGTCATGCTCGGCCGGCTCGGGCCGCTTGACCGTTCGTAGAGTCGCACCGAGCGTGCTTGGGGCGGGCTCTTCGTCGGAAACCGGCGCCCGACCGTACTCGGTGGTTCGTTCAGGCCGCCGGGCCGCTGTTTTCCGGCACGGTGGGCGTGGCCGGAGAGCTCGGCGTCGTCGGCCGTTGAGTGGGCGAAGTGCCGCCCTGCGGTTCAGGAGGAGCCCACGAAGGGATCGGGCTGAGACCGCCTCCCGATCCCTGGAAAGACAGGTCGGTGCCGGTCGCGCAGTCTGGCGCGGATGTGGTGGCACGCGTTAGCGGCGGAAGGGTCGGCTGGCCCGGCGGGGTCCCGTTGATGGTTGACACAGCGAGTTGGAACGCGTCGCCCCGCATGCAGACGGTTCCCTCGATCAGCAGCGTGCTCGCGCGCTCGACCGGCGGACGGTCCACCTCAACAAATGATCCGGGCGGAATGCAGGCGAAGTCGCCGGGGGCCGGGACCCGCCCCGCGGACCAGTTCCCTGGATTCGTGTACTCGTTGTCCCCCGCCTGACCGTTCCAGATGATCGTGCAGCCACCCGAAGAGGTCCCACGACCGCTGGTCCCCGCGGTCGGCGACCCGCAGCCGACGAGCCCGGTGACGAACACAATGCTCATCAGTGCCGTTCGCTGACGCATATTCCATATATCGACCACAGCGCTAGGCCGTGTAGGTCGGACGAACAGGCTGACTTGCTTGGGGGCAGTCACAAAGGGAACGGCCTGGGAACGGAGCCGACCGGCTCCTTGCCGAGCAGCTCGGCGATGCGTAGGATCGCCGTTGGTGCTGACGTCCGCCACTCGCGTCCGGGACCTGCGTCATTTCGGTCCTCGCGGCGCCGCAGCCGTTCTGCTCCCTTGGCCTCTGGTGGCTAAGTGAGCGAGCTTGAATTCCTCAATGCTCTGCATGTGGACGTGGTCCGCCATCGCGAGCTGCGCCGAGAGACGCATCCCCACGCCCTGTTTCAAACCTCGACGATCGAGGCGCTGCTCGGCGGTGCGTTCGACGGTGACGTGACGCTATCCGAGATCCTCGAGCACGGCGATCTCGGACTCGGCACGCTGAACGGGCTCGACGGTGAACTGATCGTCGCCAACGGTGAGGCGTGGAAGGCGAACCCGGATTGCACGCTGATTCGCGCGCCGGTTTCGTCGAAAACGCCCTATGCGGTGGTCGTGCCGTTCACGCCGGGCGCGCCGATCGCTCTGCGGGGGCCAGTGGAATATGCCAGCCTGGGGCCGGCCATCGGACATCGGCTTCAGGGCTCAACTCGCCCGGTCGCGGTCCGGATCGACGGCCACTTCGAGCAGGTGAGAGTCCGTTCGGTCCCGAAGCAACGGCGCCCGTACCAGAAGCTCGCCGAGGCTCTCGCCGAGCAACGCGTCAGCAACCTCCTCGACGTCTCGGGAACGATGGTCGGGTTCGGGTTCCCGGACGCGCTGGACGGCATCGAGATGATCGGCTGGCACCTGCACTTCGCATCCGAGGACCGGACCCGCGGCGGACACGTGCTCCACTTCTCGCTACGAGACGGAGTCGCACACCTCGACGATGCGACAGAGCTCCACGTGGAACTGCCCCCAGCCGTCCACGTCCACGACAACGTGGTACTCGATCAGGCTGCGCTGCGGCAGCTTGAGACAGACCGCTGAACCCGCGCGCTCGATCACCAGATCCCATCGCTTGAGCCACGATGACCTGTCCAGAAGCTGCGCGGCGTCGACGTCCGTCGCGCTTTGCTCACGCGGTCGGCACCGGCCACACGGTCGGACTCGTCCGCAGTGGGCGATGCTCCTTGCCATGCTCAGCAGCCGTCGCTGCCGGTCCACGCCGAATCGGGTCACACCGGTGACGTGGCCGGTCTGCATGGATAGCAGTAGCGTGCATCGACAACCGGGTGTGCGCTTTCCGCGCGTCGCGATTGCCCGGATCGCGGCCTTCGGGACGACGCTGGCGTGGTTGTGCCTATGCAGTCCGATTTGAGCCGCGCGCGGCGCCGGAAACTCGCTCCTGACTGAGGGCGAATAGGGG
>JBJMLD010000192.1:0-10322 GCA_045805545.1 Solirubrobacteraceae bacterium | reverse complement strand
CGGGGCGCCACCGCACGCCGGAGGCGGAGCGCCACCGCACCCCGGAGGCGGAGCGCCACCGCGCGCGGGAGGCGGAGCGCCACCACGCCGCGCGGACGGAGCGCCGCCACCACAACGAACTTTGGCGATCCAGCGCCACCCCCCGGCGCCGGATCGCCAATGTTCACGTCACGATGTAGGCGGTCAGCCCTTGGGACAGCTGGCGAGCGCCTGCTGCTGCGCGCTCGACGGGACCGACTGCTTGACGATCTCCTGGCAGACCTGGGATGCGGCCTTGACTACGGCGGCCTCGTTGCCGGAGGCGGCCTGGTCGCACAGGTTGGTCAGCTTGCCTTTGGCGTCTGATGACAGGTTGGGTGCGGCTGAGATGCGCTGCTTGCAGGCGGCGACGGCGGCCTGGATCTGCGGGTTGTTGGCCAGGCTTCCGCCACCCGAGGGCGACGAGCTGGTGGGAGCCGCGGATGACGTGGTGGCGCTGGTGGGCGCGGAACTGCTCGAGCTGGCCGCGGATGTGGCGGCGGTGGTGCTGGATGAGGAGCTACTGCCTCCGCAGCCGGCAATGACGGCCGCGACCACAGCCAGCGTGGCGAATGTCTTGATCATGGTGCCAACCCTAACCGGGCTAGGGGGGCGTTGTCAGTGTCGGTTCAGGCTCTACCTAGTCCCACCCGGGCGCCCGGGACTCAGCGCAAAATGCCGGCGGTTTCGCCCAGCTGCGCCACCATTTCGAGGTCGTCGTGGGCCAGGTGCTGGCACATGACGCGGCTGACGCCGGCGTCGCGCAGCTCGCCAAGCCGCTCTGCCGCCTGCTCGATGGTTCCGATGATCCAGCTCGCCGGCGGGCTCTCGATCATGCCGGCGTCGCCGCTTATCTCGGCCACGCGGCGCACTCGCGCCTCCACCTCGGCCTGGTCGCGGCCGACGATCACGCCGGTCATGACCGAAAACGGCAACGGCGCCCGTCCGGTGCGTTCACACGCTGAGTCGACCCGAGCCTTGCGCTCGCGGACGTCATCCACGGTCGGGAACGTTGTGTTGTATTCGTCGGCGTAGGTCGCGGCCAGCAAGGCGCTGCGCGGACCAGCCAGGCCGCCCATGATGAGCGGCGGATGCGGCCTCTGGACCGGCTTCGGCTCGGCCTGGAGGTCGACGAGTTGGTAGTGCTTGCCCTCGAAGCTCAACGGCTCGTCGTCCCAGCTCCCGAGTACGACCTGGAGCTGCTCCTCCAGGATCTCCATACGCACGCGCGTGGGCGGGAACGCGAACCCGTAGGCGGCGTGCTCGCGCTCATGCCAGCCGGCGCCGAGCCCGAGCTCGACTCGACCGCCTGACACGTGGTCGGCCGTGACCACGAGCTTGGCCAGCAGCGATGGGTGGCGGAACGTGGCCGGCGAGACGAGCGTCCCCAGTCGCAGCTTGCTCGTGACGGCGGCCAGCGCGTTCAGCGTGCCCCAGGCGTCGAGCACGGCCCGGTCGGGATGGGCGCCGTCGAGGTTCAGGTAGTGATCGGAGCGGAACAGCGCGGGCAGGCCATGCCCCTCGCACGCGCGCGCGAGGGCGACCCATTGCTCCCAGCTGACGCCCTCCTGGCCTTCGATCATGAGACACAGCTGCACCGCTGCTGGATCGTATTGATTGATCCGAGCTGGGCACGGATGCGAATATCGCCTCAGGCAGTCAACAAGGAGGAATCAGATGGGGCATGAACAACTGATCGGTCGGATCTTCGACGAGGTCGTCAACGCCGGCAACCTGGACGCAGCCGATGAGCTGATGACGGAGGACTTCGTCGACCACGGCCCGATGGGGCGCGTCGAAGGAGTCCAGGCGTTCAAGGACGTCGTCGCGATGTGGCGCGCTGCCGTGCCAGACGTGCACTGCGAGGTTCAGAACCTGTTCTCCGAGGGCGACATGGTGGCCTGGAACGTCGAGGTCACCGGAACGCACACCGGTGAGATGATGGGCATCCAGCCAAGCGGTAAGCGGATCCATCTCGTCTCGCCGAACATCGGGCGCGTCCTCGACGGCCGCGCGGCGGAGCACTGGGCGGACCAGAGCATGTTTCAGTTCCTCGTGCAGATCGGGGCGGTGCCGCTACCGGGGGTCGCCGCCTAGACCACGCGCCTAGACAACCCGCCTAGACCACCCGCCCCGCTACGTCAGCGCACGCACGAGCGCGGTGACGACGGCAGCGCCGATCACCGCGACCGTCATCGATCGCCGCATGGCCAGCGCGAACGCGGCGAACGCGACCCCGGCCGCGATCGGGTCAAGTACGAGCGACTTCGACTTGCCGAACGTCTCGACGACGAGGAGTGCAGCGAGCAACGCCGAGGCGAGCAGCTCGATGACGCTCATCGCCGTGCGCGACAGCGGCCGGCCTCCGAGCAGGAGCGGCCCGGCGAGCTTCAGCACCGCTGTGGCGAGCGCGAGCACCACGATGGTCAGCCAGATCCCGGTCACGTCCGGATCCTCGCCGCCGCGACGGCCGCGGCGGCGGCAGCCAGGATCGGCACACCAGGGGGCAATATCGGTGTCAGCACGAGCGCGATAGCCGCTCCCCCGGCCGCCGCGGCCACGCGTCGGCGTCCGCGCACCTCTTCGAAGAGCAGCGCCACGAAGAAGGCCGGGAACAACGCATCCAGGCCGTACTTCCGCGGATCCCCGAAGGCGGGTCCCAGCAGCACTCCGATGACGGTCCCCAATACCCATCCCACGTACTGCGGCGCGCTCGCGCCGGTCATGTACCAGGGATCGAACGTGCCGTCGCCGGTGCTGGCCGCCGCCCACGACGCGTCGACCGTCGTCATCGCAAACGCCGCGCGCGAGAGCGGGCCGCCGTGCAACGACGGCGCCAGCGCCACCCCCATGGCCAGATAGCGAGCGTTGAGCAGGATTCCCGCGGCCATCGCCGCGCCGACGCCACCACCTGCCACGAGGACGGCAAGCGACCCGAATTGGGCGGCCCCCGAGAAGACCACGATGGACATCACGATTGGCGCGACCGCGCCCATGACCGGGCGCGCCAGGACGCCGAACGAGATCGCGATCGCGAACACCGCGAAGCCGAACGGGACGCCGCGCCGGATCCCGGCTCGCAGCCGTTCGCCGTCTGTGCGGGGGGCGTCGACCTGCTGCGCTGCCTGTTCGTCGGACGGTTCCATGCGTGCCGGAACCTACAGCGGCAAAAAGATTTGCGATTGACCGATGAGAAAGAAGCGCGACAGATGTCACATCCATATGCGCTCCTGATGCGTACAACCAAGTCAGGTGCTCTCGCCCGGGGCATCTGCCCCCTTTGCCGCCACATGCTTGCCGCCGACCAGACAGCTTCCGAGTTCACGCTTCCGAGCCTCGACCTGAGGGCCGTGGCGCGCCGGGCTGCGCTCCCCGCAGTCCTCGGCGCGGCCGCCGCGGCGACGGTGATCCTGGCCGGCGGCCGCATCTCCGCGGTCGCGGCCGCGCTGCACCGAGTGATGAGCGTCAACGGCTACTGGACCGTCGTGGGAATCGCTTTTGAGTGCCTGTCGCTCGCCGGGTACGTGGCGGTGCTGGCGCTGATCGCCGGCCGCGCGACTCAGCGGATCGGCGTGGCCGAGAGCGCTCAGATCACGCTGGCCGGAGCGGCCGCCACGCGGCTGCTGCCCACGGCAGGCGCCGGCGGCGCGGCGTTGACACTCTGGTCGCTGCGGCACGCCGGCCTGCGCACGGCTGTGGCGGCGCGAACGCTGCTGGTCTTCCTGGTCGCGCTCTACTCAGTGTTCCTGGTCGCGATCGTCGTCTCGGGTGGCGCGCTGTCGCTCGGGCTCGTGAATGCGCACGGTCCAGTGGCGCTGGCTGCGATTGCCGCCGGAGCCGCGCTCGTCGCGATCGTGGTGGCCCTGGCGCTGGCCGCGCGCCGGCGCACGTCAGGCGGCCACGCACACGACGGCCAAGCCGACGGCCAAGCCGACGGCCGACAGGTCGCCCGCCTCCGGGCGCGTCTCGACGCCAGCTTCGATCTCCTGGCCGGCGCGGTGCGCGACGCGTGCCGCCTGCTCCGCTCACCCGACGCCCGGCTGGCCGGTGCCGTCGCCTATTGGGGCTTTGACGCCGCCGTGCTGTGGGCGATGCTGCACGCCTTCGGCGCGGCACCCGCGCTGCCCGTCGTCGTGCTGGCTTACTTCGTCGGGCAGGTGGCGAATACGCTGCCGCTGCCCGGATCGGTCAGCGGCGGCATCGCCGGCGTTCTGATCGCGTTCGGCGTGCCGGCCGAGGTGGCCCTGCCCGCCGTCCTCGCCTACCGGACGATCGCCGTGTGGCTGCCCGTGCCGGTCGCGATCGCGGCGATTCCCCGCCTGCGCGCCACGACCGCACGCTGGGCAGCGGAAGACGCGACGGCCCCCGAAAGCGAGACAATCCCCGGCCGTGTCGAGTCACGAGCGCTACGAGCTGGAGCCGATCGGATGGGTTCGCTCGTCACTACTTGATCCTACGCAGGCGCCGCTCCAAGGCGACGAAGGCGCTCCCGACGCGCAGCTGGACCTGGAGGAAGCGGTCTACGAGGCGGCGCGCGACCTGGCAGCGGGGGACGAGCTCCTCGTCCTGACCTGGCTTCATCGCGGCCAGCGCGATGTCCTCGCCGTGCATCCGCGCAGCGATCCGGCCAAGGCGGTGCGCGGCGTGTTCAGCACCCGCTCGCCCGACCGGCCGAACCCGATCGGCCTGCATCGGGTGACCGTGCTGGCGGTCGAAGGCACCACCGTCACCGTAAGCGGCCTGGAGGCAATCGACGGTACCCCGGTGATCGACATCAAGCCCGTGCTCGAGCCGATCGGCGATCGCTAACGAGCCTCCCGCACCACTTCGCGCGCAGACTTGTCATCACGCAGGCCCTGGTAGCGAGGGTGGCGCAGCCGGCCGTGGCGGGTCCACTCGGAGAATCCGATCTGGGCCACGAGCTCCGGCTTGACCCAGGTAATGCCGCGCTCGCGGATCGCGTCGGCGTCGGCGAACGCCGGCCGCTCGACCCTCAGGGAACGCATGCGGGAGCCGAGATCGCGCAGCGTGGCCTCGTCGAATCCGGTGCCGACCTTCCCGGCGTAGCACAGCTCCCCGCCCTGGTAGTAGCCGACGAGCAGTGCCCCGAACTCATGCCGCGCGCCATGCGGGGTCGTGAATCCGCCGATGACCAACTCCTGCCCCTGCTCGCACTTGAACTTCAGCCAATCGCGCGAGCGGGCTGACGTGTAGCGGCTGTCGGCGCGCTTGGCAATCAGGCCCTCCCAGCCCTTGCGGCACGCCTCGCGGAACAGCTCCTCGCCGATCTCGTTGCGGTGCGGCGTGAGCCGGACGCCGTTCTCAAAGCGCAGAGCCGAGCGCAGCAGGCGCTTGCGAGTCCGCAGCGGCAGCGCTCGTACGTCGTGGCCGTCGAGCCACAGCAGGTCGAACACGTAATAGAACACCTCGACGTAGCGCTGGGCCCGCTGCGCGAGCAGCTGAAAGCTTGTCTGCGCGCCGGCGAACGCGACGATCTCGCCGTCGATGGCGAACCGGGCGCCGGGCACGCGTGCCAGCGCATCGGCTATCTCCGGGTAGCGCGAGTTCTGCGAGAGGTCGTTGCGAGAGAGAAGGCGAACGTCGTCGCCGTCGCGGATGGCCACGCAACGCACGCCGTCGAGCTTGCGCTCGAAGATCCACTCCGGGTCGCTGAAGCGCTCCGTGGTCAGGACGGCCTTCATCACGGAGGCGTGGGTCGGGGGCGCCGCCGGCACGACCAGCTCGCGCTCGTCAGCGCCGAGGCGGTCCAGCGGGCTCTTGGGCGGCGCAGAGGCGATGGCGCTACACCACCGCTTCAAGCGCCGAGAGATCGTCTTGCCCGGGCGACCAGGTCGCGGCGGAGGCGTTGGCACGGATCTGCTCGGGCTTGGTCGCCCCGGCGATCACTGAGGAGACGACCGGCTGGGCCAGGAGGCCGCCGAAGGCGACCTGCAGCAGCGACACGTCGCGCTGGTCGGCGTAGCGCTCGAGTCCGTCGAGCAGGTCGAACTGCTCATCGGTCGCGACGCGGCTGCGGCCGGCCAGGCGCGTCCCGGGCGGCGCGTCCTGGCCGCGGCGGTACTTGCCCGTGAGTAGACCGGACGCGAGCGGGAAGTAGGGAACGAAGCCGAGGTCCAGGCGTTCGCATGCCGGGAGCACGTCTCGCTCGACGTCGCGCACGAGCAGGCTGTACTCGTTCTGGATTGCCGTGAAGCGCGTGAGCCCCTGTTCTCCTGCCACGCGATCGGCTTCCTCGATCTGGGCGGCGGTGACGTTCGAGGCGCCGATGGCGCGGACCGTGCCGGCGCGGACGAGCTCGTCGAGCGCGCTCAGCGTCTCACCGATGGGGGTCACACCGTCGGGCGTGTGGTACCAGTAGAGGTCGATCACGTCGGTGTGCAGGCGACGCAGCGACGCCTCGACCGCCTGCCGGATGTAGTCGCGTGACCCGCGCGGCCCCTTCCCGTCTCCCATGTCGAAGCCGAACTTGGTGGCCAGCACGACCGAGTCGCGGCGGCCCTCGAGAACCTGACCCAGTTGCTCTTCGCTGAGGCCGCGGCCGTACACGTCGGCGGTGTCGAAGAACGTAACCCCGGCCTCGAGGGCGGCGTCGACCACCGCTCGGGTGGCGTCCAGCTCGAGGCGCCGGCCGAAGTTGTTGCAACCGAGGCCGACGACCGACACCTCAAGGCCGGAGTGTCCCAGGCTCCGCGTCGGAAGGCTCATGCGTCGTGCTGCTTACACACCGCCTGGATTATCTTGGATGTCAGCTCGCTGGGGTCTCTCGCGCGCGCTGGGGCAGCCGGAATACGGCCAGGAAGGCGAGCGCGAGCGGGACCAGGCTGAACAGCGTCGTCCAGGTCATCGCGGCGGTCGGGAGATGCTTGGCGTCGATGAAGGCGAAGAAGATCGTCGCGAACACCGCGATCCCGACCGAGGACGAGAACTGCTGGACAGCGTTGAGCACGCCCGAGGCCGATCCGATCTCGTGCTCGCGCACGCCGGCGAGGATGAAGTCGAACAGCGGCGGCAGGGCGAGGCCCATGCCGGCGCCGGCGAGGAGCTCGCCGGGGACCAGGCGCCAGATCGACACGTGCGCGACGGCGCCGTCGACCAGAATGGCGAGCAGTACCAAGCCGGCGGCCATGACCGCGAAGCCGACCTGCATCGAGACGCGGCCGAACCGCTGCGCGAGCGGATACGACGGCCCGGCGGTGATCGCGACGCCGAGTGCAAACGGCGCCAGCACCAGTCCTGTCTTCAGTGGGGAGAAGCCCTCGCCGATCTGGCAGAACAGGGACAGCACCAGGTTCAGACCGATCATCGCGGCGAAGAAGCAGAGCACGACGACCAGGCCACTCGTGTACGTGCCGTTGCGCAGCAGGCTGGGCGCGATGAGTGCGCGGTCGCCGTGCCGGCGCTCGTACAGCGCGAACGCGCCGAAGCCGGCCAGGCCGAGTCCGAACATCACGAACACCCATACCGGCCAGCCGAGCTCGCGACCCTGGACGACCGGGTAGATGACGGCGAACGCGGCCAGCGTGGCGATCACCACGCCAACCGGGTCAAGCCGGGTGCCGGGCACCGGCTGCGACTTCGGCAGAACGCGCAGCGATCCGATCAGCCCGACGATGCCGAGCGGCACGTTGACCAGGAAGATCGCCCGCCAGCCGAGACCGAACAGATCGCCGCTCGTCAGCGCGCCGCCGATGATCGGCGAGGCGACGGCCGACAGGCCGATTACCGGACCGAAGGCGGCGAACGCCTTCTGGGTCTCGTCATCGGCGAAGACCTGCTTGATCATGCCGAATCCCTGCGGGATCAGGAGAGCGCCAAACCCGCCCTGGATCGCGCGGACCACGATCAGGAACTCGGGCGACGATGCGGCCGCGCAGGCAATCGAGGCGGCCGTGAAGCCGACTATGCCGATGAGGAACAGTCGCCGGCGATCGATCAGATCCCCGAGCCGCGCTCCGGTGATCAGCAACACCGCGAAGGCAAGCGTGTAGGACGCGCCGAACCACTGCAGCGTGGCGGCGCTGCCGCCGAGGTCGCGGTGGATCGACGGCGCCGCAACATTGACGATCGTGCCGTCGATCAGATCCATGACCTCGGCGACAAGCACGATCGCCAGCACGAGCCAGCGCTTGGGGTACCGGGTGATGCCCGTCGGCGCGGTGGTGTCTGGCGAGGTGGACGTGGCTATGGCTGACATTGCGCTCCTCCCATGTGTTGGTTCCGGATCGAATCGATGACGAACAGCGTTCGTGACGAACACGGTACGTGACGAACGTTGTTCGTGTCAAGTGGTAGACTTCGCGAATGCGTGAGAGCCCGCGGACCCAGCCGGCGAAGCCGCCACTGAGCAAGGAGGCGGTGCTCGACGCCGGCCTGCGCGTCCTCCGGGCCAAGGGGATCGACGCGGTGACGATGCGCGCGGTGGCGGCCGAACTCGACACCGGTCCGGCATCGTTGTACGTCTACGTGGCCAACCGGCAGGACCTGCTCGACCAGATGTTTGATCAGGTGACGGGCCAGGTCGATCTAGGCGACGAGCCGGACACTGAGCGCTGGCGCGAGCAGCTCGTATCGCTACTGACCCGGATCCTCGCGGTGCTGGAGGAGCACCACGGAATCGCGCGGGTGCCGCTGGCCAACGTCCCCACCGGGCCCAACGCTGTGCGCGTGGCTGACCACGTGATCGCCCTGCTGCGGGCCGGCAGCGTCGATGACCGCAGCATCGCCTGGTTCGTCGACGTCGTCTTCCTGTACATCAACGCCACTGCGTACGAGACGTCGATCTACGTCGAGGAGGGCGTCGACGAAGAGCGGATCGACGAGGACATCAGGGAGGGCTTCGGCCGGCTCGATCCGGACGCCTATCCGAACATGTTCTCGATGATGCACCTGCTCACGTCGGGGTCTGGCGAGGAGCGCTTCAGCTTCGGGCTGCGGTTGATGATCGAGGGGCTGCTGCACGTCACGCCACCGGACATCAAGACGTAGTGCCCCCGCGCCTGCACGTCCTGAGCGATCTGCACTTGGAGATGGCGCCGTTCGAGTTCGACGGCGCGGTCACCGGCGAGCGGGAGGCCGACGTCGTCGTGCTGGCCGGCGACACCGCCACAGGCACGCGCGGGGTGCAGTGGGCGCGGGAACACGCGCGCGGACGGCCTGTCCTCTACGTCGCCGGCAACCACGAGTTCTACGGGCACGATCTGCCGGGGCTGATCGGCGAGCTGCGTGATGCGGCGAGCGGATCGACGGTCAGCGTGCTGGAGAACGACGAGGTCGAGCTGGACGGGACGCGGTTTCTCGGCTGCACGCTGTGGAGCGACTTCGACTTCGACGGCGCGGAGCACCGCGATCGCTCGATGCGCGTGTGCGAACGCGTGGTCAACGACTTCTCACACATCGGCTTCGGCCCGAGCGGTCGCCCCCTGGCCCCGCACGACGCACGTTCTCTTCACCTGCAGAGCCGGAGCTGGCTCGCCGAGCGGCTGAGCCAGCCGTTCGACGGCCACACGGTCGTGATCACCCACCATGCGCCGCTCATCACAGTCCGGCCCGAACAACCCGCCCTGCGGGCGCTGGCCGGAGCGTTCGCCAGCGACGTCACCGAGCTGATGGGGGAAGATCGGGTGGCGCTCTGGATCTACGGTCATACGCATCGGGCCGGCGACGTCGACGTCAACGGCACGCGGGTGCTGAGCAACCCGCGCGGCTATCCGCACCAAGCGGTGCCGGAGTTCGATCCAGGGTGCGTCGTGGAGGTGTGAGCGCTTCGTCTACTTGCGCCGGCGCACGAGGTCGAGCTCGTCGCTCGACACGGCATGTCCGGCCGCGCAGCGCAGCTGCACGCTCACCGGCTCGCCGCAACCGTGGTGGCGGAGTTCGACCGGGCCACCGCGATCGTCGAGCCAACGGTCGCCCCATTGCATGAGCCCCGCGAGCGCCGGAAACAGATCGACGCCCTTGGGCGTCAGGCGGTAGTGCTGGCGGGTGCGTTGGCCGGCCTCGCGGTAGTCCTGGCGCTCGAGGAGGCCCTCGTCAACCAGCTCGCGTAGGCGGGCTGCGGTAACCGGCTCGCTGATCCCGGCCCGCTCGGCGAAGTCGTCGAACCGGGTGGTGCCGTAAAAGGCTTCACGGAGGATCAGAAAGGCCGAGCGGGTGCTGATCACCTCGAGCGCCTTGGCGATCGTGCAACGGTCGGCCGTCCAGGCCCCGCGGGGCTCGAGCGTGCCTGTCATTCGGACAGCGGTTGCCATGCCACGGGATTGTAGCTGACTATTGCAACGCTAAGT
>JBJMLD010000191.1:0-5694 GCA_045805545.1 Solirubrobacteraceae bacterium | reverse complement strand
TCTGTGCAACCCGGGCTTCCTGCTGGGCAGCCTGGGATTCACGCTGGGCATCTTCGGCGCCGCCGGCTCGATGATCCTGTGGGGCGCCTCGGCGATCATCGGCATGGCGCAGGCCTGGATCTATTCCGAGCCGGCAACTATGTTCGGGCACCGCAGCGGCGGCATCTCGCTGTATGCGCACGAGGGCTGGCGCCGTTATTCGACGCTCGTCGGACCGCTCTCGGCCTTCGGCTACTGGATCGGCTGGTCTGTCGTGCTCTCGATCTTCGGCAAGATCGTCGGCGACCTGGCCGCGGGGCAGTGGTGGCCGAAGTCGACGTGGACGGTGCACATCTTCAACAACCACCTCGGGCTGCCGCACTTCATCGCCATCGGCTGCATCCTCGCGGTCTGGGCCTTCAACGTCTTCGGGCTGCGCCCGGCCGTGTGGTTCAGCTACGTGTGCGCGGCACTGCTCATGGTCCCGCTCGCCCTGTTCATCTTCGGCGGATACATCTCCGGCGATTGGCACTCGAGCAACATCCACGCCACCTTCGCCGGACCGTGGGGCGGACTCAAAGTCGCGCTCGTCTACATGTTCATCCTCGCCTGGTCGGCCTACGGAACCGAGGTATCGGCGACGTTTGCGCCTGAGTACAAGGACACGAGACGCGACACATCCCGCGCGCTGCGCGGCGGCGCGATGTTCATGCTGCTCGTCTGCCTGCTCGTGCCGCTTGGCCTGGGTGGCGTGACCGGCGCCGTCCCCTCCGATGTCGCCGAGGGCCAGTTCTACACCCAGGCGATGCAGCAGATCGTCGGCCACGGCGCGGCCAGCTTCTTCACGATCTGCATCATCGCCAGCCTGCTGCTGTCGATGACCTCCTCGACGGCGGACGCTGGCCGTGCCCTGTTCGGTATCTCCAGGGCCGGAATGACGGTCAAGCAATTGGGCGTGTTGAACCGCTTCCACGTCCCGGCCCGCGCGATGACGGTCGACCTGGTCGTCAACGTCCTGCTCGTCATCTTCATCACGTCCAACCTGGCCATCCTGTACTTGAGCAACATCGGGTACGTCTTGTGCCACGTGTTCGCGCTGAGCGGGTTCCTGCTCCTGCGCCGAGACAGACCCAACTGGCCGAGACCGATCAGGATCGCCAACGCCTGGCTGCCGGTCGTCGCGCTTCTGCTCGTCCTGAACACGATATTCCTGCTCGTCGGGGCGCTGGCGCCGAAGCTCAACGGCTACGGCACGTGGACCGACTTCTGGATCGGGATCGGCGTGCTCGTCGCATCGCTGCTGCTGTTCTTCTTCCGCCGGATCGTGCAGGACGGCGAGAAGGTGCATTGGAAGGAGCCGACGCCGCAGATGCCTGAGGGCGAGGAGGCGGCAGAGCTCGGCGTCTCCCCCGTCGGCGCGACTCCGGTCGCGGCGGGCTGAGACGAGGTGACACGATGAAGACGATTGTCGTCGGCTACGACCAGAGCGAGTCGGCCAAGCTCGCGCTCGACCGCGCAGCTGAGCTCACAAAGGCATTCGGGGCGCAGCTGCACGTAGTCAGCGTCGCGCCGACCCTGGAGCCGGCGTCTGGGCGCGGCGCGGGTGGAATCGATCCCACCGACTCGCCGGAGATGCATGTGTCCGAGCTGGCGGAAGCCCGCCAGCACTTGGAGGGCCAGGGTGTCCAAGCCGAGTATCAGGCGGCGATCGGCGAGCCGGCGGAAGCCATAGTCGAGCTCGCCACTCAGCGCGGGGCCGACGTGATAGTCGTCGGCACCCGCGAGGTGGGCACGATCCACCGCCTGCTTGGGCAGAGCGTCAGCGACTCAGTGGCGCACAAAGCGCGCTGCGACGTGCTGATCGTCCACCCCTGGCATCAGACCTAGGCTCGACCGAAGATCATCAGCACGTTCGGGTCGGCCGGATCGACCCTGACCTTCACGTCGTCGCCCACGGCGAACGGGTTCGACGGATAGATGTACTGATTGGTCGTGACCTGATACTCGCCGGCGCCGGTCGGCTTGACCGTGAACGTGATGTTGTACTCGGTACCGCCCGGCGTGTCGGTGTTCCCGGTGGCGTCCATCGCGTCGATGTGCGCCGGCGTATCGACGCCTTCACTGGTCAGCTTCTTGGCCCGGTTGGCCAGCGCCATCTGGTCACCGGTCGCGCCGATCCCCACCTTGCTCGTGGCGGCCTGAGCCGACTCGGCAGCATGCTTGAGACGATCCATCAACCCCATCGTTCGCCCTCTCCTCGGTTTGCAGTGTCCCTGCGCGGCGGGACTCTACCGCGTGGGCTCGAGCACCTCGCGTGCCGCTCGCTGTCCGCTGCGCAGCGCGCCCTCCATCAGGCCGTGCCACTCGCCCGCCGTGTGCTCGCCGGCAAACGCGAGTCGGCCCACCGACGCCGACAGCGCCTCGTCGTCCATCGGCGAGCGGACCGATCGGGCGGAGTAGGCGCCGCGCGCCCATGGATCGGGATCCCATTCCGAGACGATCGCGCTGTCGCCGTCCAGCTCCAGGTCGGGCCGCAGCACCCCGACCGACTCGAGCCAGCGCCCCGGCCCATCGCTGACGGCCAGCCGGTCCAGCGCGGCCGCGGTTCCGGCGAAGGCGGCCAGGAACGGCGCCGGTTGCCCGTCGGCGCCGAGCTGGGTGTAGCACCAGTAGCGCTCCGGCACAGACAGGATCGCGCTCGGTGGCGCGGGGGAGCGCAGCGCGACGAACAACTTCGCGGCGTGGCCTGACGTAACGCCGCGCAGGGCATCACGCTTGGCCGGCGGGAGCGGCGGGTCGAACGCGATGTCATCGATCACGGTCGCCGGGACGCTGAGAATCGCGGCATCGGCGGTCACCTCCTCGAGGAAGCGATCGCCGCTCACACGGACGCCACCGCGGTCGTCGCGATCGTCAACCTCGACGCGCGTGACCGGGTATTCGGTGCGCACGGCATCGCCGAGCGACGCGGCCAGCGCGGTGGCGAGGCGATCGTTGCCGCCGGCGATCGAGAACGTGTCGAAAGGTCCAAACGATCCGGCGCCTTCTCGCAGAGCGTCGGCGGCGAGGTCGTCCGCGGGATGGGTGCAGCTGACCTCGAGCCGGGCGGCGATGGCCTCGGCAACTGTGGGCGACAACCCTGAAAGTGACAACACATCGCGCACCGTCGCCGTGGTCCCGGCCGCGGTGGCGCTCCCATTAAAACGAACGTTCAATTTAGTTGTAACCGTGGCGAGGCCCTCGGCCATCTCCTCCAGCGTTACAGTCTCGCCGCCGCGCGGCTCGCGGTGGCCATACAGCGTCCCCTTGCGGACGAGCGGCAGGCCGAAGCGCTCGGCGAGCTCGAGCATCACCGCGTAGTCCGGCAGCACGAACTCGGCGCCACGCTCGATCGTCGCGCCGGCGAACGGCGCCGAGAACACGCGGCCACCGACGCGGTCGCGCGCTTCGAGCACTGTGACCTCGACTCCGTGGCGGTGGAGCTCGTCGGCGGCGGCCAGTCCCGCGAACCCGGCGCCGATCACGATCACCCGCCGCGGAGGCGGGGCGGCGGCGCCGCTAATCGGGCTCGATCTCCCAGCTCGGCAGCTTGGCCAGCGCCTCGCGGTAGCGGCGCTTGTGGAAGGGGCGGGCGAACATGCTCCACGCGGTGGCGGCAAAGCCGACCAGGATCAGCCCGCCGAACGGCTTGCCGGCGACGACGAAGGCCACGATGCAGACGAGCGACAGCGCGCTGACCGCGATCGGGATGCGCCGGAAGCGCAGCTGGGTGCGTCGGATCTCGGCGTACTGCTCGAGCGGGATGCGCAGCGTGTTCCAGCTGCGCCCGCACTTGTCACATGTCCAGCGCTCGCCGTACTGCAGGTAGTTCTTCTCGCCGCACTTGCACGTCAGCGTGATCCGCGGCCCGTGACGGATCGAGCGCGGTAGCTCTGAGGTGGCGGCCTGCTCGACGGTCAATGCGCCGGCGGTTCCCATCCCTCCAGCACCGGCGGCTTCCAATCGGTCCCGACGAGCCGCGAGTTCTCGACCCAGGGCCCGAGCTCGGGTTGCGGGAACTTGCAGTGCTGCTCCTTGAGCGCGATGCCGTAGGAGTTGCCGGACTGCAGGTGCTTGATCAGCACCTTGCGCGCGATCTCGTCCTCGCGCCCGGGCGGGATCTGGAAGTAGATTTTGATGAAGCTGTTCGAGTAGCGGTCGAACACGGCCGGCGTGCCCTCCTCCTCCAGCAGCGTGACGTCCTCGAGCCAGTTGATGTCCTTGCCCGGCGTGGCGGCAAGCAGGTCGACGTCGTCGATCAGCGACATGTCCTCCTGGTAGGGGAAGCGCCGGCCGGACAGGTACTCGGCGTCGATTCCGATGATCTTCTCGGGCTCGCGAGGGAGGTTGTGCTGGTGTATCTGCTCGCTCATGCCTCACCCGCGGTGCTCGGCTGCGCCTCAGGGGCGAGGAAGTCGATCGGGTTCTCCACGTGTCGCTGCAGCAGCCGCTTGATTTCGCCCAGCGTCTGCTCCTCGGACACGCCGGGAATGTAGTTCGTTCCGGCCAGCGGCACCCGGGCCATGGCCGCCGCCTCGGTGGTCAGGGCACACAGGTCCTCTGGCTCCAGGTTGTGCACATCGGTCTTGCCGCACGCCCGGGCCAGCATCTGGCATTCCAGCGTCAGCGTGTGCAGGAAGTTGTAGACGCGGTTGGCGGCGTCGTCGACGACGAGCCGCTTGCGCAGCTCGGGATCCTGCGTCGTTATGCCGACGGGACAGCGCCCGGTGTGGCAGTGGTAGCACTTGCCGGCCGGCACACCGACCGTGCCCTCGTAGTCGGTGACGCCCGGGATCTCCTTGTTGCAGTTCAGGGCCATCAGCGCGGAGTGACCGATCGCGACCGCCTTCGCGCCGAGCGCGAGGCACTTGGCCACGTCGCCGCCGTTGCGGATCCCGCCCGCGACGACGAGATCGACCTCATCGACCATGCCGACGTCCTCGAGCGCCCGGCGCGCCTCGGGGATCGCTGCCATCAAGGGGATTCCGGTCTCCTCGGCCGCCACGTGGGGACCGGCACCGGTTCCGCCCTCCGCGCCGTCGAGGTAGATGATGTCCGGGCTGCACTTGGCCGCCATACGCACGTCGTCGTACACGCGGGCCGCTCCGAGCTTCAGCTGGATCGGGATCTCGTAGTTGGTCGCCTCGCGGATCTCCTGGATCTTCAGGCTGAGGTCGTCGGGTCCGAGCCAGTCGGGGTGCCGGGCCGGGCTTCGCTGATCGATGCCGGCCGGGAGGCTCCGCATCTCGGCCACCTGCTCGGTGACCTTCTGGCCCATCAGATGGCCCCCGAGCCCGACCTTGCAGCCCTGGCCGATGAAGAACTCGCAGGCGTCGGCGAGCATCAGGTGGTGGGGGTTGAAGCCATACCGGCTCTGGATGAGCTGGTAGTACCACTTGGTGCTGAGATCGCGCTCGGGCGGGATCATGCCGCCCTCGCCCGAGCACGTCGCCGTGCCTGCCATCGACGCGCCCTTGGCCAGCGCCATCTTCGCCTCGATGCTGAGCGCGCCGAAGCTCATCCCCGTGATGTAGATCGGGATGTCGAGCTCGATCGGCTTCTTGGCAAAGCGGGCGCCGAGCACCGTCTTTGTCTCGCACTTCTCTCGGTAGCCCTCGATCACGAAGCGCGTGAGCGTCCCCGGCAGGAACATCAGCTCGTCCCAGTGCGGGATCT
>JBJMLD010000190.1:0-8751 GCA_045805545.1 Solirubrobacteraceae bacterium | reverse complement strand
CTGATCGACACCGCCGGCACGCTCAAGGCCGCCGCCGAAGCCGTGCGCGACGCCGGCGCCAAGCGCATCTACGCGGCGGCAACCCACGGCGTGTTCTCCGGCAACGCCTGGGAGAACCTGGCCGCGGCGAACTTCGAGCGGATCGTGGTCACCGACACGCTCCCACTTCCGCCCGAGGCGCCCGACAACGTCACGGTGTTGTCCTGCGCCGACCTGCACACGAACTCGATCCGCCAGATCTTCACCGATGGGTCGGTGAGCGACGTGTTCGGCGGCGAGAACCAGCTGTTCTGAACCCGCGCGCGATGGGGGAGCGGGACGATCCCCAACTCGGGCGAAGCGTCCAGGCCCAGCGTGCCGCGCGGCTGATGGAGCTGCTCGGACTGAGCGAGGACGAGCTTTGTCAGATCTTGGGCGTCGATCCGCTCACACTGCTGTCCGGCCAGCTTCAGCACAGCACCGAGCTCCCGATCCTCCTGACCTTGCTCGACGAGGCGGCCGAGCGCGCCGGCGCCGCAGTGCTGAAGAGCTGGACGCGTAGCGGCCCGCCCGGCAAGCGGCCAATCGACGCGCTGGCGAACCGAGATTTCAACGCTTTCGAGGACGCCGTCTCCGAACTCGCCGAGCACGGATTCGTGCTGCGCGGCGGCGGAGGTGCGTAGCCGGCATGCCCGAGCCGTTCATCCATCACCTGCGGGTCCGCTTCGCGGAATGTGATCCGCAGGGCGTCGTCTTCAACTCCCACTACCTCGCGTACGTCGACGTCGCCATCACCGAGCTGTGGAGAGCGGCGCTCGGCAACTACCAGACGATGCTCGATCGCGGCGTCGACGTGGTCGTCGCCGAGGCGCGCCTTCGCTTCCGGAGTCCCGCCCGCTTCGACGACGAGCTGCGGCTCGAGGTCGCGGTGGCGCACATGGGAAACACGAGCATCATCAGCCAACACCGGATCTGCCGTCAGGACGAGCTGCTCGTCGAGGTCGAGATCCGCCACGTGACGGTGGATCGGGCCACGCTGGCCAAGCTGCCCATCCCGGACTGGCTGCGGGACGGCCTGTCGCCGTGGCTGCTCGCGCCCGAACCAGCACCCGCGAACCCAGCGCCGGCGAACCCGGCACCCGCGAACCCAACGCCGGCCGACCCCGCGCCGGCGGGCTAGTTCTCCTCGTTCTCCTGGTCCTGCTTCTTGGCCGGCCAGATCCCGGTCAGGTAGTGAAAGACGCGCGCGCTGGCGCGGTCGACGGCGGCCGCGATCCCCGCCATCGTTGCCGCCTCGAGCGCGGCGGCGCCGACCACCTTGGGGAAGGTCGCCTCGGCGTTCGTCGGATCGGGCGGATCGGCGGCATCGATTCGGGCCCAGACGGTCTTGAAAACGTTGCGGCCCAGGCGCGCGGCGATGACGCTGGCGATGATCGCGAACGGCTTGTAGAGGATCCTCATCTCAGCGTGCAGCCTACCCGTCCGGCCCGCAATTTCTCCCGCCGGACAGGCCAAGCGCGGCCGCCTGCTCCAGGTGTCGATGGTCGGATGCCGCTGCGTGTGGGTAAATAGTTAAGGCGTTAGGCCGATCTGAAGGAGCATATGCTCGACGAAGATCATCGATCCCAGGATGGAGCCGAGGAGCTGCTTCGGCGTGCGTTGCTCGATAACTCGACGGCTGTCGCCGTTTCGCTACGCGTGGACGGCCTCCCTGTAAGCGATGCGGTCACCGTGATCTTCCATGCGCGCCGCGACCTTGGGACACTTCAGACGTACGTCGCGGCCGGTAGCCGCGGCGCCGGCGCCACCGTCTCCGCGAGCGAGCTGCTGCGAGTGCCATGCGACCTTGACCTGGCCGACGCCGAGGACCGCGAGGAGGCCGAGCGGCTCTACGTCGAACAGGCTCGACTGCTGCGCGATGCGCTCGTCGGTGCCGACGTCGTGCTCGACGTCTGGCGCGAGCCGCTGTCTGACCTCGTAGGCACAGTTGTTGCAATCGACCGTTCGGTCGAGCTGTCGGTCAAGCTCCCGGCGCCGCGCCTGCTCCCGACCGCGCTTGTGGCACGCGACTCACAGCTCGTGGTGACGCCGGTGTGCAGCGCGCGGACGTTGGCCGAAGGTCGCCCACCGCTCGGGATCGCGTGTGCCCAGCAGGACTTCAGCCGCGTGTACCCGCTCGCCGATGATCCTGAGCGCTGTGTCGAGGACTTCCTCGAGGTCGCCGCCCACCACGCCCACTCGCTGGCCGAGCGGCTCGATCACCAAGAGGCCTCGGTCGAGCGTTTCCTGGAGATCAGCGACGGCGATCATCACTGAGCGCAGGCTCGCTGGCTAGCCTTGCGCGGCCATGCGCCGCCCCCGTCTGCTGGCCCTGATCGCTATCGGCGTCCTCGCGTTCCTCGTCATCAGTGGGCTGCTGGCCCGGGCGCTCAGTGCCGACGGCGCCGAGCGCTCGGCGGTCACGACGCTGGTGCAGGCGGAAGCCCGCGGCGACATCGCCTCTGCGCAGGCCCATGTCGAGCAGTGCAGCGCCAGCCCCGGCTGCCGCGCCCGAATCACTTCGAACATCGCGACGCTGAAGCGGCCCGGCGCTGTGACCGTGCTCCAGCTCGAATCCTCCACCGGGTTCTCGCTCGGCACCACGCTGGGCACTGCACGTGTGGCGTTTCGGATCGGCGGCTCGAAGCCGATCGTTCAGTGCGTCCGTGTGCGGCGAGCTGGGAACGTGCTGAGCGGACTGCGGATCGAGCTGCTGTCGGTCAGCGCGCCGCTCCAGGGAAACGCCAGCTGCCCCGGCCGAGGGACCGGCGGGCCATAAGACCTGGCCGCCACGGTGATCAGCCGGCGGGTGACGCCACCGGAAGTGCGATCAGCTGCGGTGGCTGACCCGTACCGGCGCCCGCTCGGGCTCGCGGGCCGGCCGCCGCTCGCGGCTGGGCAGCCGCTCGCGCAGCCGCCGGTGGTCGCGCAGCCGGACCTTGGCCGGCTCGGCGTCCGGAAGTGGCAGGCCGCCCCCGGGGACGTCGCTCGGACCGCGCGGCCGGCGGGGATGATTTCCCCAGCCGTCGTCGGAACCATCGTCGGGCGGCCGCTGTGGGCGATCCGGCATGTCCCGCAGGGCCGGAACCATCAGAACGGCCACGCAGGCCAGCCCCAGGACATGGACCCCGGCGATCATCAGCATGAGCTGAGCCTCGCCCGACATACAGAAAGCCTAGCGCGGAAGGCCGCGGACCGTGACCGCTCGCTACCATCGGCGCAACCGATGGCCCGCACGGACTCGACAGCCCTGAAAGTAGCCGGCCGCGAGCCGTCAGGCTCTCGCGCCACCCGCCGACTGCGGCGCGAGGGCCTCGTGCCCGGAATCGTCTACGGCGGCGGCGAGGACCCGCTGCCCTTCCAGGTGGACGCCCGGGAGCTGCGCCAGGCGCTGGCCCACGCGGGAGCCGTCCTCGACCTGAGCATCGACGGCTCCGGTGCCACTCCGGTCGTGCTCAAGGAGCTCGCCCGCCATCCGGTGAACGGCGAAACGCTCCACATCGATCTGCTGAGGGTCCGACTCGACCAGGTGATCCAGTCCACGGTCGTGCTCGAGCTGACCGGCTCCGAGGACGCCCCGGGCGTGAAGGAGGGCGGCGTGCTCGAGCAGGTCACGCGCGAGCTCACGATCGAGGCACTGCCGACCGACATCCCCGACACGCTTCAGCACGACGTCTCGGGTCTGCAGATCGGAGACACGGTGACGCTCGCCACGGTCGGCACCCCGTCCGGGGTGACGCTGGTCGACGATCCGGAGACGGTGATCGCCACGCTCACGCCTCCTCGCCTCCAACTCGAGGACGAGAACGAGATCGAGGAAGAGACCGAGGTCGTCGGCGAGGGCGAGACGCCGGCCGCGGCCGAGGGTGAGGAAGACGGCGCGGCCGCAGACGCCGGCGGCGACGGCGAGTCCTCCGGCGAGTAGCCGCTCCCGGCCATGTCTCTCCTGGGTCGCCGCGGCGCGCCCGTCGACTGGCTCGTGGTCGGTCTGGGCAATCCCGGCACGGAGTACGCCGGCACCAGGCACAACCTGGGTTTCGAGATGGCCGAGACGCTCATCAGACGATGGGCTCTGCCGAAGCCCAAGAAGAAGTACAACGGGCTCCTCACCGAGGGGCGGACCGGTCCGGGAGGTCCTCGCGTCGCGGTGCTGATGCCGCAGACGTACATGAACGAGGCAGGCAACTCCGTCGGGCCGGCTCGCGGTGCCTACAAACTGCCGCTCGACCGGGTGCTCGTCCTCCACGACGAGATCGACCTGCCGTTTGGCGAGATCCGCTTCCGGGTTGGGGGTGGACTGGCCGGGCACAACGGTCTGAAGTCGCTCAAGCAGGGTCTCGGGTCGGCCGACTTCGCCCGTGTGCGGGTCGGTGTGGGGCGGCCGCCGACCACGGATCCCGACCGTGTCGCGGCTTACGTTCTCGGCCGGTTCAGAGAGCCGCGTGAGGAAGTCGAGGCGCTCATTCACCGCGCCGCGGACGAGGTCGAGCGAGTCGTCGTCGGGGAGACAGCGCCGACATAGACTGAGGAGTGGATGCTTCGCACCCTCCTCACCTTCGCCGACGATGACGAACAGACCGCCGCGCTCGAGCGCGATGGCGGACGTGCCTTCGTTTCCCAAGCGCTGCGGCCGTATCTACTGGCCGCGCTGCTCGATCGCGATCCGGCCCATCCGGCGATCGTCGTGGCGGGAGACGACCGGGCGGCGCGCGATCTAGCAGCGGCGCTCAGGACCTGGCTCGAGCCGCGCATCGTGCGCTACTACCCGAGCCGGGGCGTCACCTACGAGTCGCACCTGGCTCCGCCGCCGCACCTGGTCGGGCTGCGGATCGCGGCGCTCGACGCCCTTCTGGAGGAGACAGGTCCAGACGCGCAGGCGCCGGTCATCGTGGTGAGCGCCGTCGCGCTCTCCGAGAAGGTGCCCGATCCCGAGTTGCGCCCGCGCGGGTTCGAGCTGCGCACGGGCGAGCTGATGGATCTCGACGAGACCGCGCTGGATTTGGTCGCGGGCGGCTACGAGCGCGTCGACCAGGTCGAGGATCGTGGCCAGTTCGCAATTCGTGGTGGCCTGCTCGACCTGTTCCCGGCCACCGAGGATCGCGCCGTGCGGGTGGATCTATTTGGGGACGAGATCGAGTCGTTGCGCTGGTTCAGCACGTTCACGCAGCGCTCGCTCGGAGAAGCCGATGTCGTCGAGGTGGCCCCGGCGGCTGAGCTGGCCGAGGAGCATCGGGAGCTGGCCGAGATCGCCGCGCTGGAGAACGAGGCGGATCGGCCCGATATCGCCGAGCTTCTGCCGGTGGAGAAGTTCCACCCCTTCCTCGATCTGGCGCCGGAAACGGCGGACATCCTGATCGCCGGAGAAGAGGACGTGGCACCAGCGCTGGCCGATCACTGGCAGGACGTGACAGCCGCGTTCCACGACGCGGACGCCCACCACCTGTACGTGGCGCCGGATGAGATCGACCACGCGCTTGAGCGTCGCGCCCGGATCCGGCTGTCGAGCATCGATCAGGATCAGCCGTTCAGCTTCCGGGCTCAGGCGGCGGAGATCGCCGCGCGGGGACTCAAGGACGCGGAGCCCGAGCTCGAGAAGCTGGTGCGCAGCGGCTACCGGACGATCGTTACGTTCCCGCGCAGGGGAGAAGGCGAGCGCGCCGCCTACAACTTGGGTCGGCTCAAGGTCGACTGGCTGGCTGGCCAGCCAGGCCCGAGTGGGGGCGCGAACGGCGGCGGTGGCGGACCCTTGGCGCGCAATGGCCGGATGACCTTCGCCCAGGCGCGCCTCCAGTCGGGCTTCATCGCGCCGCAGTTCCACCTGGCGGTCATCCCCGAGCACCGGCTGTTCCGCCGGCGCCGCGCAGTCAGTGAGCGGCGCCCGGAGCGCCGGCGCGGCGTCCTGCGGAGCTTCGCCGACCTGCGCACCGGCGACATCGTTGTCCACGAGGACCACGGGATCGCGCGGTTTGCCGGATTCGACACCAAGACGGTGGCCGGGGTCACGCGCGACTATCTCTACCTGGAGTACGCGGGCAGCGACCGCGTGTTCGTCCCGGTCGATCAGCTGGCCAAGATCAGCCGCTATGTCGGCGCCGGTGGCGCGCATCCGCCGCTGTCGAAGCTCGGGGGCACGCGTTGGGACACGATCAAGTCCCGAGCCCGGCGCGCGGCCCAGGAGCTGGCCGGCGAGCTGCTCAACCTCTACGCCGAGCGCAAGCGGCGGGAGGGCCATGCGTTCCCGCCGGACACCGACTGGCAGCGCGAGTTCGAGGACGCGTTCCCGTTCACCGAGACGCCCGACCAGCGCGACGCGATTGAGTTCGTCAAGGTCGACATGGAGGCGCCGCGCCCGATGGACCGCCTGATCTGCGGCGATGTCGGCTACGGCAAGACCGAGGTCGCGCTACGCGCCGCGTTCAAGTCGGTGCAGGACGGCAAGCAGGTGATGCTGCTCGTCCCCACGACGATCCTCGCCCAGCAGCACTACGGGACCTTCACCGAACGGCTGAAGGACTACCCGGTGACGATCGAGCACGTCAGCCGCTTCCGGCCCGCGGCCGAGCAGCGACAGTCGGTCAAACGGTTTAGCGAAGGCAAGGTCGACATCCTGATCGGCACCCACCGCCTGCTCAGCCGCGACGTCCGCGCCAAGGATCTCGGCCTGCTGATCGTGGACGAGGAGCAGCGCTTCGGCGTCAAGCAGAAGGAGCTGCTGCGCCAGCTGAAACTCCGGGTCGACGTGATCTCCATGAGCGCCACCCCGATCCCGCGCACGCTGCAGATGTCGCTCGCCGGCGTGCGCGACATTAGCGTGATCGAGACGCCGCCCGAGGGCCGGCGCCCGGTCAAGACCTACGTCGGCGAGTACGACGAGGAGCTGGTCAAGCAGGCGCTCCAGCGCGAGCACGCGCGCCAGGGACAGGCCTTCTTCCTCCACAACCGGGTCGAGACGATTGATGAGACGGCTGAGCGCCTGCGTGGCCTGTGCCCCAAGATGCGCTTCGAGGTCGCGCACGGGCAGATGGACGAGAAGACGCTCGAGCGGCGGATGCTGCGCTTCCTGCGGGGCGACGCGGACGTGCTGGTGTGCACCAGCATCATCGAGTCGGGCATCGACATCCCGCAGGCCAACACGCTGATCGTCGAGCGCGCCGATGCGTTCGGGCTGTCCCAGCTCTACCAGATCCGCGGGCGGGTGGGTCGCAGCCGTGAGCGCGCCTACGCCTACCTGCTGTATCCGAGCGCCGCGGCGCTGACCCCCGAGGCGGCCCAGCGGCTCAGCGCATTATCCGACTACACGGAACTCGGCGCCGGCTTCAAGATCGCGATGCGCGACCTGGAGATCCGCGGCGCCGGCAACCTGCTCGGCGACGAGCAGTCCGGGCACGTGGCCGCGCTCGGGTTCGAGCTCTACATGCAGATGCTCGACGAGGCGGTGGCGGCATCGGAGGATGGCGCGGGAGCCGAGGACGAGTGGGAGCCGGTCCGGCTCGACGTCAGCGTCGATGCCTACGTCCCGGCCGATTACATCCCCTATGAGCAGGCCAAGGTCGACGTGCACCGGCGGATCGCAGGCGCCCGCGAGGTCGCCGACCTCGTGCTGCTCAAGGAGGAGCTCCAGGACCGCTTCGGCGACATCCCCGAGCCGCTGCGCAATCTGATCTCACTTCAGCAGGCGCGGATCAAGCTCGGGCAGGCGGGCGCGCGGGCCGTCACCTTCCGGGGTGGTCGGCTGGCCGTTACGCCGGTCGAGCTCGACTCCGTGCGCGCCAAGAAGATCCGAGCAGAGATCCCCGAGGCCCTGTACGAGTCGGGTAAATCGCAGCTGTCGGTGCGCGTGCCAGAGGATCCGGCCAAGCGATTCCCGGCGGTCGTCAAAGCAGCCGACGTGCTGCTGGCCGTCACCCGCGAAGCGGCCTAGCCAAGCCCACCAAATACAGCCGGCTAAGAATCGCCGAAGAAGGTCCGGCCGGTCCGCCGCGTACGGGCGAGGCTCGCTACCATCAGCCGCTTCCTGATGAAGGTCTCCAGGTTGATCCCGGCGCTCGGCGCCTTTTTTGTGCTCGCGGCGGGCATCTCGGCTTGCGGCAGTGGCATTCCCGGCAACGCGGTGGCCGACATGTCCGGTAACTCGATCTCGACCGCCGCCTTCAACCACTGGATGTTCGTGGCCGCCAAGAGCAACGCCGTCCAGACCCCGGGCGCGCCGGTGATCGTGCCCAACGATCCGCCCAACTTCACGAAGTGCATCGCGCAGGCGCGTAAGCAGATCCCCACCCTGGCCAAGACGCCGGCCAAGCAGCTGCGGGGCGACTGCAACCAGCTGTTCCAGTCCCTCTCCTCCAAGGTGATGGAGTTCCTGATCACTTCCTACTGGTACCAGGCGGAGGCGGCCAAGCAGCACATCAAGGTCTCAGACGCCCAGGTTCAGAAGGTCTTCACGAGCGAGAAGAACCAGCAGTTCCACAGCCCGGCCGAGTTCCAGAGCTTCCTCACTCAGTCAGGGCAGACGCTCCAGGACATCCTCTATCGCGTGCGGGTCAGCGAGCTGGTCAAGCAGCTGCGGGCCAAGCACCCCACAAGCGTCACCCGGCCCAGATCCAGGCGTACTACAGGTCGCATCTGTCGCAGTTCGGCACGCCGCAGACGCGCGACATCCGGATCGTCCGCACCAACGACGCTAAGTCGGCGGCGGCCGCCAAGGCGGCGCTGGATCACGGGCAGAGCTTCGAT
>JBJMLD010000189.1:0-72695 GCA_045805545.1 Solirubrobacteraceae bacterium | reverse complement strand
TCTCGGTGCTGGGCGCGCTCAGCTCCGGACAGCTGGGCCGGGCGCTGCGCACGGCGTTCGATCCGTACGCCCGGTCCGAGCTCGCGGCGCTCGAGACGGCCGACCCGGAGCGTGACGTGCTGAGCGAGACGAACGCGTGGCCGCTGGGAGCGCGCGAGGCGTGGGATCACTACCGCAGCGACGGTGCCATACACGCGACGCATTGGGTGGGCGCTTGGCCGCGCGTTGACGTCTCGCCGATGTTCATGGACGCGCTGCTCGGGCGCTCCTCGGCGGTGCGCACGGTCGCCGTGACGTTTGAGCCGATCCCACCCGAGCGCTCGACGCGCGAGGTCGAGGCCGCGGTTACGCGCGATCAGGCCGATCGCGAGCTCCGCCACCGCTTCGGCCAGTCGGAGACCGCCCGCCAGCGCCAGGCGCAGGACGCCACCGTGCGGCGCGAATCGGAGCTGGCCGCCGGCCACGCCGAGGTCCGGTTTTCCGGCTTCGTCACGGTGTCCGGACGCGACACCGACGATCTGCGTCGCGCGAGCTCGGAGGTGCTGGAGCACGCCGCGCGGGCTCGCCTGGAGCTGCACCGGATGTACGGGCAGCAGGCCGACGCGTTCACGTTCACGCTGCCGCTGTGCCGGGGGCTGCGGTGACGGTGGCGGACGCGGTCTCGCGGGAGCAACGATGACCGTACGCGCGAGCGAACGCCCGGGCCACCGCTCGACGACGCGCCACGCCCAGGCCGTCTATCCGTTCATGGCCGCCGGTGGGCTCGGTGCACGCGGCGTGTTCATTGGCCGGGACGCCAGCGGCGGCGCCTTCTGTTACGACCCTTGGGTCCTGTACGGCGAGGGAGCGCTCGACGACCCCAACGCGATCGTTCTCGGAAAGCTCGGGCAGGGCAAGAGCTCGCTGGTCAAGACGCTGCTGTGGCGGATGCTCCTGTTCGGTCGTCGGGCGTTCGTGCTCGACATCAAGCGCGAGTACGGGCCGCTGTGCGACGCGGTTGGCGTGCAACCGATTTCACTGCAGCCGGGCGCCGCGGTGCGTCTGAACCCGCTCGCCTCCCGCCCGGAGGAGCACGCCCAGCTGGAGCTGCTGCGGGCCGTCACTGTGACGGCGCTCGGCGGCTCGCTCACGCAGATCGAGGCGGCGGCGCTGCGTGAGGCGCTGCGGACGGTGCGCGCTCGCGGCGAGGGCGAGCCGACGCTCCCCGAGATCGCCGCGGTGCTGTTCGCGCCGACGGCCGAGATGGCCGAGCGCCTGCGAACGAACGTGGACCAGCTCGCGGCCGATGCGCGGCGTGCGGCGCTCGCCCTGCAGGACCTGTGCGAGGGCCCGCTCAAGGGCATGTTCGACGGCCCTACGACGGCCGGGCTCGACCTCGACGCCAGGCTGCTCGTGCTCGACCTCCATGCCGTCCGCGACTCGCCGGCCGTCGGCATCCTGATGGCCTGTGCCACGGCCTGGATGAGCGCACTGCTGGCGCGGATGGCCGAGCGACCGGACCGCGAGCGGCTGGTCAACGTGGCCGACGAGTCGTGGAAGATCGTCCAGCACACGGGCCTCGGCGAGTGGTTTCAGTCGAACTTCAAGCTCGCGCGCCAGTTCGGCGTGATGAACCTGGTCGTGCTGCACAAGCTGGCCGACCTGCAGGCGGCGGGCGATGCCGGGTCGCGCGCGGCGCGGATCGCGGAGGGCCTCGTCGCCGACGCCTCGACGCGCGTCGTCTACCACCAGGACGAGAGCCAGGTCCCGCTCACGCGGGCGCTGCTGGGTCTCTCGGAAACCGAGGCGCGCCTGATCTCGATGCTCGGCGCCGGCCAGGCGCTGTGGCGGGTCGGCTCGCGTTCGTTTGTCGTGCAGCACTATCGCTCGCGCCTGGAGGCCGAGCTGACCAACACCGACACCGGCATGCGGCTCACCGGCGAGAGGTTGCAGAGGGGATGAGCGCACAGCGGAGCGAAGGCATCTCGGACGCGGCGATGCTCATCCTCATCGGCGCCGTCGTGCTGGTTGGCGCCCTGGTCTGGCTGTGGGGCGGCGTGGCCGGCGCGCTGTTCGGAGCCGGCTGGCCTGCGGTGCGGCCCGGCCAGCTGCTCGATGTGCTGACGCGCCTGCCGGCGCGGCTGGGCGATCCGGCCCGGGCCTGGCCGGCCACGGTGCGCGGGGCGCTGCCCGGACCGGCCGGGTTCTACGCGGCGCTGGGCGTCGTCGGGGTGCTCAGCGCTGCGCTGGCCGCCACCGTGGCCCGCGCGACCGGGTCAGCCCGCGCCCGGCGGCGCGCCACGAGCGCAAGCTGGGCGGGAGCCAGCGAGCTGCGCAAGCTGCGCCACCGGAGGAGGGTCGGACGCGACGGCGTCGACGGGGCGCGGCTCACCCTAGGCCGCCACCGCGGCCGGCTGCTGCACGCCGAGCAGCGGCACGCGCTGGTCGCCTTCGGGCCACCGCAGTCAGGCAAATCCTCGGGCTTGGCGATTCCTGCCCTGCTCGAATGGCACGGGCCCGCGGTGGCCTCCTCGATCAAGACCGACCTGCTGGCCGCCACCGCGCGGCGGCGCGAACGCCTCGGGCCGACATTCGTGTTCGACCCCTTCGGCCTGGCCGGCGTCCCGTCGCACACGTGGTCGCCGCTGCATGCCGCGCGCACCTGGGACGGCGCGCTCGAGGTGGCCTGGCGGCTGGCCTCGGCGGGCGAGCTTGATCAGCGCGGCGTGGAGGGCGGCGACTTCTGGGCCATCGCCGCCGAGCAGCGGTTGGCGCCCCTGCTCTACACGGCGGCTGTCACGGAGGCGACGATCGACACCGTCGTGCGGTGGGCGTACGGGCAAGGCGCCCGCGAGCTCGACCAGGCGCTGATCGGTCTCGGGGGGACGGCGCGCGACGAGCGGGAGCTGGCCGACGCCCACGCCGCCTACGACGCCGTCCGCGCCTTCGAGGCCCAGGCGGACCGGACGCGGTCCTCGATCGAGGCGACGGCACAGGCGATCCTCCGCGCCTACCGGTTCGCCCGCGTGGCGAAGTCGGCGGCTTCATGCGAGATCACGGCAGATCGCCTGCTCGACGAGGCGGCGACGCTGTACCTGATCGGCGACGCCAAGGCCTCGAAGCTGCTGCGCCCGCTGTTCCTCGCCCTGCTCGGCGAGGTCATCGACCGGGCCTACGAGCGGGCGACGCTGAACGGGGGACGACTCGAGCTGCCGCTGCTGCTCTGCCTCGATGAGGCGGGAAACGTGGCGCCGCTGCCGCATCTGGCCGAGATCGCCTCGACGGCCCCAAGCCACAACATCCAGCTCGTCTCGATCTTCCACGACCTTCAGCAGGCCCGCAGCCGCTACGGGCGGCAGGCCGAGACGGTGGTGAACAGCCATCGCGCGCGCATGCTGCTCCCAGGTGTCGCCGACCTGGAGACGCTCCGCTACTTCGCGGGATTGGTCGGCGAGGAGGAGGCGCGCGATCTCACGCGTACGACCGGTGCCGGCGGCACGACACGGTCCACGGCATTGCGCCGGCGCCCGCTCGTGGCGCCGGAGGCGCTGCGCCAGATCGATGACGGGCTCGCGCTCTTGCTCTACGGCCGGCTGCCGCCGACGCAGGTGGCGCTGCGGATGTGGTTCGCCGACCGGCGGCTGCGGAGGCTGGCCGGAGAATGAACTGGTTCGAGCCCGACGACGGAGGCTCCGAGCCGCGCGACGGTTGGAAGGAACCGGAGACCGGACGCTGGCCGCTTGACTGGCGCGGCCTGTACCCGCGCGAGCGCTGGATGTGGTTCGAGCAGCTGTGGTCGGACGTCTGCGAGCTGCGCGCGCGTTATCGCCTGCCCGTGCGCGCGGCGTGGTGGGAGGATGAGATCCAGGTCGAAGCCCTGGCCGCGCTGGCGGCGTGGGTCGAGCGCTACGACTGCGGTGAGTGGGACGACCCGCCGGGGAAGCTAGCCCTGCTGTTCGATCTGCAGCGGATCAGCGAACTGCTCCGCGACGGACACGAGCCGTTTCACCCCGACCGCGACCGGCTCGCGTTCGCCCGACACCTGATTGACATCGGCTGCCAGCCGCCGCCGGGACGGGAGTGAGCCGGCGGTGACTGAGCGGACCGCGAAAATGGGGACTGATGCAGAGGCTCGGCGCCAGCGTGACCGTGGAGGAGCTTGCCGGCGACGCGCACCCGATCCTCAGGCGCCTGCGCGAGCGCGAGCCGGTGTCGTGGATCCCAGCCCTCGATGGCTGGCTCGTGACGCGCTACGACCTGGTCGTCCAGGCGATGCGCGATCCGCAAACGTTCACGGTCGACGATCCGCGGTTCTCGACCGCGCAGGTCGTGGGACCGAGCATGCTCAGCCTCGATGGCGACGAGCACGCGCGCCACCGCGCACCGTTCGTGGCGCCGTTTCGGCCCGGACCGGTGCGTGAGCGCTTTGCCGCGCTGACGGCCGAGGAGGCGCAGCAACTCATCGACGAGATCCGACTGGCCGGCGGAGCCGAGCTTCGCCGCTCGTTCGCGGGGCCGCTCGCCGCGTCGATCGTGGCGCGAGCCCTCGGGCTGGCGCGCGAGGAGGCGGGCCAGGTCCTGACCTGGTACGACGCGATAGTCGCCGCGGTGAGCGAGATCACGGCCGGTGGCGAGCCGGCGGCCGCCGCGCACGCGGCGGTGGCGGCGCTCCACGCCCGCCTGGAGGCGGTGATCCGCGCGCCCGGCGGTGGCTCGCTGCTGGCCGCGGCAGCCGCCGACAGCGGTCTGAGCGACGAGCAGATCATCTCCAACGCCGCCGTGCTGCTGTTCGGTGGCATCGAGACCACCGAGGGCATGATCGCCAACGCCGTCCTGCACCTGCTGGAGGACGACAACGCACTGGCCTGCGTACGGGCGCAGCCGCAGCTGCTCGACGTCGCGATCGAGGAGTCGCTGCGGCTCGAACCGGCCGCCGCGGTGATCGACCGCTACGCGACCCAGGCGACCAGGCTTGGTGGCGCAGACATCGCCGCGGGCGAGCTCGTGCGCCTCTCGATCGCCGGCGCCAACCGGGATCCCGAAGTGTTCGTGGATCCGGACCGGCTCGACCTGGCGCGCGGCAACCCCCGGCGTCACCTCGCCTTCGCGCAGGGGCCGCATGTCTGTGTCGGTGTCCATCTCGCGCGGCTGGAGGCACGGACGGGCGTGGCGACGCTGCTCGAGCGGCTGCCCGGACTGCGTCTGGATTCCGCGCGGCCGGCGCAGATTCGTGGCCTGGTGTTCCGCAAGCCTCCGGCGCTTCACGTCGTGTGGGATGTGGAGGCGGGTGACCCGCGATGATGCGCCCGACAGCTTCCCGCACCAGGAGAGACGAGTATGGCGCTGACCCGGCAGAGCACGCGTAGGACCCGGCACGACTCGGCGGACGACACCGAGGATCTGCTCGACACCACCGCCGAGCTGCCGACTCATCGGATCCCGCACGACGGAATGGGTCGTGAGGCGGCGTATGAGCTGGTCCTGAGCGCGCTGCTCCTCGATGGTGATGCGCGGCTGAACCTCGCCACGTTCGTGACCACTTGGATGCCGCCACTGGCGGGCCGGCTGATGGCGGAGACGGCCAACAAGAACATGATCGACAAGGACGAGTACCCGCAGACGGCCGAGATCGAGGCCCGCTGTGTGCGGATGCTGGCCGAGCTGTGGAACTCGCCGCAGAAGGACGACGCGACCGGCTGCTCCACGACGGGGTCCAGCGAGGCGGCGATGCTGTGCGGGCTGGCGCTGAAGTGGCGCTGGCGCGAGCGGATGAAAGCGGCCGGCAAGCCAACCGACAAGCCGAACCTCGTCATGGGCGCCAACGTGCAGGTGTGTTGGGAGAAGTTCTGCCGCTACTGGGACGTCGAGCCGCGGATCGTCCCGATGGAGGGCAAGCGGTTCCGCCTGGGGGCAGCCGAGGCGATCGCGCAGTGCGACGAGAACACGATCGGCGTCACGGCGATCGTCGGCTCGACGTTCGACGGGAGCTACGAGCCGGTCAGGGACATCGCCGAGGCCCTCGATCAGCTGGAGCGCGATCGCGGCATTCACGTGCCGATCCACGTCGACGCCGCGTCGGGCGGGTTCGTCGCCCCGTTTCTTCAGCCTGACCTGGAGTGGGACTTCCGGATCGATCGCGTGCAGTCGATCAATGCCTCGGGTCACAAGTACGGCCTGGTGTATCCCGGCGTGGGTTGGGCGGTGTGGCGCGACCGCGAGGCGTTGCCGGATGACCTCGTGTTCGACGTCAATTACCTCGGCGGGCACATGCCCACGTTCGCACTGAACTTTTCGCGTCCGGGCAGCCAGGTCATCGCCCAGTACTACATGCTGGTCAGCCTCGGGTTCGAGGGCTACCGCCACGCCATGCGAAACGCCCAGAACGTGGCGAAGCACATCTCGTCCGGCATAGCCAAGCTCGGCCCCTACGACCTGATCAGCGATGGCAGCGAACTGCCGGTGTTCGCGTTCACGCTGAAGCCGCGGGTCGAGAACTACACGGTGTTCGACGTGTCCGACCGCCTGCGCCAGCACGGCTGGCTGGTCCCCGCCTACACGTTCCCGGCCAATCGCGAGGACCTCAGCGTGCTGCGCATCGTGATTCGCGCCGGCATGACACATGACATGGCAGAGCTGCTGCTCGAGGATCTGCGTCACCAGACCGAATTCTTGGAGTCGCTGGACGGACCACTCCCCGGCGTCAGCCCGGAGGAGCGGACCGCATTCGCCCATTGACGAGGTTGTGGCGACGGCGTCCAGCTACGTCTGAACCCTGACAAGCGCGTCCAGAAGCGGTCAAGGTGAGCGCGGCGCGGGCCGATACCCGCGGTCATGCGCCGACATCTCGCCCTGCTCGTGTCGTTGGTCGGACTGGTGCTCGCTTCCGTCGGTCCTGGAACGGCCGCCGCGAAGGACCATTACGTGAATCCGTTCGCCAACCCCGCCTGGGAGGCCGGGCGCACCGACATGGGCATGGACTGGGCTCCGCTTCACCACCTCGCGGTGCTGGCCATCGGCGACGGGGTGATCCTCGGCTCCAACAACCACAGCGGCTGGCCCGGCGGGCACTTCATCTACTACCAGCTCTCGAACGGTAGCCACGCCGGCAACATCATCTACGTGGCCGAGCACTTGTCCCGGCTGGCCAGGGCGGGAACGCACGTGCACGCGGGACAGCAGATCGCGGTCGCGATCCCCGGCTATCCCTACATCGAGACCGGCTGGGCTGACCAGTACGGCTCGCCCCGCGCCTACCCCTGCTACCACGAGGGCCAGAAGACGAACTCAGGCAAGGAGATGGAGCGCTTCCTGATGTCGCTCGGCGCATCCGAAGGCGATCCTGCGGGCAAGGGCCCGAATCGCCCGTCGGGCAAGCTCTGCTGATCTAGGCGCCTGCGCCGGCGCGGCGACGCACGGCCGCGGGCGCAACCGCCGGGCTCAGCTCCAAAAACCGGTACGGTCCCTCGCCGGAGAGGCGCCGATGAGCACGAGCGACTGGTTGAAGCTGGTCTCGATCCCGTTCTTCACGGGGGCGATCGGGTGGCTGATCAATTGGACCGGGTTGATCATGCTGTTCAACCCTGTGCGCTTCCACGGCTTCCGGATTCCGGGGCTTCAGGAGCTCTCAACGCTGCTGCCGCGCAAGCTCCAGGAGATCCCGGGGATCATGCAGGGCGGAATCGGGTGGCAGGGGATCGTGCCGGCCCGGGCGGCCAAGATGGGCAGCATCTCGGTCGACAAGGCGATCGCCAAGCTCGGCACGCCGGCCGAGTTCTATCGCCAGCTCGAGCCCGACGAGATCGCCGAGCACATCGTCTCGGTATTCCGCACCGAGGTGCCGGCAATCGTCGATCGGACGATGCGCCGCGAGCAACCGGGGCTGTGGCGGAACCTGCCGCCGCGGGCCAAGCAGGCCGTGTACGCGCGGGTGCAGGAGCAGTTGCCGGGGATCGTGCGCCAGATCACGGACGAAATCGGCGAGTACATCGACCAGCTGCTCGACCCCAAGCTGATGGTTATCGACCACTTCCAGCGCAACCCGGCGCTGGTCAACCGCATCTTCCGCGACGTGGGCAAGAAGGAACTCCGCCTGATGGTCAACTTCGGCTTCCTGTTCGGCTTTCTGTTCGGGATCCCGGTGGCCGTGCTCGTGCATTTAGTGCACCAGTGGTGGCTGCTGCCGGTCCTCGGGGTGATAGTCGGCTGGGTGACCAACCTGCTGGGCATGTGGGTGATCTTCGAGCCGGTGGACGTGCGACGGTTCGGTCCGTTCAAACTGCACGGCCTGTTCCTGCGCCGGCAGGATGAGGTGGCCGACGTTTACGCCGGGATCATCGCCGACGACGTCGTCACGCTCGAGAACATCGGCAACTTCCTGCTCGAAGGGCCACGCGGCGACCGCACCCGGCAGATGCTCGAGGAGGCCATGGGTCCCGCCATCGATCGCGCCGCCGGGCCGGCGCGCGCGGCGGTGCGTGTGGCGGTCGGCGCGCGCAAGTACGACAGCATCCGCGAATCGGTGGCCCAAGACGCGGCGGGCTACACGATGACGCCGTTCCGCGACCCCGAGTTCAGCCGTCGCCAGAGCGACAAGATCCGCAAGCTGTTCGCGGCGCGCACGCGGGAGCTGCCATCACGCGACTTCGTCGAGATGCTGCGCGCGGCGATCAAGGAGGACGAGTGGATGCTGTATCTGCACGGAGCGGTCATGGGCATGGCGGGCGGGTTCATCCACCTGGCGATCTTCGGTGTCTGAGAGACGGCTGATGGACGAACCTCGCGACGAGCGGAGTGAGGAACTCGATGAGGGACCCGACGGGCTCGACGCGATTCCGGGGCTGGCGCGGATCGCGCTGTCGGCCGGCTGGCACACGGCTGGCTGGGCGGTGCGCACGTCGTTCCGGGTGCCGCGGCGGATGCTCGAGCTGGCCCTCTCTCCGGAGAAGGCGATCGATCTGGCCCGCGACGTGCGCGACGCCGCGCCGGTGCCGACGCCGGGGCGCTCATCGGATGACAGCAGTCGGTCGCCGTCCGAGACGCCGTCGGCGGAGAACGGCGATAAGCCGGCCGAACATGCCGAGGTCGCTCGCACCCTGCGCGAGGAGGGTGAGCAGTTGCTGCGCCGCTCGCGCGACGTCCGCTACGAGGTCGACGCGCACCCGGCCTATGAGCGGATCCTGTCCGAGCTAGCCCCCGACGAGGGGCGAATCCTTCGCCTGCTCCTGGTCGACGGGCCGCAACCGGCGGTCGACATCCGCACGGGCGGTCCAGTCGGGCTGGTGCGCTCGCGCTTGATCGCGCCGGGGCTGTCGATGATCGGGGCGCGGGCCGGCTGCCGCTACGTCGACCGGGTCCCCTCCTACCTCAACAACCTGTTCCGCCTCGGGCTCGTGTGGTTCTCACGTGAGACGTTGCGCGACCCGCTGGACTACCAGGTGCTCGAGGCGCAGCCCGAAGTGCTCGGAGCGATCCACTCGGTGCGCCACGGCAAGGTCGTGCGGCGCAGCATCCACCTGACGCCGTTTGGCGAGGACTTCTGCCGGGTCTGCCTGACGCCGGAAGCCACGGTCATGCAGGGCCTGCCGCAGCACTCGGCGCCCCCCGAGACGACCACCTCGCCGCAGCCGCCCACCGAGAAGATGGGCGGCTGACGGCGGGGGTGGGGCACACAGTCGACTACGCGGCCTCTTCGGCGTAGGCCGCGTCGGTCTCGGCGAACGACACCGCTTCGGCCTCGACGGCGTCAGCCGCCGGGCTCTTGCGGGCGAGCAGCACGACCGTCAGTCCGATCGCGACCACGAGCAGGACCGCGCCGATCGAGAAGGCCAGGTGATAACCGCTGACCAGCGAGCTGGTAAGCGAGTGGCCACTCGCGTGCAGCGAGTTGCTGCGCGTCGTTGACAGGGTGGCCAGCACGGCCAGGCCGAGCGCGCCGCCGACCTGCTGGGTCGTGTTGACCAGGCCGGAGGCGAGACCCGAGTCCTCAGGCGTGGCCGCGGACATGGCCAGCGTCATCAGGGCCGGGAAGCCGAGCCCGGCACCGATCCCGAGCAGCACCATCACGGGGAGCAGATCGGTCCAGTAGTTGGCATTGGCCGGCGCGCCGCGGAACAGCACGAGGCCGATCGCCATGAACACCAGCCCGGGCAGGAGCGTCGCCGCTCCGCCGAAGCGAGTGATCAGCCGGGCCGAGAAGCCGAGCGAGAGCACCGCAATCCCGAGCGCCACGGGTAGGAACGCGAGTCCGACCTGGATCGCGTCGTAGTGCAGCACTCGCTGCATGTAGAGCGCGCCGAGGAAGAACATCCCGAACAGGCCCGCGACCATCAGTACCTGAACGATGTTGGCGCCGGTGACCGTCCGCGAGCGGAACACCCGCAGCGGCACGAGCGGGCTCGCGGCCGTGGCCTGGCGCACGATGAAGGCCGCCAGCAGGCCGACCGCGACGGCGCCGAACCCGATCGTGTGGGCCGAGCCCCAGCCATAGCTGGAGGCCTCGACGATCGTGTAGACCGCGAGCATCAGCGAGCTGACCAGCAGCACTGCTCCCGGCGCGTCGGCGCCGTGCTCCAGACCGATCCCCTTCTCCTGCTTGATCAGCCGGGTGGCGAAGAACGCCGTGGCGATCCCGATCGGAATGTTGACAAAGAAGATCCAGTGCCAGTTCAGGCCCTGGGTCAAGAAGCCTCCGAGCAGCAACCCGAGCGCGCCACCGGCCGAGGCCACGAAGCTGTACACGCCGATCGCCTTGGCCTGGTCAGCCGGGCGGGGGAACATCGTCACGATCATGCCCAGGATCACGGCTGAGGTCATCGCCCCGCCGACGCCCTGGACGAATCGGGCAACGATCAGCATCCCCTGGCTCTGCGAAAGACCGCAGACCAGCGAAGCCGTTGTGAAGATCGCGAGCCCGACCAGGAAGATCCGCTTGCGGCCGATCAGGTCACCGATCCGGCCGACGAGCAGCAGCAGACCGCCGAATGCGATCAGGTAGGCGTTGACGACCCAGGCCAGGTTCGACTGCGAGAAATGCAGATCGGTCTGAATCGATGGCAAGGCCACGTTGACGATCGTCTGGTCGAGAATGATCATCAGGAAGCCGGCGCACAGGACGATCAGCGCGATCCAGCGCTGGCGGTCGTCTGTAGCTCGTCGCTTCTCAGTCAGCGAAGTTGAGTTGTCCGTCATCGAGCAGCTCCTCAATCGTCATCTGTCGGTTCGAATACGTACGGTAGCAAATTGTCTTGTAGTAGACGATCTCGAACTGGACCGTCTCTTGTCCTCCCCGGGAATGGTGCGCTGCGAGGAGCGGCAGCGCATCGGGAGAACGGAGCTGGTTGCCGGCGCCGGGGCCTTATCGAGGCCCCGGCACCCCTTACTCAATGCGCGAGCACGGGCGCGCCGGCCGGCTCGACGCGCTTGACGCCACGCTCGTAGAGCAGACCGGCGATGACCGCGCCGGCGGCGAAGATCCCGGCCGCCACGGCGAATGCCGTGGTGTAGCCGTGCATCGCCGCGTGCGCGAGAACCGCGGTGGTCGGACGTCCGACCGCGTTGGTCGTGACGAAGCTGGTCGCGGCGCTCGCGGCGAGCGTCGAGAGCAGTGCGGTGCCGAGCGAGCCGCCGATCTGCTGCGAGGCGCTGACCATGGCCGAGGCCACGCCGGCGTCGGCGGCCTCGACGCCCAGCGTGGCGTTGTTCATCGCGGTCCCGAACACGAGCCCCATGCCGACGCCCATCGCCACCAGCCAAGGCAGG
The DNA here is from genome assembly GCA_045805545.1 of Solirubrobacteraceae bacterium. Taxonomy (GTDB): domain Bacteria; phylum Actinomycetota; class Thermoleophilia; order Solirubrobacterales; family Solirubrobacteraceae; genus Palsa-465. Next base: position 60,959 of record JBJMLD010000189.1, on the reverse strand, counting down.
ATCGAGCCGGCGTAGCTCGAGGTCAGGTCGAGCTGGGTAAGGCCCAGCATTCCGCCGGCGCCCAGAATCATGCCGCCGGTGACGAGCAGGCGGGGGCTGAAGCGACCGCTCAGCCTGGTGTTGACGATGACCGCGGTCAGCATCACGGAGAGCGTCATCGGCAGGAACGCCAGACCGGTGGTGACCGGGGAGTAGCCGCGGCTCTGCTGCAGGTAGTAGGTGAGGAACAGGAACACGCCGAACAGCGCCGCGCCCGAGATCCCGATCGACAGGAACGACGCGCTGCGGGTGCGGTCGGTAACGACCTTCAGCGGCAACAGCGGGTTGCGCACGCGAGACTCGAGCCACACGAAGACGATCAGCAGCAGCACGCCGGTGCCGAGCATCCCAATCGTCAGGTGGTTGCCCCAGCTCGTCGTCTGCGCGTGGCTGAAGCCGAAGACGATGGCGAACAGGCCGCCCGAGACGGTCAGCACGCCCGGGATGTCGATCTTGGGCTTCGCTGCCGGCGCCTGGTTGTGGAGCATGGCGAGCGCGCCGACGATCGCGATGGCGGCGAACACAAGGTTGACGTACATGCTGAAGCGCCAGTTCAGCGTCTGGGTGAGCAGGCCGCCGAGCATGAGCCCGACCGACGCGCCGCTACCGGCGATCGCGCCGTACACGCCGAACGCCTTGTTGCGCTCGGCCGGGATGGTGAAGGTCGTCGTGAGCAGCGACATCGCCGCCGGCGCCAGGAGCGCGCCGAACGCGCCCTGGAATGCCCGAGCGCCGGCGAGCATCGCAAATGACTGTGCGGCGCCACCGACGGCCGAGGCGATCGAGAAGCCGCCGAGGCCGATCACGAACGTCCATTTGCGACCGAACAGGTCGCTGATCCGGCCGCCGAGCAGGAGTAGGCTGCCGAACGCCAGCGCATACGCGGTCACGATCCACTGGCGGTTGTCGTTGGAGAAGTGAAGCGCTTTCTGGGCCGACGGCAGCGCGATATTCACGATCGTGGCGTCGAGCACGACCATCAGCTGGGCGATCGCGAGGATCGCGAGGATCTTCCAGCGGTTTGCCTGGTGGGGGTTCTGGGTTTGCATCGCGGTTCCCTCTGAAGCTTGTAAGTCGATAAGCGGTATCCGAGTGGATAGGACTTATCCGCTTCTAAGCGAAAGCCTACCACAGAACTGGATAGTGTCAATCCATTTCTCTATGATGTCCCCATGACCACAGTTGATCGGCCCCTACGCAAGGACGCAGAACGCAACCGGCAGCGAATCCTCGATGCCGCCGCGGAGCTATTTGCGCAGCGCGGCCTCGGCGTCACGCTGAACGAAATCGCCCGTCACGCCGGGGTGGGCGTCGGCACGGTCTATCGCCGCTTTCCCGACAAGGCCGACCTGATCGAGGGGTTGTTCGAGCAGCGGGTGGAGAAGATCGTCGAGCTGGCTGATGCCGCGCTCGCCGACCCCGACGCCTGGAGGGGGTTGACCGGCTTCATCGAGCGAGGCCTGGAGATGCAGGGCGAGGACCGAGCGTTCAAGGAGCTCGTCCTGGCTGGACCCGAGGGGCTCGAGCGCGTCACCCGGATCCGCGCGCAGATGCTGCCCCGGGTGACGAAGCTCGTCGCGCGCGCCCAGGAGGCGGGACAGCTGCGACCCGACGTCGTGCCACAGGACTTGCCGCTTATCCAGCTGATGATGGGGACGGTGATCGACTGTGCCCGGGACGTGGCGCCCGATCTGTGGCGCCGGTTCCTGACGATCTACCTCCGCGGCCTGCGGGCCGACAGCGGTCCCCCGGACGCGCTACCGGCACCGCCGGCTAGCTTCGACGAGCTCCAACAGGTGATGGCGGCGTGGGAGCCGCCTCGCCGCTAGCCGGCGCTGGCCGCGGGTTGGCTGCGTTTCTCATGCGGCGGCTCAAAGCGGGGCGCGGTGCCGTCCGTGCGCACCTCGCGCCCGATCGCGGCCGGCAATACGAGCAGAACGTGTGCGCGCCCGGTGCGCACGGGCGGCATACGCGCCAAGCCCTGGCTTAGCCGCGCCGGCGCACCGGCGCCATGCACGGCACCGGAGCCGACAGGCGGCCACAGGCCAGCGTGCCGAGGGCGCTCAGGAAGGCCTGGCGCTCGGACGCCGGCAGGCCGGCCAGGACGTCCTCTTTGACGCGGTCGAGTACGGCCTCGGCCTGCTGGACCTTGCGCTCGCCGGCCTTGGTCACCTTGATCACGCGCGCCCGGCGGTCGCCGGGGGCGGGCCGGCGCTCGGCCAGTCCGGCCGCCTCGAGCTCGTCGACCGTGACGACCATCGTCGTCTTGTCGAGGCCGATGAGGCGCGCCAGTTCGGTCTGGGTGTAATCGCCGGTCATCGCGGTGGCGAGGACGGAGTGGTCGCGCGGCGAGATGCCCGAGCTCTCCAAGGCCGAGGTCATCTCGGTGTTCAGCGCGTGGCTGACCCGACCGAGCAGCCAGCATAGGTCGGAGGCCAACGGCGGTGGCGTTGAGGTAACGGGTTCCTTTACTGCGATGGCCATGTACGCGATGTTAACACGAAGTAGTTACGGCTCAGAAGATCTGGTTATAGATCATTTCAAGGGGTTTGTGGCGGTTTCGACCAATTGCGCCAGCTCGGTGCCGGCGCGGCGCAGCGCCGGCAGGGTGCCCGCCTCGAGCACAACCTGGAGGTCGAGGATGCGGGTGCCGAACGTGTCGAGATCGCGCCGGCCGGCGACGGCGAAGCAGGGAACCCCGGCTTGACGGGCCCGCGTGGCCACCTCGGACACCGCCTTGCCGGCCAGGCTCTGCTGATCGAGCTTGCCCTCGCCGGTGATGACGGCGCGCGCGCTGCGCATGCGGCGGTCGAAGTCGACGGCGTCGAGCACGACCGCCGCGCCCGGCACGACCTCGGCGCCGAGCTCGGCCCATAGTCCTCCGGACAGGCCACCCGCGGCGCCGGTCATTGGGACGCCGCGAGGATCGCGGCGATAGCGCCGCGCGCGGGCGTGCAGCCGCTGCGTGAGGCGGCGAACCTGATCGGGATCGGCGCCCTTCTGCGGCGCAAACACTCGGGCCGCGTCCTCGAACGGCGTGCGCACGTCGCAGAGCACGACGAGCCGTGCCCGGCCGAGGCCACCGCCGCGCTTGATCGCCTCGATCGCGCCGGCTCCGCCGTCGGTGGTGGCGCTGCCACCGACGGCTACGTACACGGTCTCGGCGCCGGCGCTCACAGCCTGAAGAATCAGCTCGCCTGTCCCGAACGTGTCGGCGGCGAGCGCATCCCGCTCGTGCTCGGCGACGCGGCCGAGCCCGCTGGCCGCGGCGACCTCGACGAGGGCGAGAATGCCGGACCGGCGCGCGCCAGCCGACGTGGACGCCAGGCCGAAGCTCGCCTCGACCGGACGGCGGAGAGGATCATTGACGGTGGCCGTCCGCAGCTCGGCGCCGAGCTGCGGCGCGAGCGCTTCCACGGTCCCCTCGCCCCCGTCGGCCACCGGGCAGACATCGGTCTCGCCGCCGGCATCCTGCACCCCTGCCGCTACCGCCTCGGCGACCTCGCGCGCGGTGAGGGTGCCCTTGAACGAATCGGGCGCGATGAGGAGCGTCGTCGGGATGCCGGGGATGCGCGGCACGCGGCGCAGTATGTCCGTCGGGAGCACGCGGGGGAGGAGGCACGGTACGGGGCGGCGACGCGCGCCGGCGGCAGACTAGGGATGGGGTCCACCCGATACGTCATCCTGTCCGCAGATGGCCGAGCACCCAAGCCGGCTCGCTGCGCGCAGAACGCGAGCGCGGCGCCTGATGGCGGCGCTCGCAATCACGGCCGCAGTGTCGCTTGTCGCAGGCGTCGTCACGGCGGCCAACAGCGGCAGCCCGCGCAAGGCGACGGAGGCGGCTGGAGCTGGCGGCGCGCGCACCGCCGCGGTCGCCGGCGCCAGCACGAGTAGCACTCCCGCGAGGAGCGGTGGGAAGGGCAGCGCCGCGCTCGCGCACCCCGTGACGTTCACCGTCGAGGCGAGCGGCGATCTGTTGATCCACTCGCCGGTGTGGGACCGCGCGCTCGAGCTGGGCGGCGGCAACCACTACAACTTCACGCCGCTGTTCCGAGACATCAAGCCCTATGTCGTCGGCGCCGACCTGCCGCTGTGCCACATGGAGACGCCGATGACGCCGTCGCCGCCGACCGGCTTTCCGATCTTCAACACGCCGCCGCAGCTGGCCTACGCCATCCGCCGGACGGGCTGGCGCGCGTGCTCGACCGCGGCCACACACTCGCTCGACGAGGGGCAGCGCGGCGTCGATGACACGATCGCGACGCTCGACAAGGTGGGCGTGAAGCACGCCGGAACCTACGCCTCGGCGGCCGCTCAGCGGAGGCCGCTGATCATGACCGTCAAGGGCATCAAGGTCGCCTTCCTCTCCTATACGGAGCTGACGAACGGCATCCCGTCGCCACATCCGTGGTCGGTCAATCGGGCCCAGAACGTCAGTCAGATCCTCGGCGAGGCGCACCGGGCCCGGACCGAAGGCGCCCGGGCGGTGATCATCAACATCCACTGGGGCGATGAGAACGTGCCGCAGCCGAGTCGCTTCCAGCTCCACCTGGCCGGCGTGCTGACGCGCTCGCGCGACATCACCGCGGTGATCGGCCAGCACGTGCACGTCGTGCAGCCGATCCGCCGGATCAACGGCAAGCTGGTCGTGTTCGGGGAGGGCAACCTGATCTCCAATCAGACCTCGGCCTGCTGTCCCGATGGGTCACAGGACGGGTTGATCGCGCTGCTGACGATCGTCGTCGACAACCGGGGCGCACGCGTGACCAAGGTCCACTACGTGCCGATCTGGATCCAGCACCCGACGTTCACCGTGCTGCCCGTCGGGACCGGGCTGCGCAGCGATCCTGCCGATGCGGCAGCGCTGCGGGCGTCGTATGACCGCACAGTGCGCGTCGCCGGTCGCAGCGCCGACGTGCAGCCGGTGCCGGCCCATCTTCCGTAACGCGGGGGTGTTGCGAAGACCACCCCTAGGGCCTCTGGGTGGATCGCCGGCGCGTCCGTAGCTTGATGCTCACGACAAATCCCGAGGAGGAACGAAATGTCAAGCATCAACAAGATCAGCCGCCGATCCCGCGCCATCTCCGGCGTCGCCGCCGCGCTCATGGCGGCCGCCCTCGTCCCCGCCGGCGCGTCCGCCGCGACGAGCAACTTCGGCTCGAGCCTCAACCACGAACCGGCCAACGCCGGCTCGAGCTGTGATCAGAACAACCTCGACTCAAACCCGCTGTGCACGCACGTCGGCTCGTTCTACCCCGGAACGTCCGGGCACGCCAAGGCGAGCTCGAACGGCCTGATCACGAAGATCAAGGTGCGGGCCGAGGGCCCGATGTCCTTCCGCTTCCGGCTGGTGCAGGTCCGGCATCTCAACTCTGACCACAAGAGCGGCCAGGTCAAGGTCATCACGCAGAGCCGCCAGCTGAACGCCAACGGTCCGACGCAGACGCAAGCTGACGATGGCATCTCCCCGATCGAGTCCTTCAAGGTCCACATCAAGGTCCACAAGGGCGACGAGGTGGCGATCGACACCGCGAAGAACACGGCCGAGTACTGCGCCGACGGGACGCCGGGTCAGCTGACCTTCTTCAACCCGGACCTGCCGCTCGGCGGCAGCTTCCACCAGTCCCAGGGCGTGGACGACTGCCTGCTCCTGGTCCAGGCGGTCTACAACCACTAAGCGACTGCCAAGCGCAACAGAAGTTCATCGGGCCCCGGTCAATCCGGGGCCCGAAACCGTTCTACTGCTGCATCTGCGCGAGCAGGCACTCCTTCGGTGCCTTGTCCTCGCGCCAGCGCAGGATCTTGGTGCCGTGGCGGATGCGCCCGCCACTGGTGTGGTCGAATGTGACTTCGACGACGAGCTCAGGGCGCAGGTCGATCCACTCGAGCTCCTTCTCGTTCTTCCATCGGCTGGGATCGCCGTGTCCGCGCCGGCCAGTCTCATACGGCTTCAGGCGTTCCACGAGCTTGCGCTTCTCGGAGGTGCGCAGCCCAGACGAGTGTCCAACGACGTGGAGCTTCCCATCTGGGTCATACAGGCCGAGGATCAGCGAGCCGACCGTGCCCTCCTCCTTGCCCGGGCGCCAACCGGCCACGACGGCGTCGATCGTGCGCACCCGCTTGACCTTGACCATCCCGGTGCGCTGCCCAGGACGGTATGGAGCCCGGCAGTCCTTGGCCACGACCCCTTCGCCGCGCATCAGCCACGGTTCGGCCTCGCTGAGCTCGCGCGTCAGTGGGGTGAGCCTGATCGGCTCGGCGACCAGCTCCTCGAGCAGTCCACGCCGGTCGGCCAGGGGCCGCTCGAGCAGGCTCTCATCCTCGCGGGCCAGCAAGTCGAACGCTATGTAGTGGGCCGGCGTCTCCTCGGCCAGCATCGCGATCCGTGAGGCGGCGGGATGGATCCTGTTCTGGAGCGCGCCGAAGTCCTGGAGCCCGTCGTCGGCGTCGATCACGATCTCCCCGTCGAGAATGTAGCGGCCGGGCGGAAAGCTCAGCTCAGGGAAGTAGCGAGACAGCGGCTTGCCACCGCGCGACTGGATCATGCACTCGTCGCCGTCGACGAACGCGATGGCGCGGAAACCGTCGTATTTGGGCTCGTAGACCCAATCTTCGCCCCGGGGCAACTCGGGCTTGGAGCGCGCGAGCTGGGGCTGGATCGGCGGCTTCAGGGGCAGCGACACGGGCGACGATGCTAGAAGGTCCGACCCGCCGGGGACGGCCCGGGCGCCCGATACGATCAACCCATGGACGCCCCGCACGCGACGGTCGCCGAGGAGGAGTACCTCGAGACGCTGTACTGGCTGTTCGAGGCGGGACTGCCGATGACCGGGGCCAACTTGTCCCGCGCGATGCAGCTCTCGGCGCCGACGGTGCACGAGATGCTGGGCCGGTTGGAGCGCGATGGCTACATCGTGCGCGACTCCGGCCGCGCGATCGACTTCACCACCTCAGGCCGTGATCACGCGGAGCGCATCGTCAGCCGCCACCGGATGATCGAGCGCTTCCTGACCGACGTCGTCGGCGTTCCCTGGGACGACGTGCACGAGGAGGCCGAGCATCTGGAGCACGCCATGACGCCGCGCTTCGAGGCCTACGTCCGCAGTTCCGTCGGCGACGCCAAGACCTGCCCGCACGGCCACCCGATCCGGGTCGGCGAGCGGATCGATGGCGTCCCACTTGCCGATTGCGAGATCGGCGCCCGGGTGACGATCCTCCGCTTGGAGAATGAAGCCGAGGACCTGCTGCACTACCTGAAGGACGCCGGAATCGAGCCCGGTCTGGAGGGTACGGTCGGCTCGAACGACGGTGAGGTGGTGACGGTGCGCAGCGACGCCGGCGACGCGACCGTAACGGTCAGTGTGGCCGAGACTGTGACTGTGCTCGCCGATCCCTCGCCGCCGGCGAGGATCGCGCTACCCGAGCAGCTCGTGCTCGGGCGCGAACGATACGGGCGGTAGCTCGCGCCTCGGCGCCGGCAACGCCGGGCGCCCGGTCAGCCAACGGCGGATCTGCTCGTAGATCGCGGGATGGTTGAGCAACTCGAAGTGGTTGCAATCGCCGACGTGTGAGTACTGCTCGACCGGAAACTGCATCCGTTCGCCACGGCGGGCCTGGCCCCAAGCGCTCTCGCGCAGGACGAGCAGGTCGCCGACGAGCCGGCCGACCGGCGCGTCCGCCTCACGCGTCACGGTGGCGCAGATGAAGTAGTGCGTGGCACAACTGAGGAACGGGATCACCGAGCCGGCCTGCTGGACGAAGGCGTCCGGGTCCTGGTCGAGCCAGTCCTCGTCGACCAGGTAGCCGTGACCGAGATCCTTGATCCCCGAGCTGCGAGCCTTCAGCGCCCGGGCGAGGCCGCGCGTCTCAGGTAGCCGGGACAGCGCGCCGGTGGCCGCGGTGGCCGCCTTTTCCAGCGGCGCGCCCTTGTGCGGTGCGCCGAGGGTGAACACGTGGCGCACCTTTGACGGCCAAGTCGAGCCGTCGGCGTAGTGGCAGGCGCTGCGGGACACGAGGCCGCCCATGGAATGCCCGATCAGCGCAATCTCCTGGATCTCGACCGGCCAGCGTTCCGCCACGGCGTCGAGCAGGTCCGCGAACTCGCGTCCGTTCTCGGAGATGTGGCGGCCGGTGTTGTAGCGAACGTACAGCGGCGTGTAGCCGAGCTCGGCGTGGAGCCGGGCGCCGTAGGGAATGTGCCGCTGCGCCCCGATCTTCCAGGCTTCGTCGGTCTCGCACAGACCGTGGAGGAACACGGCGATCCGCGGTGTCGCGTCGGGATAGGCGACCGACAGGTCCGCCTCGGCCGCGTCGATGTCGCGCCCGCCCCGGCGCAGCGTCATGCCCAATGTGAGCGCGTTGCCGTCTCGGTGCAGGTGATCGCCGAGCGCGCCGTTCAGCGCGCCTAGCGCCAGGCGGCCACGCAGCGACTCGTCGATGCCGGAAGCGTCGGGGGGCCGGGCCACGCTGACGGCCCGTGCGCCGCCGCGGACGATCGCGGTGGTCAGGCCGCGCGCGGCGTCGTGCGCGCGCTCGGCAATCTGGTCGTGTACGACCTGGACGGGAGCGGCGCCGACGCCGACGGCGCGGAACACCCGACGCGCTATCCCTTCGTGCAGCTCGCGGACCTGCAGCGCGATGCTGCCGGCGGCATCAGCGGCGAGACGGCCGAGGCCTGTTACCTCCTCAGGCCGCACCGACCCTCGTCGACGCAGTCACCTCTTGGTAGGCCTCGGCCAGGCGCTGCACGCCTTCCTCGATCTGGGCCGGGGTGACGCCTGAGTAGGCGATCCTCAGATCGGACTCGCCCCCTTCGAGAACGAAGTCGGAGCCCTTGACGAACTGCAGGCCACGCTCGGCGGCCACGCTGAAGAGCGCGTTCACGTCGGTGCCCCGAGGCAGCTGGACCCAGAGGAAGTACCCACCCTGAGGCGGCTCGAAGCGCGCGTCTGGAAGCTCGCGGCGGAGCGCCTCGGTCAGCGTCTCGGCGCGCTCCTTGAGCGCCGCCTTGACCGTCTCGATCGAGCGCTCGAGCGCACCGAAGCGGCAGAACTGGTTGACGATCGCCTGCGAGACCATGCTCGGCGAGATGTACGTGCTGGTCGCGATCTTGACGATCCGCGCGATCAGCTCGGCCGGTCCGACGAGGTAGCCGACGCGGATACCGGGGCAGACGGTCTTCGAGAACGACGAGGCGTAGACGACCCGCTCGCCGCCCATCGACAGCATCGTGGCCAGCGGTGCGCCGTCGAAGCGCAACTCGACGTAGGGATCGTCCTCGAAGATCACGAAGTCGTGCACTTCGGCCAGCTCGATCAGCCGCTGGCGCTTCTCCGCCGAGAGCGTGTAGCCGGCCGGGTTCTGGAAGTTGGGAATGATGTGGGCCAGCTTCGGCTTGGCGCCGGCTATCAGCACCCGCTCGAGCGCCGCCACGTCGACGCCGTCGGGCTCCAGTTCGACCATGCGGACGTCGGCGCCGCGCTGCTGGAGTGAGAGCAGCGTCCGGTCGTACGTCGGTCGCTCGACGATCACCGCGTCGCCCGGTTCGACCAGCGCGTCGAACAGGAAGGCGTCGGCCTGCATCGAGCCGTTGGTGACCATCACCTGCTCGGGAGAGACCTGGTGGCGCTCGGCGATCCACTCGCGCAGCGGCTTGTAACCGACGGCCGTGCCGTAGGCGGTCACCCCGCCGGGATCCTCGCTCAGCGCCTGGTTGGCGGCCTGACGCAGGCCCTCGACGTCAACGATGTCGAGCGAGGGTGCACCGCGGGCGAAGGAGATCGGCGTGGCCATCGTCAGAAGACTACGCACTCCCGCCCGGGAGCTGCGGCTCGGTCAGCTTGACGTCGAATATCGCCCGGTCCTGGCCCTCGTAGGCGCGGATGACGACCGTCTCGACGCCGGGTAGGGCGGCCAGGGCTTCGCGGAATACGCGGAGAGCGTCGGTGGTGGGAAACGGGCCGGCGGCGATGGTTTGCGGCTCGGGCGGCTCGGGCGCCGGCCGGCGCGGGTCCGACGGCGGGAACTGGTCCAGCAGCGATTCGTAGGCGCCGAGGAGCTCATGCAGCGAGGAGACGAGCTTGGTGTGGACGGCAGTTACGCCGGCCGGGGGCGGGCCAACGGCGGGGCGTGGTGGCGGGGGCGGCGGAGGTGGCGGCTCGAGCGCCGACGGCGGCTCGGGCGCCGGTCGCGGCCCAAGCGGTGCGCCTGGCGCGTCCTCGACGCCCCGGACAGGCCGTGGCTCGCGTTCGGGCAATAGCTCGTCCTGCACCGCGCGCAGCCGACGATCGAGTTCCTCCAGACGGCTGTCGATCTCCCCTCCCTCAGGCGTCGGTTGGGACATGGACGCACGCGAGCGTACCGCGCCGACCAGCGGATAACCGCGGCGACCTTTAGCTGGCGAAGCCGCGCATCAGCTCTTCGACCGAATCGGCCTCGCGCAGCAGCGCGACGGCCGCGGCATAGAGGCGAGAGCCTGACGCGGTCAGGGTGACGCCGCGGGTCGAGCGGGTGAGCAGGTGCGTGCCGGCGACGGCCTCGAGCGCCTGCAGGCGCTTGGACAGGGCCGGCTGGCTGACCTGGAGCATGCGTGCCGCCTGGCCGATGCTGCCGAGGCTGGCGGCGGCGCAGAAGGCCCGCAGCTCGGCGAGCTCCGGACCGCGAACGAGAACCCGGCCGGCTGCCTGGACTGGAGATCGAGGAGCCGGCGCGCCCGCATCGTGCTCGACGACGCGGAGGTTCACGAGGGTCCCCATGACCGGCGGAACAATGCTTAACCGAGGCCTCGTCCGCATCCGGACTTTTCCACAGTGTCTCGCGGGGGAGCTACGTAGCGCGCGGCTGCTCAGGCGGCGGCGCCGAGCAGCGACACGGCCAGTTCGGCCACCTGCGTAGGCGTGCGCCCGACGCGCACGCCCTTGGCCTCGAGCGCCTCCGCCTTGGCTGCCGCGGTGCCCTTGGAGCCGGACACGATCGCGCCGGCATGGCCCATCGTCTTGCCGGGCGGGGCGGTGAAGCCCGCGATGTAGGCCACCACCGGCTTTGAGACGTTGGACTCGATGAAGCCGGCCGCGCGCTCCTCGGCGTCTCCGCCGATCTCGCCGCACATCACGATCAGCTCGGTGTCGGGATCCTCCTCGAACATCCCGATCACATCGATGAAGTCCGTGCCGGGCACGGGGTCGCCGCCGATGCCGACAATCGTCGAGTTGCCGAAGCCGCTCTGGGCCACGACGTTGCCGATCTGGTAGGTCAGCGTGCCCGAGCGTGAGACGACACCGACGTTGCCCTCCTTGAAGAACGACGCCGGGATGATGCCGACGTTCGCCTTCCCCGGGGACAGGATGCCCGGGCAATTGGGTCCGACCAGGCGCGAGTGGCCGTTCTTCTTGATCGTGTTGAAGACGCGCAGCTCGTCGTGGGCGGGGATGCCCTCGGTGATGGCGATGATCAGCGGGATGCCGGCGTCCTCGGCCTCGAGGATCGAGTCGGCGGCGAAGCGCGGCGGGACGAAGATCATCGCGGTGTTGGCGCCCGTCCTGTCCACCGCCTCGTGGAAGGTGTTGAACACGGGGATGCCGCCCACGTCCTGGCCGCCCTTGCCGGGGGTGACCCCGCCGACCACGTTGGTGCCGTAGTCGCGATCGCGCAGGGCGTGGAACGTGCCCTCGCGACCGGTGATGCCGGACACGCAGAGCTTGGTCTCGGTGTCGACGAGGATGCTCATGCCGGTGCCGGCGCCTCGGCCGCCGTGGCCAGCTCGACCACCTTGGCCGCCGCGCCGTCCATCGTCGATTCCGTGTGCACGTTGGGCAGATTGGCCTCGGCCAAGAGCGCGCGGCCCTCCTTGTCGTTGGTCCCATCGAGCCTGACGACGAACGGCACCTGCGGGTTGATCTGATGGAAGGCCTCGATCAGCCCGCGCGCCACCTCGTCGCACCGGGTGATCCCGCCGAAGATGTTGAACAGCACAGCCTTGACCTTGGGGTCGGACAGGATCACCTCGACGGCCTGGGTGATGGCCTCGGCCTTGGAGCCGCCGCCGGCGTCGAGGAAGTTCGCGGGCTTGCCGCCCGCCTGATCGACCACGTCCAGGGTGGACATGACCAGGCCGGCGCCATTGCCGAGAATTCCGATGTCACCGTCGAGCTTGACGTAGGTGAGGCCGCGCTCCTTGGCCATGCGCTCCTGGGGATCCTCGGCCGAGACGTCGCGCAGGGCGGCGTTGTCGGGATGGCGGACGAGGGCGTTGTCGTCGAGCGTGACCTTGGCGTCAAGCGCCTTGACGTCGCGATCGGGCGTGACGATCAGCGGGTTGACCTCGACCAGCGTCGCCTCCTCCTCGGTGAACACCTCGTAGAGCTTGGCCAGCATCGCGCCGACCGGGCGAACGACGTCGCCGTCGACCCCGGCCTCGAAGGCAAGCCGGCGGCCGTGGAAGTCCTGAAAGCCGAGCAGCGGATCGACATGCAGCCGCGCGATCGCGTTCGGATCCGAGGCGGCGACCTCCTCGATGTCCATCCCGCCCTTGGTCGAGACCATGATCAGCGGGGCCTTCTCCGAGCGGTCGAAGATGACCGACGCGTAGTACTCGGCGGCGATCTCCGACGCACCTTCGACCCACACCTCGTGCACGGTGAGGCCGCGAATGTCCATACCCAGGATCGCCTTGGCGTGCGTCTCGGCCTCGGTTCGATCCTTGGCCACCTTGATGCCGCCGGCCTTGCCGCGGCCGCCGATCTGCACCTGGGCCTTGACCACGCAGGGATAGCCGATCTCGTCGGCCGCCGCCACCGCCTCCTCGACCGTGGTGGCCGGACGCCCAGAGGGTACGGGGACCCCGTGCCGGGCGAACAGCTGCTTTCCCTGGTATTCGAGTAGGTCCATCGGGGGGCTCTGCACTCTATTGAAGCGTCTTGCATGGCATCATGCCTCGCCGCATGGCCATCCCGAAGCAGATCTCCTTCGTCACCTTCGATGTCTACGGCACGCTGATCGACTGGGAAACCGGTGCCTTCGACGCGTTCAGCCGGGAAGCCGATCGCGACGGCTTCACGATCGAGCGTGACGAGCTCATCCCCCTCTTCCACGAGGTCCAGCAGAAGATCCAGGCTGGGTCCTACGAGCTCTACGCCGAGGTGCTGCGCCGCACCGCCGTCGAGATCGCCAAGCGGATGGGCTGGCCGCTCGAGCCGTCGCGCTCGGGCTTCCTGCCCGACTCGGTGCAGCGCTGGCCGCCGTTCAAGGAAACCAATCCGGTTCTTCAGAAGATCGCCAAGAAGCACAAGATCGGCTTGATCTCGAACATCGACGACAAGCTGCTCGGCCAGACCCGCCGCCACATGCCGCTCGACTTCGATCTCGTGGTCACCGCCCAGCAGGTTCGCTCCTACAAACCCGACGCCGCGCACTTCACCGAGTGCGAGCGCCGGATCGGCGGCAAGAAGGGCTGGATCCACGTCGCGGCCAGCTACTACCACGACGTCGAGCCGTGCCTGAAGAAGAAGATCCCGGTCATCTGGGTCAACCGCAACAAGCAGCAGCTGGAAAGCGGACAGAAGAAGCCCGACGCCGAGGTCAGCAGCCTGCGCGAGGCGGCCAAGCTCATCGGCGTCTCGTAGCGGGGCCGTCGTTGCGCGTCCTGGCGCTCGACCCTGACGTGATCGTCTTCATCAGCGCCTTCTGGCAGACCACGTGCACGGCATTGCGCGCCGGCGAGGAGGGGTTCGTGATCGACTCGCCGGTGCTCCCACACGAGCTCGAGGCGATGCCGCAAGTGCTTGAGCAGTCGGCGTTTCCCGTCTCAGGCCTGCTCGTCACCCACGGCGACTGGGACCATCTGCTCGCGCGCCACGCGTTTCCCGACGCTTCGCTCGGCTGCGGCGAGTCCACGGCCGAGCTGCTGGCGCAGCGTCCCGACGTGCCGGCTCGCGAACTGGCCGAGTTCGACGAGGAGCACTACATCGCCGGCCGGCCCCCGCTATCCCTGGACGAGCTTCAGCAGCTACCCGTGCCCGGCCGCCTCGAGCTCGGCGCAGCCGGACGCGAGATCGAGCTGCACCCCACGCCCGGCCACACGACGGATGGAACCGCGTATCTGATCTCCTGGCTCGGCATGCTGGTCCCCGGCGACTACCTCTCGCCGGTGGAGATACCATGGATCTCGGCCGGCGGCTCGGCCGTGGCGTACCTCGACACGCTCGAGCGCCTACGCGGCCTGGTCGAGCGTGCCGAGCACGTCGTGCCCGGCCATGGCGGGCCGTTGAGCCCCGCCGAGGCGACGCGGATCCTCGACGAGGACATGGCGTATGTATGCGCCCTGCTCGACGGAGAATCGGACGTGGCGCTGCCCACGGGGCGCGACACGGCGGCGCAGCGGCGGATCCACGCCGAGAACCTCGGCCGTCTGGCGGGAGGCGAGGGTCGCGAAGTCGACTAACCGGCGCTGATCACGGCCAACGTGTCGCCGGAAGCCACGGAGGAGCCGACGGCGATCGGCAGCTCGGAGACGGTGCCCGCCTTGTGGGCGGTGATCTCGTTCTCCATCTTCATCGCCTCGATGACGCAGATCAGTGCGCCCTCCTCGACGCTCGCGCCCTGCTGCACGGCGACCTTGAGCACGGTGCCCTGAAGCGGCGAGGCGAGCGTGTCGCCGCCGCCCCCGCCGGCTCCGGCGCCAGCGCCTCCGGCACGGCGCGGCGGCCGGCGCGCCGCAGGCGGTGCGCCCCCGTTGACCGCCGTCCCGGCGGCTACAGCCGTGGCGACGCCGCCGCCGGGCGGTCCTATCACCTTCACATCGAAGCGCTTGCCTGAGACCTCGACGGTGTACGTCTGCTCGACCGGCTCGCCCTCGGCCTCGTCGTCATCCGCCGCGGGCTTCTCGACGGCCGGGAAAGCGAGCGTCTTCAACCAGCTGCGGTCCTCGATGAGGTCGCGGCAGGTCTCGGCGGCCGCCCACTGCTTGGTCTGGAGGATCGCCTCGTGGAACGGCAGAAGGGTCTTCAGCTCGGTGATCTCGTACTCGCGCAGGGCGCGGATCATGCGTGCCGTGGCCTGCTCGCGGTCGACGTCCCAGACGATCAGCTTTGCCACCATCGGGTCGTACATCGGCGTGATCTCGGAGCCGGGGCCGACACCCGAATCGACGCGCACGCCGGGCCCGGCGGGCTCGCGGTAGGCACCGATCCGCCCGGGGGCCGGGGCGAAGTTCTTCGATGCGTCCTCGGCATTGATCCGGCACTCGATCGCGTGGCCACGAAGCTCGACCTCGTCCTGCTTGATCGACAGCGGCTCGCCGGCGGCGACGCGGATGCCCTCTTTGACAATGTCGATCCCGGTGACCATCTCGGTCACGCAGTGCTCGACCTGGACCCGCGTGTTCATCTCCAGGAAGAAGTACTCGCCGTCCTGAAGCAGGCCCTCGATCGTGCCGGCACCTGTGTACTTGACGGCCGCGGCGGCTTCGGTGGCGATCTTGCCGATGCGCTCGCGCAGCGCGGCGTCGACGGCGGGCGCCGGCGCCTCCTCGATCAGCTTCTGGTGGCGGCGCTGAAGCGAGCAGTCGCGCTCGCCGAGGTGGATCACGCTGCCGTGCGTGTCGGCCAGCACCTGGACCTCGACGTGACGAGGGTCGGGCAGGTAGCGCTCCAGGTAGACGGTCGCGTCGCCGAAGAACTTCTCGCCTTCGCGCGCGGCGCCTTCGAAGGCGTCCTTCAGCTTGTCCTCGCTGAGCGCGACCCGGAAACCCTTGCCGCCCCCGCCCCCAGCGGCCTTGACGGCGACCGGGTAACCGATCGTGTCCTCGATCAGCTTCTGCGCGTCCTCGACCGAGGCCACCGGCTCGGTCGTGCCGGGGACGATCGGGACGCCGGCTTGCATCATCAGCTCGCGGGCCCGCGTCTTTGATCCCATCGCCTCGATGGCGGACGCGGGCGGCCCGATGAACGTGATGCCGGCGCTTTCCAGCGCGCTGGCGAACGCGGCGTTCTCGGCCAGGAAGCCGTAGCCGGGATGGACGGCCTCGGCGCCGGAGCGCTCCACCGCCTCCAGCAGCTTGTCGATGTTCAGATAGCTCTCGCTGGCCGGACCGGGTCCGAGCAGGAATGCCTCGCCGGCGCGCTTGACGTGAATCGCGTCGCGGTCCAGCTCGGAGTACACCGCGACGGTGGCGATGCCGAGCTCCTCGCAAGCGCGCATGATTCTGACCGCGATCTCGCCGCGGTTGGCGATCAGGACCTTCGAGAACATGGCGCGGCAGGACTTTACAAGGGGATGATCGGCAGAGGCGCACGCGGTGATCGCGTGGAGCGGCTCGGTTCAGCTCAGCTTGAAGATGCGTTCAGCGTTGCGGTGGCAGATCAGCTCGCGGTCGTAGTCGCTGATTGGGGCGGACTCGATCCACTGCACCGCCTGCGGTTGGAGCTGGTAGGGGTAGTCGACCGCGAAGAGGATGTTGTTCGAGCCCAGCGCGATCTGCGTGCACAACAGCGACTCATCGGAGCAGACGCCCGCGGTCGTGACCATCATGTTCGTCTTCGCGTAGTAGGAGGGCGAGTGCGCTAGGCCGCGGTCCAGTTTGAAGTACGAAGAGCGGTTATCGAACCGCCAGAGACTGAACGGGATGAATTCGCCCATGTGGCCGAGGATGACGGTGAGGCTGGGATAGGCGTCGAACAATCCGGAAAGCACCAGCCGCCAGAAGTGGGTGCCGGTCTCGAACGCCCACCCCCAGGGCGGCCCGCTGAGCTCGGGATAACCCGCGCAGTTGTCCCAGTACTGCCCCTGGATCGGATGGAGGTAGACCGGCATGTCGAGCTCCGCGACCTTCTCCCATACCGGCCAGTAGGCCTTGTCGTCCATGTAGGCGCCCTTGGTGTGGCCGTTCAACATCACGCCGACGGCGCCGAGGTCGTTCACAGCGCGTTGAAGCTCCTCGACCGCAGCGGATGGATTGATCCACGGCAGCGCCGCCATGGCCTTGAACCGCGTCGGCGCCTTGCTCACCATCTCGGCCAGGCTGTCGTTGGCTTTCCTCGCCGACTTCGCGGCGTGCTCGGGGTCACCGATGCTCTGAACGCCAGGTGAGGTCAGCGAGATGATCTGGACGTCGACGCCCTCATCGTCCATGTCCTTCAGCCGCTGCTCAAAGCTCGCGACGCCGATGCGGCTTCGCAAGAACTCACCCATCTCGTCCTTGATCGCGGGGATGAACGCTTCGTCGAGGTGCTCGAACTCCTCCGTGGTCACGGCCTCCTCGATCGCGATCTTCCTCGTTGCCACCGAACCCTCCCTTGCCTTCGTGCAACCGAGCTGTTGGCGCCGGCCTACGCCGGCTCGAGCACCGCGACGGCCTGCCGCCGGCGCCGGGTCGCCCAGCGGCGCATGAGCGCGCGACCGGCGAGGACAGCCGCGATCGTGTACATCCAGCCGAGCGCGATGTCGAAGAAATAGTGCTCGCCGCCGTAGACGAGCGAGAAGCCCATGGCCAGCGGGTACAGCGCGACCAGCGGGCGCAGCCACTTGTGCTTGTGCGGCCACACCGTGATCGCCACGAGCAGCGAGAACGCGGCATGTAGCGAGGGCACCGCGGCGACGTTATTGGCGTAGGCGTATCCATGCTCGACGATCGAGCCGGCCGGGTGCAGCCCGATGGCCGGCCAGACGAGCGGCGGGATCCGCGCCACCGCTCCGAGCAGGTGGGCCTGCGAGGCCATCCAGGGCGGCGCGGCCGGGAACAGCGCGTACGTGGCCAGACCGGCGAACGACAGTACGGCGACGAACACGGCGAACGTCCGGAAGCGAGCGCGATCGATCTTCCACAGCGCCGCGGCCAGCAGCGGCGTGGCGAAGAAGTGCGTCAGGTAGACGCCCCAGAAGACCACGTCGTACCAGACCACGTGGCCGTGCCACAGCCAGTGCTGCAGGGTGACCGTCGGCGCCGTCCCACCGAACAGCGCCTGGTCGATTTGAAGCTGCGGCAGATAGTGCACAGCGAAAAGGTGACCGGCCCCACCACGCAGCGAGTCGTAGGCGATGAGCAGTCCGACGAACGGCAGCCACTCGAGCACGATCCCGCGCCGGTAGCCACGCAGATCGCTGAGCGAGAAGCACAGCATCCCGAGCACGAGCCACAGCGCGAGCAGGTCGCGCTCGTACGGCACGCCGACCACGAGCACCAGCGCGATCGTCGCCAGCACGTAGGCAGCCGGGATCAGAACGTTGCGCCGAAGTAGCCTCGAGGCAGCCAGATCAGGCATCGGCGGCGGAATATAGATACGACCTTGGGCTCGACGATTAGTGTCGCGTTAGCGGGGGGCCAGCGGCGGTGATCGACACCTAAAATCTGGCGCGTGTATTCGCTCCCGGAGGCGCTCGGGACGCGCCCGGGGGTGGAGACACATCCGGACGCGACCCAGCCAAAACCACAGGAAGAGCTGTTTCGCCCCGCCCCGCAGCCGGCGGCGCGACCGACCCGGTGGACGGGCGCCGAGCGCACGCGGGCCGCGCTCGCGCAGCTGCGCTGGCCGCTCACGGTCTACCTGACCTCGCGTCTGATCTATCTGGTGATCTCGGTCGGGGACGTCCTCTACAAGGGCTGGTCGCTGCCGGCGCAGGCCTCGAACTGGGACGGGGTTTGGTACCTCGCACTGGCGCAGTACGGCTATCCATCGCACGTCTCGCATCTGCAGACGACGCTCGGTTTCTTCCCGCTGTATCCGCTGCTCGTGTGGCTCGTGGCGCACGTGCTGTTCTGCGGCTACGTGCTCGCCGGCGTGCTGATCTCGCTCGTCGGCGGGTTCATCACAACCGTGCTCGTCCAGCGCATGGCCGCCGGCTGGTGGGGCGAGCGAGCCGGGCGCCGGGCCGCCCTGTTCTTCTGCCTGTTCCCCGGCTCGATCGTGTTCTCGATGGTCTACAGCGAGGGGCTGATGCTGCCGCTGTCGGCCGGAGCGCTGTACGCGCTCGAGCGACGACGCTGGGTCCTGGCCGGGCTGCTGGCCGCCTGCGCGACGGCCGTCGGACCGGTGGCCTTCGCGATCATTCCGGCCTGCGTCGTGGCCGCGTTCCTGGAGCTGCGCCGCCACGGCTGGCGTGATCGCTCGGCGCGGCGCTCGCTGCTGGCGCCGGCACTGGCACCGCTGGGCGCGATGGGCTTTGGAGTGTTCCTCTGGCTGTGGACGGGCAGCCCATTCGCCAGCTACACCGCACAGCGCTACGGCTGGGACGAGCGCTCGACGCCGCTCGCCCTGTGGCACACGGCCAAGCACCTGTGGCACCAGATCGTTCACTTTCACGGGCTCCCCCACCCCGGCCTCAACCTCAACTACGTCAGCGGCCTCGTCGGGGCGGCCTTCCTGGGCTGGGCGCTTGTGCTGATCCGCCGCCAGCGCCCGCGCATCCCCGCCCCGGCGCTGTGGTGGACGCTCGGCATCACCGTGCTGCTCGTCACCTCGGAGAACGTGCCGCCCAACCCGCGCATGCTGATCTGCGCCTTCCCGGCGCTGATGGTCGTCGCCTACGAGCTGCGCGGGCGCGCGTACCGGCGCCTGATCGCTATCAGTACCGGTCTGCTCGTGGTCATGAGCGTGGTGTCATTCGTGGGGACCGGGCTGCGGCCCTAGATCGAGCTCGTCACTTTTGAACGTGACCCCGACGGGCTCGAGGATGACCCGCCGCGGGCCCGCTTCGACGACGCCGGCAACCTGAGCCGGGAGACCGAGCTCGGTGGCGATGCGGGCCACCTCATCGCCGCTTCCCGATCCGGTGTAGACCGCGAACCCGGCGCCCATGTTGAGCGTCGAGTAGGCGGCGGCGGGCGACAGTCCGGCACGCTCGGCGAGGAAGCTCAGCACCTCAGGTACCGGCGGCAGCTCGGCGATGCGGTAGGTGAAGTCGCGGCGCGGGCGCATCAGCTTGAGCAATCCGTGCCCGGTGATGTGGCTCAGGTAGTGCACCGGCAGGCCAGCGGCGAGCAGCGCCTGGACAAGCCCGACGTAGATCACGCTGCGGTCGAGCAGAGCATCACCGAAGGCGCGGCCGCTCGGCAGCTCGGTCTGGTAGCCGGCGGGCAGGTCGGTCGCGATCATCCGAGCCAACGAGGAGCCGTTGGCATGCAGTCCGCTGCTCGCGACGAGCACTACCTGATCGCCGGCGGCGAGCGCGTCGCCGAGGATCGCACCGCCGCCGCCCGGTACGGCGCCCACGGCGCAGCCGGCCAGCTCGATGTCGGCCGCCGCCACGAGTCCTGGGAGGGAGGGAGACTCGCCCCCACCCCAGACCGCGCCGGCGTCCTCACAGGCCTCGCGCCAGCCCGCCAGGAGCCCCGCCTGCCGCGCCTGATCGTCGTACCACTCCGACGCGCCCGTGGCGAAGTAGGCGTTGACGACGAGCGGGAGGGCACCGACGCAGATGAGGTCGTTGACAATCGCCGCAACGGTGTCGTAGGCGACGGCGCCGAAGGCGGCCGGCCCGAGCTCTGGCTCGAGCGCACGGGCGATGATCGACTTGGTGCCAAGGCCCTCCAGCACGAAGCCGAACGTCTGCCCGCCGAGCTCGAACGCGAATGCCGGCTCGCCGCGTGAGGCGTCCAGCGCCTGTCCTCCGCGCGCCTCGAGCAGGGCCGAGGTCGCGAGGGCCTCGGTCAGCGCGCTCCGCTTGCCCGCATCGAGCGTCTGGTAGTCGACGCCGGCGGCGCCGTAGGCGGAACGGTCGCTCATCGCCCGGTCGCTCATCGTGCGATCACTCTAATGCGAGAGCAATTGCACGCGGACCGGGCTGGCCCAGCCGAACTTCGCGCCCGCCACGCGATGCCGATAGCCGGCCCGGGCCAGCGCGGCCTGCAGGGCCACGTAGCGCGCAAGGTTGGCTCGCGAGCCCGGCGGGCCGTCACGCTGGCCCTCGTGGCTGGCGATAAGCCACAGGCGCGAGCAGCTGCGCGCGATCTGCCCGGCGCGGGCGGACGACGGCTGCACGTAGCGCTCGACGTAGGGCGTTTCGCTCGCCCACGAGGCCGCCGGCAGGACGGATCGCGGGAGCCCGCCGCCGTAGTACTGGAAGGCCATCTGGCCATCTTCGGGATAGAAGGCGATGCAGTCCCCGGCCGCCGCGCGAGCCGCCACGTAGTGCGTGGCGGCGTGCCAGTTCTCAGGGGAGGCACCGTAGCTGGGGGCGAGCTGGAGCGCGCGCAGCACGACCAGCACGCCCAGCGCCGCCAGCCCGAGGCGGCTTGCGCTGAGGCCCCCGGCCAGCAGCAGCGCCACCGCCGGGAGCGCGACAAGGCTCGTCCGCGCCAGCGCCACCGGCTGCCCGGCAACCGACTCGAGCAGGATGAGACCGATTGGCACCAGCAGCCACAACAGCACGAGGCCCGTCTGCCAAGTCGGCCTGCGCCACATCACGATCGCGCACCTCGCCAGCGCGAGCAACGTCAGCACGAGCAGCACCGTGCCCGTCGCCGTGCGATGGAAGTTCGGCGGCATCCCGGCTGATGTGAGCCAGCGGAGCATCTCGCCGACCCGGTTGAGATCTGGCGCCGGGACCCAGAACAGCTGCCCTGAGCCGCGCTGGGCGGCGAGCACGGCGATCGGTGCGCAGGCGATGCCGGTAGCGACCACGGCCGCGATCACTGAGCGCGCCCGCTCACGGCGCCAGACCAGCACAAGCAGTTGCGCGGGGACGACGAGCACGGCGACGAAGCTCATGTAGATGGCGAGCGCCAGACACGCCCCGTAGGCCAAGGCGGGCCAGCGCGCCGGCGGCGGGCCGTCGATCAGGCGCACCAGAGCCAGGAACGAGGCGACTATGAACATCAGCATCAGCGTGTAGCCGCGGGCGTCCTGGCCCCAGAAGACGAGCGGCAGGCTGACCGCGGCCACGATCCCGGCCGCCAGGCCGGCGCGCCAGTCGAACAGCCGTCGTCCCAGCTGCGCGGTCAGCGCGACAGTGATCACGGTCGCCACGGCCGACGGCGCACGGATGAGCTCGGGCGCGTGGCCGAACCAGCCGATCAGCACGTGCAAGATCAGATAGAAGCCGAGGAGGTTGCCGCCGTCGTGGCTGATCGCGCTCCACAGTGCGCTCCCGTGCTGGGAGGCGATCGCCACGCTGGCCGACTCGTCGAGCCACAGGCTGCGGGTGCTGAGCTCGTAGAGCACAAGGGCGACCGCCAGGGCGGCCGGAACGAGCGTGACGGCGAGGGAGCGCCAGGTTGCGGATGCCCGGCGTTTGTCGGGTCTGTCGGGCGCCACCGCTCGCGCAAGAGCGGAGCGCGGCGGATCGAGCGTCGTCGTGCTCACTGGGCGAATTCCGCCACGCGTGACAGCGGCGGCTCCCAGTTCTGCCGGCGCCTCGCGAGCAACACGATGGCGGCGGTGGCGTACAGGGCGAGCATCACCGGGGAGGCTTCCCGCGGAAGCACGAGCTGCCCGTCTGCCCGGATAAGGAACGTGGTGGCGGCGATGACGAGCGGGAGCCAGCGCCATCGTTCGACCGGCGGGCAGCAGGCGATCAGCGCCAGGCCCCAGATCGCGTACCAAGGCCAAGCGGCCGGACCGCCGAGGACCGAGGCGAGCAGCAGCAGACCGAGGTACCAGGGCAGCGTGGCAAAGCGAACGCGGACAAGCAGCCACAGCCCGAGCAGCGCGGTCAGGGCCAGCGCGATCACCCCGACGGCGGATTCGATCGCGCGCGAGGAAGCGACGACGCCGAGCGCGTGCAGCGCGGAGCCGGTCGTGTGGCCGAGGGCCGTGGAGGGCGTGATCGCCAGCCGCACCTTGGCCGGCGTCGAGAGCGAGCCGGTGATCCAGTCGGGTCCGAGGCCAGTGGCCAGGCTGACCAGCGCCAACACGCCGCCGGCGACCACGGTGCTCTTTAGGAGCGCGCCTGCGCGGCGGTCCGGGTCAGAGCGCGCCCAGGCGACGGCGATGAACACGATGCCGGCCGCCGCCGGCAGCTTGATCGTGGTGGCGGCCGCGCACAGCGCGATGCCGAGCAGCGGCCGACGCTCGAGCGCGAGCGTGACGCCGGCCACGAGCAGACCCACCATCAG
Source organism: Solirubrobacteraceae bacterium (assembly GCA_045805545.1). GTDB lineage: Bacteria > Actinomycetota > Thermoleophilia > Solirubrobacterales > Solirubrobacteraceae > Palsa-465. The sequence continues at coordinate 37,876 of JBJMLD010000189.1, read as the reverse complement.
CGCGTCGTTGTGCCCGGCGCCGAGCAGCTCGAGCAGCACGAGCGGGCTGATCACCGCGAGCCAGACCGCGATGCCAGGATCGGCGCCGAGCGCGCGCGCCAGCCGGGGCACGAACGTGGCCAGCAGAGCCACCCCAGCCAGCTCGAGCAGCCGCAGCAGCAGCACGCCGGCGATCAGGTGGCCGCCGGTGGCGCCGGCGATGAGCGCGGCCAGGCCGACGAACCCGGGACCGTAGGGGGCCGTCGTGTGCCGCCAGAACGGCGAGACGGCGTGCTGTAGGTGTCCCTGCCCGATCCCGCTCAGCGCATCGGGAGCATGGCGGAACGGATCGAGTCCGTGGTGCAGGAGCGCGCCGTCGGCTAGGTAGCTGTAGAGATCGCGACTGATCAGCGACGGCGCGAGCAGCATCGGGATCGCCCACAGCGCGCCGACGAGGAGCAGCTGGCGCACGCGGCGGTCATCCCCTGACGCGTCGGGCCGGCCGGCGCGGCGGAGCCGGCGGCCAATAGCCAGCCAGGCCACGCACAGCGCTGCAATGCCGGCATAGAAGACCACCCCGCGCGCGGGGAGATGGGGGTCGAACCACCAGCGGATCGGCTTGTCGCGGAGCAGATCGGCGCCCGCGAGCGTCGTCGCGGTCGCTCCAGCCAGCCCGAGCGCGGCCCAGCGCACGCCGACGACGGAAAACACCCTGGAGAAGCTAGCTAAACGGGGCCGGCGGCAAACGCCCTGGCGCCCGGCCTAACGCGCGCTTAGCACCATCCCAGCGGCGACGGTGTCGTTAGTCGCCTCGTCGATCAGGATGAAGCTACCGGTCGTCCGGTTACGGGCGTAGGGGTCGACGATCAGTGGCGCCGACGTGCGGAGGCGAACGCGGCCGATCTCGTTGAGGGCGAGCTGATCGGACGGCTCGTGCGCCAGCGAATTGACGTCGATGCGATGCTGGAGCTCGTCGACCACGACCTTTGCAGTGCGGGTCGTGTGCTTGATCGCGTAACGGCCGCGCGCCGGCATCGGCGTGTCGCTCATCCAGCAGACGATGGCCTCGAACTCGCGCGACGCCGTGGGCGGGTCGTCGGCCTCGACGATCATGTCACCGCGCGAGATGTCGAGCTGATCGGCCAGCCGCAGCGCGACCGACATGGTGGGGAACGCCGCCTCGACCTCACCGTCGAACGTGTCGATCGCTTCGACGGTCGTGGTCTGGCCGCTCGGGAGGACCGTGATCTCGCTGCCAGGACGGATCACGCCGCCGGCGACCTGGCCGGCGTAGCCGCGGTAGTCGTGGTGATCGTCGGAGTTCGGCCGGATCACCCACTGGACGGGGAAGCGGACGTCGTTGAGGTTTCGGTCAGGCGCGATCACGACGTGTTCCAGGTGGTAGAGCAGCGGTGCGCCGCCGTACCACGGCATCGCCCACGAGCGCTCGACCACGTTGTCCCCATGAAGCGCAGAGATCGGGATGAAAGTGATGTCGGGTATCTGCAGGCGCGCGGCCCAGTCGGTGAGCTCCTCCAGGATCCCGTAGAAGACCTCCTCGTCGTAGTCGACGAGGTCCATCTTGTTGACGCACACCACCAAGTGCGGGATCCGCAGAAGCGAGGCGATGAAGGCGTGCCGGCGCGTTTGCTCGGAGACGCCCTTGCGCGCGTCGACGAGCACGAGCGACAGATCGGCGGTCGAGGCGCCCGTGACCATGTTGCGCGTGTACTGCTCGTGACCGGGCGTGTCGGCGAGAATGAACTTGCGGCGCGCCGTCTGGAAGTAGCGGTAGGCGACGTCGATCGTGATCCCCTGCTCGCGCTCGGCGCGAAGGCCGTCGGTCAGCAGCGCCAGGTTCAGGTAGCCGTCGCCGCGGCGCTCGGAGGTTTCGGCCACGTGCGCGAGCTGATCCTCGAGGATCGACTTGGAGTCGTGCAGCAGGCGACCGATCAGCGTCGACTTGCCGTCGTCGACCGACCCGGCGGTGGCGATGCGCAGCAGCTCGGCGGTTCTCGTCCTGACCATGTGTCCGTTGGTGCTGGCGACCCCCGAGGCCACTAGAAATAGCCCTCGCGCTTGCGGTCTTCCATGGCCGCCTCGGTGACGCGGTCATCGGCGCGGGTCTCACCGCGCTCCGTGATCCGGGTCGCGGCGATCTCGGCCACGACGTCCTCCAGCGACGTCGCGGTCGAGGCTACGGCACCCGTGCACGTCATGTCGCCGACCGTGCGGTAACGCACCGAGGCCTCGAACGGCTCCTCGCCGTCCATCAGCTCGACGTATGGGTTCAGCGCGTAGAGCATCCCGTCGCGCTTGAAGACCTGGCGCTCGTGCGCGTAGTAGATCGATGGCACCTCGAGCTTCTCCTGCGCGATGTACTGCCACACGTCGAGCTCGGTCCAGTTGGAGATGGGGAACACGCGCACGTGCTCGCCCTTGCGAATGCGGCCGTTGAACAGCGACCACAGCTCCGGGCGCTGGCGCTTGGGGTCCCATTGGCCGAAGTCGTCGCGGAAGCTGAACACCCGCTCCTTGGCCCGGGCGCGCTCCTCGTCGCGGCGGGCGCCGCCGAAGGCGGCGTCGAAGCCGTGCTCCTCGAGCGCGTCGAGCAGCGTCGTCGTCTGGAGGCGATTGCGCGAGGCGCGCGGACCGGTCTCGTCGACAACGCGGCCGTTGTCGATCGACTCCTGGACACTGGCCACGATCAGTCGCTCGCCGATCTCCTCGATCAGGCGATCGCGGAACTCGATCACCTCGGGGAAGATGTGACCCGTGTCGACATGCATGATCGGGAACGGGAAGCGCCCAGGCCGGAACGCCTTCTCGGCCAGCCGCAGCAGCACGAGGCTGTCCTTGCCGCCGCTGAACAGGAGCACCGGGCGTTCGAACTCGGCCGCCACCTCACGGAAGATGTGGAGCGACTCGGCCTCGAGGGTCTCCAGATGCGAGAGCTCGTAGGTGAGCGGGTTCATGCGCTCAGAGGTGGATGCCGCACTCGGTCTTGTCTTCCCCGGCCCAGCGGCCTTCGCGGCCTGTCCCGGGCTGGGTGCAGGGAGCGCAGCCGATCGACGCGTAGCCGCGGTCGTGCAGCGGGTTGTACGGCAGATCGTGCTTGAAGATGTAGCTCCACAGGTCCTTCTCGCTCCAGTCGGCCAACGGGTTGACCTTCCAGATCCCGCGGCGCTCGTCGCGCTCGAGCTTGGCTGAGTCGGCGCGCGTGGGCGCGTGCTCGCGCCGGATGCCGGTGATCCAGGCATCGACGTCGGACAGCGCGCGCTCCAGGGCGTCGACCTTGGCCGCGCCACAGCAGTGGGCCGCGGTCCACGGCTCGTCCGGGCTGCGAGCATCGATGACCTCGACGTTAAGGGTGAAGCGATCCTCGAACCGCTTCCAGGTCTGCAGTGTCTCGGGGAACAGCACGCCGGTGTCGATCGTGAACACACGTGCCCGCGGCTCAATCTGCGTGATCATGTGGACGAGAACCGACTCCTCCTTCTGGAACGAGCACGCCATCGTCAGCCGCGGGTGGAACTGCTCCACGGCATAGGCGAGAACCTCCTGGGCGGACGCGGTTTCGAGTTCGGGTGTCGCGATGCTCATGAGCTTAAAAAGGCTAGACGGCGCATTCGCCCTCGCCACGGATTACCTCGAACGGGACGTTCTTGGTCCAGTCGACGAAGAAATTCATGTTCGGCAGGGAGAACTCGACAGGCAGCGTCAGGTCTTTGACGAGCTCCTCGAAGGACTGCGTGCCGACGCGATCGACGAAGGCGTTGAACTCCTCGCCCTCGGCGCGGTCGGACTCGTAGAAGCGCACCCAGCGCTCGACCGCCTCGGGGACGCGCTTGGCCGGGAGCCGCGCCTTCAGGCGCTGGCCGTACTGGACGTCGCCGCCCTCGTAGCGTCCGCCGACGTGCGGAATGTAGGCCGGGATCGTGTGCTCGCCGACGCGGATCGACGCCCCGTAGAAGCCGATATCGGCGATGTGGTGCTGGCCGCAGCCGTTCGGGCACCCGCTCATCTTGACGTGGATCCGACGCGTGAGCTCGTCGTCGATCTCCATCTGCACGAGCCGGTCCTGGAGCGCCTGGTTGAGCCCCATCGAGCTGGTGATCCCGAGCTTGCACGAGTCGGTGCCGGGGCAGCTGACGACATCGGTGATCTCGTCGGCGCCGGCCTCCCCTAGCTCGAGTTCGCTTAGGCGCTGCCAGACCTCGTAGATGGCCTCGTCGCGCACCCAGCGCAGCACGAGGTTCTGGTGAACCGTCGTGCGCGCGTAGCCGCCGGTGTAATCGCGCATGATCTGGCCGATCCCCCGCAGCTGGTCGGGCCTCAGATCGCCGCGACGGACCTTGACCTCGACGGTCGAGAAGCCGGGCTGGCGCTGGCGCTGCACGTTGCTCTCGACGAAGTGATCGAACGGCCGGTAGTCGCCGTTCGGGCTGGCGTAGCTGTCGCGGCCGGCCGGCGCGCCCGCCTCCTCGTCGTGGTCGTAGAGGATGCCGTCGAGGCTGAAGTCGCGCTCGTTCACCCAGTCGCCCTGGAGCTCCTCGTCGACCTGGCGGCGGAACTCGTCGATCCCGATCTTGTCGATCATGACCTTGATCCGGGCGCGGGCGCGGTTGGCGCGCAGCCACTCCTGGCGGTCGAAGATGCGCACGACGGCCTCGGTGACCTTGAGGTAGTCGCCGTTGTCGAGCTGCACGAAGTCGTACAGCGTCGGCGCCGTGCGCGGCATGATCGATGTGCCGCCGCCGACGACGACCTCGACACCGCGAACGCCGTCCTTGATCTTGGGGACGAACGCGATGTCGTGGATCTTGGTGATCGCGTTGTCCTCCTCGGTGGCGGTGAAAGCGGTCTTGAACTTGCGCGGCATCGACTGCGTCGTGGGATGGCGCACGAAGTAGCGGACGTAGGCGCCGGCGTAGGGAGTGATGTCGAACAGCTCGTTCTCCAGCGTGCCGGCGCGCGGGTCGCCGGTGACGTTGCGCATCGTGTTGCCGCAGCCCTCGCGGCTGGACAGACCGGCGTCGCCGAGCTCGCGGATCAGCTTGGCCGCGTCGTCGAGCGGGACGTGGTGCATCTGGATGTTCTGCCGCGTGGTGATGTGGCCCTTGCGCAACGGGACGTACTTCTCGATCACGGTGGCGAAGGCGTCGAGCTGATCCGGCGTGACGCCGCCCATCGGGAGCTTCACGCGGACCATCTGCACGTCGGCTTGGCGCTGGCCGTAGACGCCCTGCTTGAGGCGGAACTTGATGAACGTGTCCTCCTCGATGTCGCCCTGGAGGAAGCGGGTCGACTCCGTGTCGAAGTCGTCAAACTCGCGCTCGAGGATCGGGATCACGTGCCCCGGCACGTTCTCCAGCACCTCAGGATTGTCAAGCGACCCGACGCGGGGCGACTTGGTCTTCGTGGTGTCTAGCGAGGCAGGCTCCATCGAGGTCCTTCCGGGTCGCCGGTGTCGTCCAGGCATGAATGTACCAAAACCCAATCTGAATATCGGGTTTTGGGCGGGGATGCGGGGGATTTTGGGGTGCGCCGCGGCGGGTTTGGCGCCCGGGCGGTCGCGCGCTTTTGGTGCGGCGCGGGGGCGCGGGCGCTTTTGGGTGCGGCGGTGGTGCTGTTCGCCCCCAGCGCCGGCGACGCACTGAGGGCGAAGACCACCGCGATCACCATGGCAGGGCGACGCGCGTGCTCACTCGCTAAGACGTGCCGGCGCCATGCAAGATTCCCGGCGCCGGCGCCAGACGGCCCGTAGAAGACCGCTTTGCTCAAGCCCCCCGGGGAGCAAATCGCCGTTGTACGGCTATATCCCGCACAAAGCGTCCCTGCCTCCCGGGAGCCCCGAGCAGGGCGCACTTTTACGGCTCTCCTGACGTTTCTGTGGGTGAGGTGTGGGCGGTCGCGGGGTAGCGCGGCCATCGACGTCTGATCAAGCGGCGCCCCGGGGTTGGCGCGGGCTGCAAGCGCTTTTGGGCTGCTCATGCGCGTGCTGCGCTGCTTGACAGCCGCCGCCGTGCCGCGCGTTTGGGCAACGAGGCCCGGCGCTGGGAGCGCCCGACCTCCGGCCAGGAGGAACTCGTGCGCTTACGGCTCCGGCTTCCAGTCGCAGACCGAAATGCGGTCGGTTTGACGCAGACTTGCTCTTGGTGGGTCTTGGATCCAGCGACCGCGCGCTCTGAACCCTGGAGCGGCTAGACCAGCGTCGGCGGTTCGTCGTTCGATGGCCATGATCGCGGTCCTAGCGCCAAGCCCTTGGGCGTGCGTTGGCTGCTTGTTGAACTCGCGACCGTGGGCGTCGGCAGGCCGTGGGCCCACGCGCGCGCACGGGCGCGGTTGCCCCGCCGCCAGACGACCCGTAAAAGACCGCTTTGCTCAAGTCCCCCGGGGAGCAAATCGCGATCGTGCGGCTATAAACCGCATAACCCGTCCCAGCTCGGGACCGAGGCGGGGCAGGGCGGACTTTTACGGGCGGGCGACTGCGACACGGGCGCGGGAACGGTTTCAGGCCAGCGAAGCGCCGCCGCCCCCACCTGGCACCCTCGATGTAGGTGTTTACGCCGCAAACTGCCCCGGCGCGGCTACTGCCACGGAAGTGGCAGCTCCGGGGCCCTCGAGACGCCTTCGTGCAGCGCGGCGAGCTGCCAGGGATCACGGCGCGGTGGCGGCGGGGCTGGTGTCGGAGCTGTGTCGCGCATGAACCGCTCGAGCGCGGCGACGACGGCGGCGGCCTCCTCGGGGGAGGCGTCGGGCGCGACGATCGTCAGCTTCGGGCGGCGGTTCACGCCGGGCCGAGGCTAACGCATCGCGAACGTGCGGCCGCCAGAACGTGCGGCCGCGACCACAGAGCGCACGCGACCCGCTCAGCTGAGCGTCTTGGCCAGCCGTACGCGCTCGCGTGAGGCCTGCTCGGCCAGGTGGTTAAGTGACGTGAGCTGCTTGTCGTACGCGCGGACGGCCATGACCTGCGCCTGGTGCGCGCGCCTGGACACCGGGCCGGCGGCAGCGCGATCGAACTGCGTGAGCAGACGTGCCACGGCCGCCTGGTGGCCGGCGCCGAGGACGCTGGCCAGTCCGCCGGCGGCGCGGGACATGCCCTCAAGCGCCCTGACCTGAGCCTGGAACGGCGGCCGCGACACGACCGGCGGGTCCAGCCGCCGGAGCTTGACCAGCATGCCCTCAAGCGCGGCACGAAAGCGGCGCAGGGCAGCGGCCTTCTCGGCGTACACCGCGGTCACGGCGGCCGGCCCGGCCGCCTTGGTCACGCCCAACACGCGCTCGAGCCCGAGGAGCGACGGCCGCAGCGGCGCCATCGCGAGGGAGAATCGTGGCAGGAACACGACCAGCTTGGACATCTGGCGCGTGAGTGCCGCCTGGCGATCGACGAGCCTCAGCAACAGCGAGCGCAGGTGTCCGGCGGGAGCGGGAGCCGGTATCGCGGCCAAGCGGGCGCGCAGCGTGCGGATCCGCCGTCCGGCCCGGCTGAGCGCGGCGGCCTCGGCGCTCGGAATCACGCCCAGCGGCGAGGCGGAACGCCCGCCCGCGAACTGGGTGACGGTCCGGGTCACGGACACGAGCGGCGGCGCCAGCTGGCTCTCCACCGCGTTGACCTGCGTCACGTACCGCGCCACGGCCGCGCGCGGGGTTTGATGTGAGCCGCCGCACCCAGCCATTAGCAGCGCCGGCAGGGCCACGGCCAGCGCGGGTAGGGCCACTGCGGCCGCACGCCGCGCCACGGCGCCCGCCGCGCGCCTCACTTGAGGAGCTGCACGACCGAGGTGCTGCCGTCCGCGTGGTGGAACACGAGCTTGACCAGACCGCGGCCCGGCGCGAACCACATCAAGCGGGTGCCGGAACCGTAGCGATGGCCGGCCTGCCGGAGGCTCGAGCGGAGCTCCAAGGCATTGAACGTCCCCGCGCGCACATGCACCCGGCGAACGCCGACGACGGAGGTCGAGCCGGTGACGCCGAACATCTTCAGATCGAAGCGGTTGCCGCTGTGCCAAAACGTCCCCGGGGTGCCGTAGGCGGGCAGGACAGGATTGAAGCCGAAGATCATCATGTCGACGGGATTGAAGAAGTGACGGCTGTGCGCGAGCCGCGGGAAGTGGAGCAACGTTGCCGCCGATGTGCGGGCAAACGTCGTGCGCAGGCCGTCCAGCCGTGAGCTGAACAGGTACTCGCCGACGGCGCGGATCGGACCGGACACGCTCTTGACCAGGACTCGACCGGTCCGGTTGGCGGCGGCGTCAACCGAGATCTGGTCGATCTCGGGCTGTCGCATGTGCTTGTTGTTGGTCCACTCGTAGGTGCCGTGCACGCCGACCCGCAACGGGAAGTAGTCACCGTCGGGGCGTGGCGAGAGCGGGTGCAGGTTCGTGGCCTGGAGTTCGACCGTCGTCGTGCTGCCGTCCACGTGATCGAACTCGACCTTGACCGGCCCGACGCCGTAGACCCACCAGATCGTCCGGCTGCCGCTGCCGTAGTCGTCGCCGAGCGTCCCGGCCAGCGCGATGTCGGACTGCACGGCGGCCGCCATCACGCCCTTGGGGAAGGCGGGCACTTTGACCGGCCGCAGGCCGATGTACCGGTTCGCGCTGGTCACCGCTCCGTCTCCTCCCCCACGCCCGTTCCAGCTGGTGCCCTGGAGCAGCGGCTCCGAGATGACCGGGTTGCGCGAGCCCCAGACGAGGTTGAACAGGGCGCTGCCGAGGCTGTTGCCACACCCCGTGGAGGCGCTGGAGGCAGCGCACAGCGGCGGCTCGTTGATCGGCGGCGTAGAGCCCGAGTAGTCGGTGTTCTCCAGGCCGTAGTTCTGGTCCTGGAAGCACATCGTGCCGTCGTCGGCCTGTCCGATCACCGGGCTGCCGGACGTGGCGCTCAGTGGTACCTCGATTTCGCCCTTCCACGCGAGGTCCCAACCGCAGCCGTTCGTCGCGGCCTGCGTCTTGACGGTCACCTGGTCCTGGGTGCCGTGGGGGTTGTACTTCGTATCGCTCCAGAAGTACGTCCACTGGCCGCCCGACGGGTGCGGGAACCAGTCGTCGGCCTGCGCCACGGACGCGCCGGCGAAAGCAAGAACGATGCTGGCGGCGAGCGCCAAGCGGACGATGGATCTAGTCATAGAGCTGAAAACCGTTCCCCTGCGGCCCCCGGGGACGTCCCGTGAGGCTAGCAGCCACTCGGCGCCGGCCGACGCCGTTGAAGTCCGTACGGCCCCAGCCTCCGACAAAAGCTAGCCAAACCTGTACAGCGCTCCGAGAGGGGGTGGAAATTCCCCGCTACGAGCGATCGCGCGACAGACTCGGCCGCGGCTTGATGAGGGCCGAGTTCACCGTTGCGGCGGCTGTGTCGACCCCGGCGGTGCGGGTCGAGACGGCCGGCTTCGTTCGTCCGAAACCGGCGCATCGAGAGGGATCCGGCGGTTCTCGTTGCTGGCGCGCCGCCTTTTTCTGGGCTGCAACGCCAATAACGCATGCGAGCGCCGCTCGTCCAGACCGCTTGCATGCACTATCGGCGAATAGCGCCAAGAACGCATGACAGCGGCTTCCGCGGCCCTCGCTCACTTACGTTTTGGTCGTTGGCGGTCATCCCAATCCACCACGCTCGAGCCGACGAGCGGAAGGAAGGTGACTAAGGCTCACGAGATGGTCCTAAAACGCCTTTCTTCCCCCAGGTCCAGGAAGAAAGGTGATTTGTGCCGGTCACGCGCGACGGCGCACGCGGCCTCGTCCGCGGAGGTCGGGCGCACCCAGCGCCCCGACCTCCCGAGCAATCAGCGCGGGACGGCGGCGGCTGTCAAGCAGCGCCGAGGCCGCAGAACAACGGAAACCCCCAGCGCACAGCCCCGCGCCGAGGCGCTGCTTGATCAGCCGACGCCGCCCGCGCTACCCGGCCGCCGGCGCCACCGCGCGGATACCGCCTTAGACGAACCGCCTGGCTACAGGCGCGTCGAGGCGAGCCGGACCAGCCGGCGCTCGAGGCTGTCGGCCGGCGGCTGAGCGAAGCTCGAGACATCGAGCGACGTGATCAGTGGCCCGTGCCCGAGCACGAGCTCGTCGAGATACACCGGCAGCGTCTGGCCGGCGCTGGTCGCCGAGCCGCCGATCCGGTAGCGGGTCACGGGCGCGGCCGCGCCGTGCAGAGGCGCGACCTTGCGGCTCGTGACGGTGAACCGAGCCCCGCCGCTGGCGCCGGCGGTGAGCGCGCGGGCCACGCAGCGCAGCAACCGCGGAACTACGACCCGCCGCCACACGATCTGTTGTTGCGCCGGCGTGGCGTAGCGGTAGGCGGTCTGGGATACGAACGGGCCCTGCAGCCCGCGCGCGAACGTCGGCGAAGCCACGGCCGCGGGCGCGGTCACGCCGGGGAGCCGGGGCGAGAAGCCGTGGCACGTCAGCGCCGGCGCGTGCTTGGGAGCGTCGGCCTGGAGCGTCCACGGCCGCCCAAGGTCGGCGCGCCGCAGCAGCGCAGCCGTCGGCGAGGGGATCGCGCGCTTCCGCGCACTGGAGGCCGGCGCCGGTGCTGCCGCGCCCAGCAGCAAACCGACGCCGGCCAGCGCCCCCCATGCCCTACGGCACGCGCCCGTCCTCATCCGCTGAGCTGCACCCCCTGGCTGAAGCCGTGCTGGCCGCTGGTCGAGTCGGCGGTCAGCTGTGCCGGGAGCGGGTCCGGGCTCTGGCGGCGCAGCAGCGTCCGACACGCGCTGCTGAGCGCCAGCGAGACCTGCCGGCGGTGTCCCCGGCTGATGCTCAGGCGGGCTCGGCCACAGCGCAGCGTGTGGCTGCGTGGGTGGAGCCGGCCGCCCGTCTGCCGGGTCGCGGTCAGCGTCAGCTCGCCGGTGCAGTTCACCGGTGCGCTGCAGCCCACACTGGCCACCGCATCGCGGCCGGTGACGGTGAGCTGCGACTTCTTCAGCCGAAGCTGACCGGCCAGGGCGGTGGTGAACTTCAGCACCTTGCCCTTGCTCTGCACGCCGGTCCGGAACGCGCTCGGGCTGACCGTCTCGACCAGCTGGACGAAGTACGTCGTCCCTGGCTTCAGACCCGTCACCGATGCCAGCACACCGACGTCGCTGGTGTTGCCTGCGGCGAGCGACTGGAGCGGTGTGGTGTGGCCGAGGGCCGTGGTCGTACCCCAGGCGAACTGCCAGCTGGCCGGAGCCCCCTGGGTGTAGACCATGCCGTGCAGCTGGGCCGAACTCGCGCCCAGGTGATCGGCGGCCAATGTCGTGGCGAGAATGTTCGCCGCCCGCGCCGCCGCGATCGGAGCCGTGGCGGCCGAGGCTGCGGCGGGGGATGTCCCGCCGGCATTGCTCGCCGTCTCGAGGACGACCAGCGTCTTGCCGACGTCCGACGCCACCGGTGTGTAGCTCCGGCCCGTGGCGCCCGGGATCGACGCACACCCTAGTCCGGCGCTGTTGCACAGCTGCCACTGATCGGCAATGCCGGTGGGGTTGTTCGACCACAGCCCGTGTTGCTCGGTCAGTGTTTGGCCCTGGGCCACCGTGCCGACGATCGTCGGCGGCCCCTGGGTCACCGGGGCCGGCGGGAGCACGACCGTCGTCTGCACCGAGCTCGCGGGCTGGCTGTCGCCACCCAGATTGGTGGCTGTCTCCTGCACCGCGATCGTCTCACCGACATCGGAGGCCTGGAGGCTGTACGTCGCCCCCGCCGCCCCGGCGATCGGCGAGCAGCCCGAGTCGTCGCAGTCCTCCCACTGGTACGCATACGCACTCGGCGGGTAGTTGAGCCACGTGCCGTGATGCTCCGTGAGGGTGTTGCCCTGTTGGAGCGTCCCTGTGATCGTCGGTGCGGCGCTGCTCACCGGGGTGAGGAACCCGCCGAAGCCGTTGCCCTCGGCGTCCACCACGGTGCACTCGTAGGTCGTGTTGCAGCTCACGCCCTGAAGGCCCGCGGCCTGCGGGACCGACTCGGAGGAGCGGCTGCCCAGGTTGGTCGGGTCGAACCGGATCTCGTTGCCGCCGCCATCAACGGCGACGCAGCTCGAGACCGACGGGCAGGACACAGCGTTCAGCGGGGTCGAACCATCGACCGCTGTGGGACCAGCCGTGTCGGTCTGAGTGTTGGCGATCGTCGTGGGGTCGAACGTCACCGCGCGACCACCGTCGTCCACCGCCGTGCACTGAGTCGCGCTCGGACAAGAGAGCGAGCTCGGATGCTGGCCGGTTTCGATTGTTGTCGGGGTCCCCGAGTTGACCGACGTGGGATCGAACGTGATCTCGTTGCCGGCGTGATCGACCGCCACACAGGCGGTGTCGCTCCGGCAGACGACCGAGATGAGCAGCTTGTCGCTGCTGACAGGGTCGATCGGGTTCGGGCTCACGTTGTTGACGCCGTCCGCACCGCGGCCCGGGTCGAACGTGACCTGGTTGCCGCCCGTGTCGACGGCCGTGCACTGGTGCGTGTCGGGACACGACACGGCCTGCAACGACCGGCCGTTCTCGATGTTCGCCGTGCCGGCCGAGTTGGGCTGGCCCGTCTGCGGATTGAACGTCGTCTTGAACGAGCCGTGATCGACGGCCGTGCATTGCGTCGCGCTCGGGCACGACAGGCTGATCAGCCCGTTTCCGGTCGTGTCGATCACCGAAGCGCCCACAGCACCATGTCCATCCTGTCCGGTCACGGCCCCCGTCGTGGGATCGAACGTGATCTCGCGCTGAGCGGCGTCCAGCGCCGTGCACTGCGAGGCGGTCGGGCACGTGACGGCGCCCAGCACATGCGGCGAAACGGAGTGCGCGCCACCGGCCAGCAACTGACTGTTAGCCGGATTGAACGTAACTTCGTTGCCGGTGTTGTCGACTGCGCTGCACTGCGTGTCGGTGCCTGTCGGACAGGCCACGCCGTTCAACCGCGTGATCCCGTCGATCGACTGCGGTGAGCCGCCAATCGCCGCGCCCGTGCTCGGAGCGAAGGTGATTTCGGTGCCCTGGGTGTCGACCGCCGAGCACTGCGTGCCGTCCGAGGCGCACGAGAGCGACGTCAGTGGCGTCGTCCCGTCGATGCTGTGAACCGTGCCACTCACGGTTCCTGTCGACGGATCGAACGTGACCTCGTTGCCGTGGTTGTCGACCGCGGTGCACAGTGACAAATCCGGTCGGCAGGACACGCTCGTGAGCGGGAGCGCGCCGTCCACGTCGTGCGCACTGGAGGTGCCGGTGGCGGGATCGAACGTGATCTCGAATCCGGCGTTGGTCACCGTCACGCACTGCGTGCCGTCGGACTTGCACGACACCGATGTGAGCGCGGCCGGACCCAGTCCGTTCGTAGCGGCGACAACGCCGGTGGATGGATTCAGCGTCCTTGCAACGCCCTGATTGTTGACCGTGACACAGATCGTCGTCGTCGGGCACGCGATCGAGCTCAGTGGATCAGAGCTGCCCACGGTGTCAACGCCGCCGTTCAGCACGGCGCCGCTCACTGGGTTGAACGTCACCCGGTTGCCGACGTCATCCACCGCGGTGCACTGCGAAGCCGACGCGCACGACACGCTCGTCGGCCTGCCCGACACCTCGACCGAGGAGTCGGCGACAGTCGCACCGGTCGTCGGGTTGAAGGTCACCTGCTGGCCGCCGGCGTCGACGGACGTGCACTGGGTGCTGGTGGGACAGCTGACTGCCGTGATCGCGTGAGAACCGCCGGCGTTCTCCAGCGTGATCGGATTCAGCCAGGTGAACTGGGGAGCCGCGGCGACTGGCAGAGCCCCCGCGGCCGGCGCCAGCACCAGCGTGATGAGCAGGGCGAGCCCGGCCAGCCGCGACCTGCCGGCGGGTCCGGACCGGATGCCCGGCATTCGTAACGCGTATCTCGTCATCCTGGACCTCCTACGAACCCGGTCCGCAGACGACGTATGACTGCAGGGTGAAGGTGTCGCCGTTGTTCAGATCCGAGACGACGGCCTTGGCCTCGTAGGCGTTGTCCGGTGTGCTCGCGACGAACGGCGTGATCTCCGAGCCGGTCGACTGAAACACACCTGGGAAGCTGCTCTCCAGCGTGACGATGTCCGCCCCGGCGCTCGTGCCGCTCTTGTTGATCACGCCACCGCCGCCGTAGGCCTCGGTGTTCCCGCTCGACGGGCACTTGGCTACGGAGAAGAACTCGGTGCCAGCCGTGGCGGGCGAGGCCGAGCTCTGCGTGAAGTGGATCGTGTTTCCGGCTACGACCACGGTGGGCCCGGGAGTCCCCTGCGGCCCTGGAGGTCCAGTCAGGCCGCGGAGCCCGCTCTGTCCGGTGTCGCCCTTGTCGCCCTTGTCACCCTTGGACCCGCGAGACCCGGTCTGGCCGGTGTCGCCCTTGTCGCCTGGCGGGCCGGGCGGACCCTGGATGCCCTGCGGGCCGACGGGGCCGATCGGGCCGGTCAGGCCCGTGGCGCCCGTGAGGCCGCGCGGCCCACGCGGGCCGACGCGCATGATGCCGCACACTGGCTTGTCGTCGATGTCGAAGCGAATGCACTGCAGCAGCGAATTGCCCTTGTCAGACGCGGCCGCCGAACCCAGCGGGTTGTGCGCGGACCTGGCTGACGCTCCCGGGAGCCCAGTCAGTGCTCCCACCAGCACGCCGACGGCGCTCAGCGCCACCGCGTACCTGGCTTTTCTCAATGACATGGGACCTCCTTGTAATGGTTCGGGCACGCTGATGCGCGCGACACGTTGGGCGAACGGGTTGGACGTGAAATTGAGTGCTCGCGCGCTCGGCCCCGCGCGCCCCGCACGGCTACAGCTCCCAATCGGGAACTGTAACTCGAAGTGTCGATTCTACTGATGGCTAACCCCTCTTGGTTGTACGGCTCGAGTGCCGCCGCGTCGAGCGGTGGCGTGTCTTCTTGGTCTTCTTCGTCTTCTTCGTCTTCTTCGTCTTGTGTGACGTGTGGTGCTTCTTCTTGCGCTTCTTCTTCTTCTTGGGCGCCGGCTTGTGCTTCTTGGTCGGCTTCTTGGTCGTCGGTGTCGTCCCGCCGCCTGAAGGCGTCGTCGGGGGCGTCACAGTCGGCGTCACGGTCGGTGTCGGTGTCGGTGTCGGTGTCGGCGTCGGCGTCGGCGTGGGAGTCGGCGTCGGGGTGGGAGTCGGCGTCGGCGGTGGCGGCTTGAGAATGATCCAGCCGGTCCCGCGCTGATACAGCGTCTCGCCCTTGCCATCGATGACGACGTAGCTCGAGCCGTCCGGCGTGCGGACCTGACTGTGGCCGGGGCCGGTGATGACCACTCCCTGCTTCCCGGCGACCTTGATGAAGTTGCCGCCCCCGGAGGCGGGGAAGATGCTCTGCAGGACGTGCGGCTGCCCGGCGCTGTCGTAGTCGAGCTGGCCGTTCGCGCCGACGACGAGGTCGTTGCCCGTCCCCAGGGTGATCGTGTTCGCGCCCGAGCCGCCGAACGCGACGTCGTTGCCGTTGCCGAGCGTGATCTGATTCGCGAACGCGGATCCGAGCGAGACGCTCTCGTCCTGGCTGATGATCTGGCTCAGCAGGCCACCCAGCCAGGTGATCTGACCGTCGTCGCCGAGCACGATCTTGTTGCCGTCGCCGCCGGTGATCGTGTCCGCGCCTGTCCCGGCCACGACGATGTCGTTGCCGTCGCCGAGGTCGATCTGCGCGTTTCCGCCCGAGCCCGGGCTCGTGCTGCCGACCTTCAACAGGTGGGAGATCCAGCCGTCGGCCTGGGAGAAGAGCACATAGCCGTTCTTGACCACGACATTGGGCTGGTTGGTGTGGGTCAGCTCGATCCGCTGCGCGCCTGAGCCGGCCAGCACCACCGCGGTGCCGTTGAAGCGGCCGTTCACGGTGCTCAGTCCAATTGCCTGCGGATCAGTGGTGAACGCACCGGTGACCGCGCCAGTCCCGGTGATCGGGTTGTTCAGCTGGGTGACCTCGCCGTGATCGAGCAGCACGATGTCGTGGCCGGGGCCGAGGTACACCTGGCTCGCGGTGGGGAACAGCGGGTCGCTCGTCGGGGTGTCAGTCAGAGCCGCGTCGTGGGCCACGGTGAGCGCCGAGAGCCCCTGGTCGAGGATCTGGGCCAGCGGGTGGGTCAGATCGATGTTGAACCCGTCGTTGACGCGGATCAGGTCGTTGCCCGTGCCGGCATAGATCTGGTCCGAGCCGGTCCCGCCGGCGATCTGGTCGCCGCTGCCGCCGCCGTAGATGATCGCGTTGCCGCGGCCGCCGTAAAGGATCACCGAGTCGGGATCCTGGGAGGCGTCGAGCACGCTCTCGCCGCCGTCGGCCGGATAGGTGAACTCGCGCGCCACCGGCTTGATGCTCGGCAGCGTCGTGCCCTGCTCGATCGCCGTGATGTAGGCATTGATCGATTGCGTCGTGGCGTTGTAGTACTGGCCGTTCTGGGTCGTCGATCCGAACAGCAGTAGCGGCGAGAAGAAGCCGCCGCCTCCGGTGGCGATCAGGTGGTTGCTGCCACCGCCGCCCTGGACGACAGTGATGCTGCCCGGCACGGTGTTGCTGACAGTGAACGTGTCGTCTCCGGTCCCGAGCATCACGTTGACCACATCGACGTTGCGGTAGCTGATGCCGCCGGCGTACGTGGCCGGCCCGGTGATCGGGGCCCGGTCACCGGAGAAGGTCACCGCGTCGGCGGTGCCCAGGCCGTCGATCTCACCGAACTGGGTCAGCGCCAGCCCATTGCCGAACGGAGACACGTAGAGCGAGCTCAGCGTGGCGAATTCGGCTGGGGTGATGGCGCCGAGGTGTCCGGTCTGGGCCGCGACGGCGCCGTCGTCGAACACATTCAGGGTGTCGAGCTTGTACTGCGCGTCGGCCGGCGGCGTGAACGTGTTCAGCGGCGGGTTGATCTCGGTCGGCAGCGCCACGCCCTGCACCAAGGCGCGCGGTGCCGTCTCGTTGCCCTCGATGAACAGTGGTCCGGCGATTCCGTCGGTCACGTGCGGCTGGGCCGTGAAGACCTGGACCGGCTGGCCGTTCGAGTTCGAGGGCAGCGGCGGCGCGTGCGGGTTGACCGCGATGGAGATCGATATCGGCTGGTTCCAGTTCGTCGCGTCGAACACGACGCCCGGGGCTCCGCCCTCGCCACCGGTGGCGCTGAAGCGGGTGTCGGTGGAGGACAGCAGGGTTTGGCCATCGTCGAGCAGGGTGATGGTCACCGCGGCCGTCGGCTGGCGGGTCAGCTGCAGCGTGTAGGTGCTGGTCTGGTTCGGGCCGACGACCGTCTTGCCGCTCGGCTGGACGACCAGGACGCCGCCGACATCGCCGTCGATCACCTCGACGCTCACGTTCGGGTTGTCGTTGACTGCGACCGCGTAGGCCCCGCCGCTCGCGGACACCGTCTCGGTGATCGTGACCAGACGGTTGCCCTGGATCGCGTGGGCGAGGTCCGTGGCCGAGATCGTGATCGTCTGCGGCGTGAACCAGTTGCTGCTGTCGAAGGTCAGCGCGCCGGAGAAGGACAGGCGGCCGTCCGTGCTGTGCGGCGTGACGGTGACCGTGGCATGCGGATCTCCGGTCAGCGTCACCTGGTACTGGGTCAGCGACGAGCTGTTGGCGTTGCCGGCCGCGCCCTCGATCACGTTCAGTCCGCTCGGCGGGGTAGTCACGATCAGGCCCGGCAGGTCGCCGTCGATCACGTGGGCATCGACGGTCGTGATCGGGACCGCGCTGAAGCCGGCGATCGCACTCGAGAACCCGGTGGTGCTGAAGATCGAGTGCATGAGCTCGACCGTGGCGTCGCGGAGCACGGAGCCTGGCTGGGTTCGGACATAGATCGTCTGGATCCGGGCCCAGTCCGTGGCGCTGCCCGGGGCGGCCGCGGAGTCGAACGTCAGGACCAGCGCGGAGAACCAGTTGAGGCGATCGGTCGAGACCTGAAGGCCGCTGCCTCCGGTACTGAGTGAGGTCGGCGCCGCCGCCACCGTCATGTACCAGACCGTGCCGGCGGCCACCTGGGTGCGGCTCGGGCCGAGGGAGACCGTGTAGCTGGTCTGGCTCGTGCCGGGTGGTGGCGACGTGCCGCTGACCAGGTTGAGACCTCCCACCGGCTGACCGACGACCACCTGGCCGACGTTGGCGTTACCAACGGTGAGTGGGACGCCCGCGGCGTAGATGTTGTTGAACAGCGGGTCGGTGCTGGACACCGAGTGGTTGATCGTGGCGGCCGTCCCGTCCGGGTTCAGCGCAACGACCTGACCGGTGACGTCGCCGCCGACATTGAACGTGTCGCTGCCGTTGCCGCCGTCGAGCACTGTGACCACGCCCGGAGCGGTAGAGAGGACGTAGAAGTTGTCGTTGCCGCCGAGCCCGTCGACCTCGACCTTCTCCACGTTGACGTAGGTGACGAACAGGCCGGCGCCCATGACGCCGTCCTTGGTGACGGCGAAGTTGTCATTGGCCTCGGTACCGATCACCACGACGCTGTTGAAGCCGGTTCCGCCATCGATCCCGACCGGGGCGTTGATGTTGTATTCGATGAGGTCGTTTCCGCCGCCGCCGTTGACCAGCGTCGAGGAGGTCGCGGTCTTGCTCGGATCGCTCGCCAACAGGAAGGCCCGAACGATGAACGTGTCGTCGTTGGCCTCGCCGAACAGCTTCAGCGTCGCCTTGTTGCTGTAGACGCTGAACACATCGTTGCCGTCGCCACCGTAGGCGGTGGTGGCGTAGCTGATCCCGCGCGAGAGCCAGTTGTAGACCGGCTGCTCGTGGAACTGAGCGATCTCGTCAGGTGAATTGAGCTGAACCTTGGCGGTGGCGATCTCGTCGCCGGGCGCGACGGCGTCGGCCACCGTCCGGTCGGCCCCGAACATCTCGCCGAACTGGAAGTTGTCGGCCCCGGCCCCACCGTCAAGCGTGGTGATGGCGCTGTTGTCGTCGACGTAGAACTGATCCGCCGCGGAGCCACCGACGACGTGCAGAGTGTTGATCGTCGTGTCGTAGTTGATCCGCTCGTAGTTCGGAGCGAAGGCGCCCGCGGCTCCGCCGGGAAGCGTTCCGCACGCCTGGCCGGACGGGCAGTGCATCAGCGCCACGAACTTCTGGCGCAGCAGGAAGATGTCGCTCGTCGTGGGCAGCCCGTTGATCGTCAGCGTGTTGACGTCGGTCGGCGCGCCGCTGTCGTGCAGGTTGACGATGTAGTCGGCGCCGGCGGGATTCCCGGTGGTGCCCACCTCGTTGACGACGTAGTTGTCGCTCCCGCCGCCTCCATTGACGTCGACCATGTTGCGCAGCGGGAAGAGGCTCTGGCTGTCGAAGTTGCGGTTCTGGCCCTGGATCGCGCGCCCCCGCCCGGCGAGCGCGGTCTCCTCGGGCGTGCCGTTGACAAGGGCCGACGGACCGGTGAAGTTCGGATCGAGCTTGTGCTGCAGGTCGATCGTCGGCAGGTGCAGCGTGATCGTGTCGTTGCCGGTGCCGCCCCACAGCTGTGTGTAGCCGACGATGGACACCGGGCTGAGCAAGACCGTGTCGCCGCCGTTACCCGCGAACAGCTCAATGAGCGGCGCGGACAGCGAGCCGAGGATCGTGATGCTGTGGGCCAGGTTGTCCTGACCGCCCCTGATCGTGATGGTCGTGGCGGAGTTGATGGTGTTCGTCGGTTCGACGAGGACATCGCCCTGGGCCGTAGACGTGAAGCCCGACGAGCCGCCGGTGCCCGTCGAGGTCAGCGTCGAGTTCGTGACGTGGGTGTCGCGGCCGGCCGTGAGGATGATCTGCTGGGCGGTCACGCTGCTGCCGTCGGCGATCACGATGTCGCGCGGGGCCTGTGCGGTGAACGTCGTCCCGGCCTGCACGACCGACGCATCGATCGTGACGTCGGTCCCGTTCGCCTTCAGCAGCACGAATCCGTCCTGCGCGGTGATGTGCGAGCCGCTCAGCACCGACAGGAACCCCGTAGCCGTGAGCGAGACGTTCTGAGAAGCCGTGAGCGTCGAGTTGTTCTGAATCAGGATGTCGGCCGAGGCGGTGCCCGTGATCGAGCCGAGGGTCGCCGTGACACTGGAGGAATCGACAGTCAGATCGCCGCCGCCGGCGGTGAGCGTGACGTTGTCGCCCTGAGCGGTCAGCGTGGATGCGCCGAGGATCGACACCTTGCCGCCGGTCGAGATCAGCGTGATGTGCAGCCCGGCCGTGATCGACGAGGCGCCCTCGACGGTGAGGTCGCCGGTCGAGGTCTGATCGACAGAGCCGGCCGTGGAAGTGATGACCGTGGGATCGATGGTCAGCGTCCCGCCGTTCGCCAACCCGACGATGTCACCGGTCGCTGTGAGCGTCGAGCCCAGGATCGACTGGCTGGTGCTCGCGGTAAGGCGCAGGGCGCCGCCGCCGGCCTGGAGCCTCGTGCCGAGGTCGGTGTTGATCGCGCCGCCGTTGGCGGTGAGTGTGACGCCGGCGCTGCTGGAAACCACGCTCGACTGCAGCAAGCTCATCGAAGTCGACGCGGTGAGCGCCGCCGCGCCGACTGCGGACAGGGCGCTGGAGTTGGACACCGACAGCGAGCCGGTGGCCGTGACGGTGAGCGTGCCCGTGCCACCTGCCAGAGCGCCGGCGCCGACCGTGGCGTTGTTCAGCACCAGCACCGGATTGGTGCTCGGGACGCCGGTGCCAGTCGCCGTCAAGGTCACGTTGCCGGTCGTCTTGACCACGCCGGAGTCGATCGTCAGGCTCGACCCGGCGCGCCCAGCGAGCGAACCGGCGCTGAGCGACCCGCCGGTCACGACCAGCGCGCCGTTCGTGGCGGTCAGCGTGGTGGCGCCGGCCGCCAGCAGCGTCGAGGTCCCCAGCGACACGTTGCCGGTCGCGGTGAGGCGGAGCGTGCCGGTATCGCTCTTCACGCTGCCGCCCTGGATCCCGAGGTTGCCGGTGGCACTGGCGGTGGTGGCGCTGCCACCCTCGATCGTGGGCGTGTCGAGCGTCAGGTCGCCGCCGCTCGCGGTCAGGGTGATAGTCCCCAAGGCCGCGGTGAGCGAGGAGCCGGTCAGGCTGATACCGCCCTGAACCGAGGTCAGGCTGATCGCGCTGCCGCTGCCCGCCGCGGTCAGAGCGCTCGGCGTCGAGTCGGCCGCGACGGTCAGCGGCCCGGTCGACTTGGCGACGATTCCGCCGGGTGCGGTGATCGTCGTGCCGGTCAGCGTGATCGTGCCCGGCGTGGCGATGCAGCTCGAGCTCGTGCTGCCGGCGGCGCACAAAGAGACCGAACCGACGCTGGTGCTCAGCGCGTAGTCGGTGATCGCGATCGTGCCGCCGGTGGTGAGCAGGATGTTCGCGCCCGCGCCGGTGGCGCTGATCTGCGGCGTCGCGGGAGGCGTCACGGCCGGGTTCTGCGGGTCGACCGCGGAGAGCGTGAGGTTGCCCGCGGCGCTCACCGTCACCGAACCGCCGGTGGCGCTGAGCGACGAGCCGGTGAGCGTTATGTCGCTGCCCGCGGTGAGCGTCAGCGCACCGGCAGTGCTCGTCAGCGACGAGCCGTTGGCCAGCGTCAGGAGCCCTGCCGCGGAGACCTTGAGCGGGCCGGCGGCGGTGATCGTGCTGTTGTCCAGGCTGACGTCTGAGGCGGTCGAGGACAGCGACAGCGCGTCGCCCGAGCCGAGGCTCGAGCCGATCAGGGAGATCGGGCCGGTCGTGGTGATGGCCAGGTCGGTCAAGGGTGTCGTGGCCGGAGTCGTCGGGTCCTTGACCGATGGGTCGTTCCAGGCGTTGCCGGTGGTCCCGGTCGTGCTCAGTGAAGTGCCGTTCTGAAGCGTGAGCGCGCCGGTACCGTCGATCCAGATCGATCCGAGCGCCAGCCTGAGGTTGTCGAGCGTGTTGGCGCTCTGGCCACCGTGCAGGACCAGCTGCTGGATGCCCTTGGCGTTGATCGTCGTGCTGGCGGCGGTGAGGCTGAAGCTCGTCGTGTTGCCGGAGCCGCTGAACGTGTCGCCGCTGCTCTCGGCAGTGAGATCGAGGGTGTTCGTGCCCTGAGCGCCGCCCGGGTTGATCTGCGTCGTGGTCGGCGTCGTGCCGGTCGGGACGATGAGGTTGATCAGGTTGGTGCCCGTGCCGGTGTCGATCGTGCCGGCCGGCCCGTTGATCGTGTCGTTGCCGGCACCGGCGTGGATGATGTCCTGGAAGCCCGCGCCGGTGATCGTGTCGCCGCCGTCGCCGCCGAAGATCGTCGCGGCACCGGTGCCCAGCGGACTCGGCTTGTGGATGATCGTGTTCGAGCCGGGGCTCGAGCCGACGCCGTCGCCGTACACGGTGTAGGCGCCGGGGCCGCTGAACACGATCGTGTTGGCGCCGTCGCCGCCCTTGAGCACGCTGGGCGTGGCCGACGTGTTCTGGCCGTCCACCTGGATGTTGTCCGCGCCCGCGCTGCCGGTGATGAACACCGGCACCATGACCGAGGAATCGATGTTGATCGACTCCGTGCAGGCCGAGGTGGTGCAGCCCGACCAGTCGGCCGTGACGCTCTTTACGTCCTTGAATGTGTTCGTGCGGCCGAAGGCTGTGACCTGGATCGTCGCGTCGCTGGCTGTCCCGCCGATCTGCTTGATCTGGTAGGCGTCGTGGTTCACGTCGTCGGTGGAGATGTTGCGCTGGCCCGCCAGCGCGCCGACGTTGAGCACCAGGTTGCCGTCAGTGCTCTGGGAGAAGTCGCGTGGAGCGGTTTCCGATCCGGCCAGGAACACCGGTTTGGGCAGGGTCAGGTACCCGAGCCGGAAGTTGATGCTCTTGTGGACCGTGACGAACAGGATGTGGATGCTGAAGTCGGCGCTGATGTCGATCGGCGCGCTGCCGTCGGAGCCGCCCCGGGTCGAGAGCGTGGCGCCGAAGCTGAGGCTGCCGCCGCCGAAGTCGATGCCGGCGATCTCGACGTCGGCGCTGATGCCGCCGCTGATCCCGAAGTCGTAGAAGCCGTAGGTCTGGTCGTAGTTGGCGAAGGCGTCGATCCAGATCGAGCCGAACAGGCCGAAGCCGCAGCAGCCGAAGTTCAGATCGCCCTGGACGTGGAAGTGGAAGTCGCCGAAGCTGTCGAGGAACAGCGAGCCGTGCAGCGTGAAGACGCCGAAGATGCTGATGTCGGCGTTCGCGTTGAACGACCAGGCGCCACCTGAGACCGTGATGTTCAGCCCGGCGTTGAAGCTGAACACCTTGAGGATCGACACGCTGCCGTTCAGCGCCAACATGAACGTCTGGGGCGCGATCCCCAGGTGGCTGGCCGTGGAGCTCGTGTTGATCATCAGCGTGCCGGCGGCGCTGATCGTGAACACCTCGCCGTCGGCCGAGGCGCTCACCTGGAGGCTCAGCGCCATGCCGTCGGGGTAGAGGCCGGCGCCGCCGACGGCCGAGAACTGAAGCGGCCCGAGCGCGAACTGGACGTTGAACGTGAGCTGGAAGGCGCTGCCCGACAGGGTCAGGTCGACCGAGCCGCTGGCCGTGGCAAAGCCGGCGAACGTGACCGAGCCCTGAATCAACACGTCGAAGCCGTTGGGCACCGAGCTGCCGCCCAGCGTCTGCGTGGTGCCGGTCGTGTTGAGCGACAGCGTGGCGCTGGCGTTGAAGTTCAAGCCGACGCTCCCGCCGAAGCCGCCGGCGAGTGACAGCGCGACGCGAGCCACAAGGCCCGAGCTATCGATGCGGAAGCCGCTGTCCTTGAGCGTGACGCTGCCCAGCGGCCCGAGCACCACGCTGCCGTTGACGATCAGGCTGAGGCTCGGATTGCTGCCGCCGAGGCTGAGGCTAACGGCGACGTTCCCCTGGATGTCGAGGACGCCGACGAGGATGTGGCCGGACATCGTCAGGTTGAAGCCGGGTCCGGCGCCGATCGTCGTGGTGGTCACGACCAGGTTGCCGCGCGCATCGTGCGCGAAGCCGCCGAACAGCCCGTTCGCGTCCTGATTGACCTTGAACGTCTGTATCTGCTGGGCGGTGGCGAACGTGTTGAGTTCGAGCAGGAAGTCACCCTGGAGCTGCACGCCCGGTATCTGGTTTGACTGGAGCGTGAGGAATATGCGGCCGACCGCGCCGGGGTGCGGCCCGAGGAACAGCGTCAGGTTGATCTGTCCGCTCAGGGCCCCGAGGTAGGGGATCGTCGTGCCGACGGCGCCAGTCACCTGGAGGCGCGCGCCGTTCGAGCCGGCGGCAACCTGGATCTGAACGTAGCCATTCAGGTGGAGCACGCCGCCGACGGTGATCTGGGCCTGGATGGTGACCGCGGCGTACACCTCACCGGGGTGCGTGGGGTCGCAGCTGCCGTCGAGCCCGGGAGCGCCCTGGCAGACGTCGATGGCCGACGCGGCTCCGGTCGGGAGCAGCGGCAGGAAAGCCTGCGGGACGGCGAAGTGGACGAACTGCATAGTCGTGTTGAGCTGGACCGTGGCGCTGCCGGTGATCGAGAACAGGCTGCCGATTCCAGGGATCGAGAGTCCGGAGGACTTGCTGATCGAGAGCGAGAGCGCGATGCCCGGGTTCTCGCCGGGCTTGTGGCCGGTCTGGACCACGACCAGGCCCTGCGCGAGCCCGTACACCGTCGGACCCACCGCGTAGATCGTGATCTCGTCGAGGCTCAGACCGAGGTGGAAAGCGCCGGCCTGCTGCCAGATCGGAGTCGTCGTACCGGGCGGTTTGATCGACACGTTCCCGGCCACGTCGACCGAGAAGCTGTACGGCAGGAGCTGGAAGGTCTGGCTCAGCGGTCCGCCGTTCGGCCCGATCCCTGGCAGCGTCAGCGTCTCGTCGTGCTCCTGCCCGGTGGTGTTGATCTGCAGGGTGCCGAGGGCATCCAGGTACAGGCCGAACTGCTGGAGCTTGTCGAAGTTGGTCTTCAGCGTCGCCGCGCCCCACAGCTGCGGGATCCCGACGCTGAGCGTCGCGCCGAGGTCGAGCGCGAAGAACCCGTTCGTGGCGCCCACCGTGCCGAGCCCGATCACGCTCATCTGGCCCGTGAAGGTGAGCATGATGAGCTTGCGCTGCGGATCGATCTCGAGCGTGACGTCGGCCGAGATCGAGAGCAGCGGGTCGCTGGTGATCCCGGCGCTGTTGAGGATCAGCCCGCCGGACAGCTCGATGAAGAAGCTCTGGGCCGGGGCGACGATCGAGAAGGCGGCGCTGCCGGCGGCGCTGCTGTTGCCGGCGCTGTCCTGCCAGCCGCCGGCGGCAAACGTGACGTTCACCGCACCGGTGGCGAACGCGCCGCTCAGCAGCACCCGGAAGGTGTTGGCGCTCGGGGCGCCGATCCGAAGGACTGAGTGCGGCCCGCTCAGCGGAGCAGCCGTACCTGCGCCCGCGCCGCTCAATGACAGCAGGCTCGAGCTGAGCTGGGTCGGGTCGATGGTGGCCGCCCCGACGGGCGTCAGCTTGACGTCGATCCAGCTGCCGAACTGCGCCGCGGCGGCGGTTGGGGTGCCGGTCCAGGCGCTGCCGTCGCTCGTCTTCCAGCCGCCGCTGAACGTGGCGGTCACGGCCGCGCTGTTCGCGTCGCCGGTGAAGAAGTAGCGGAAGATGAGCGCGCCGGAGTCGATCAGCACCGGGCTGCCGACGATCGTCAGCGGGTGGCCGCCGGCGCTCAGCGACACGCCTGCGAGGTTTGAGAGCACGGAGCCCGCATCGACGGCCTGGCCGCCGCTCGCGGCCGGGAAGGTGATGTCGATCCAGCCGCGGCCGTTCAGGTCGGTCTGCTTGACGACGCCGCCGGAGCTCGGGCCGACCTGCGTGGTAGTGGCGTCCTGGACGATGAACTGCTGGCTTCCGGCCTGCCCCAACATCCCGCCGGTGTCGGCGAACGACCCGGCGTTGTAGGTGACGGTGTAGGTCCCGGCGGCCAGTGAGCCGGTGAACGAGTAGCGCCAGACGGTGCTCGTGCCCTCCCTGACCGGAGTCCCGAGCGCGATCGTGTGGCCGGAGGAATCCGTCAGCGTGAGCTCGTCGCCGGTGATAGTCGCGGCGTCGATCGAGTTGCCCGCGGTGGCATGGAAGCTGATCTCGATGTACCCCTGGGTGTTCAGCTGGCCTCGCCCGATGCTGCCACCCGCCAGCGGCGCAAGCTGGCCGTTCGGCTGAGTGGTGACGACATCTGCCCCGGCGCCCGTGACCGTGAACGTGTCGGTGAAGGCGAGGTTGCCGTAGGCACCGGCGGGCGCTGTGCCCGTGCCGGTGCAGTGTGTGTTCCCACCCGGGCATGGGGGGCCGCGAGCAGAGACCGCGAACCACTTGTCAGAGTCGAAAGTCACGTTGACGGCGCCCGGGGCAAACGTTCCGCCGAACAGCAGGAAGCGGTAGGTGTCGTTGCCGAGGAAGACCGGCTTGTTGTTGCCGCTGCCCACGGTGAAGCCGCTCGCGCCAGGCCCGCTGAGGGTGAACTGGTCGCCGCCGCTGCCGATCGTGCCCGCCACGAGCTGGTCGCCGCTCGTCGGTGAGAACGTCACGTCGAGGTAGCTGCGGTTGGTCGGGAAGTCGGCGGCGCTGTAGCTGGACAGGCTGGAGCCGTACTGGGTGGCGCCGGCCGGGTTGCCGTAGTAAGCGAGGGCCGAGGTGCTGAGCGTGGCGCTGAACGTCGCTGTGTCGGAGTTCTGGCCGCCAGGCAGCTGATAACCCGTCGGCAGCGTGATCGTGACCGGGATGTTGAACTGATCGGTCGTGCCGGGAACCAGGGTGACGCCGCGGGTTGGATCGATCACCATCGTCCAGCCGCTGTGTCCGGCGTCGACGGTGAAGGTCAGCGTGGTCGGCGTGATGTTGACCGAGTGCGGGTCGACGCTGAAACCGGTCAGGTGCACGTCGGTCGTGCCCGCCGGGTTCCCGTTCTGACCGACATCGGCGTCGGGGATCGTGATCTGGATGGTCACGGGCGGGACGACGGCGCCGCCGCTCGTGGGCGAGATCTGCACCGGCACACCGGTCAGCGACGGGGCGACCGGGAGGTAGTAGGACCACGAGTTGGGCAGGAAGGTCAGGGTGACCGTGCCGGCGGCCGCCGCCTTGCCCGTGAGCCAGAAGCGATAGGTCTGATCGCCATTCACTGCGGTGGTGAGCAGCACGGCGCCCTTGCCGGCGTCGAGCGCGAGCGTGCCGAGTCCCGCGCCGCCCAGGGCGAACTTGGCGCCCGGGCTCGTGATCGAGCCCTGGTTGAGCGTGGCGCAGGCGCCGCCGCCGGCGCACACTGGCGCCTTGAAGACAACGTCGATCCAGTTGCGGTTTGCCAGCAGGTTGATGTCGATCGTGCCGCCGGCGCCCGGGTCGGAAATGGTCGCGGTCGGCCCCTCGACGGTGAACGCTTGGTTCGTGGCCGCGTTGTAGGTGAGCGGTGTGGCGTTGCCGGCCGCGTCGGTGACCACCTGGTTGCGGGCGGCGCCGCCGGTGCCACCGGCGATCGCGACAGTGACCCCACCGGGTCCGTAGTGCAGCGTGCTCGGCAGCAGGTAGCGGAACTCCCGGACTCCTGCCTTGTCCATGGCCAGGGCGAACAGGTTGGTGTCGGTCACGCCACCGGTGAAGTCCGAGGCCTGTAGGACGGTCTCCTTGGCCAGATCGGTGACCTCCTTGAGCTGCACGCCACCCACCGTGATCGTGTCGACTTGCATATCGAGGCGGGAGTGGCCGCTGGCTGCGGCGGCGAGGTCGAGCAGCTGCTTGTCGGTGCAGTGGGTGGCCGCCGTGCCCCCGCTGGCCGCCGTGTAGCAGCCGACGCCGGCGCTCGTCTCGGTCAGCACCTGCTCGCGCGTGGGCCCGTAGCGCCACACGAGGTGGTTGGTGGAGTCGAGCACGAGTGGGACGGTGATCACGCCGCTGTTCGTGGTCAGCGTCTCGACCGGGATCACCGAGCCGGACAACGTCTGCGCGCTGGACAGGCCGAGCCCGGCACCGTTGATGGAGATCGCCAAGGCCGAGTTGGCCAGGATGTAGGCGTAATCCAGGTTGGCGCCGCTGGCCGGCGTGTAGACGATGTCGATGTAGCTGACTCCGTGGCTACCCACCGTCTCGCCGCTCGTCGGGTCGACGACGGGTAGGCCCGCGACGGTGCCGCCGCTGCCGCTCTGCACCTGGGCGCCGGCCACCTCGACATCGACGGAGCCTTGGTTGGGCGACGGCGCCACGACGGATGCGGTCGGTGCGCTCGTGGCCGCGGAGGCCGAGGCCGGTGGCGCGACGACGTTGAAGCTCACCTCCTGGCCGGAGGAGTTGCGGAAGCCCATCTGGAGCTTGCCGTAGACACTCAGCAGCCGCACCTGGTCGGGCACGTCGGCCAGGAACAGGACCGTCACCGCGCCGCTGGCGACCTGCGAGAGGTCGGCGTAGAGCTTGCCGGTCAGGCTGATGCTGTTGGCGGCGAAGTTGAGAGTCCCGGAGATGAGGATCTTGCCGTCCGTGGAGATCAGCAGCGTGGCCTTGATGTTGAACAGCTCGGGGCTCGTGTACTCGTCGGTGATGGTGGCCGAGCCGATGATCGTCATCGGCGCGGTGAAGGCGGCGAGGAAGTTCGCCTGCCCGCCCGTGGCCTTGGCCTGCTGGGCCACCTGCTGCTGCAGCGAACCAAGCCACTGGCCCGCGGTCATCTGGGTGGGCGCGCCGAACTCCGGGTTACGCAGCGCGAACGGATCGGTGATCGACGGCAGCGTCTTGAAGAACTCGACGCCGGCGGAGAAGCCGGAGATGGCCAGGCCGCTGATCGGGTCGAGCAGGATGCCCTCCGGCAGCTCGACGTCGATGAAGGCGCCGAGCGGCCCGAGCTGGCTGAGGCCGACCCGGATCGTGAAGCCGGCCGCACCGGCCATTGTGAAGCCGCCCTCGATGCCGAGGTACATGACGCGCTTGGCCACCGGTGTGGCGGTGTCGAGCACGTCGATGACGTTGAAGTTCTGATCGAGGCGCTCGATGCCGCCGACGAGCTGGGCGTCGACCGTGCCGCCGAACATGTTGCCGTGGATGGCGATCCCGAAGCCGCTCAGGCCGATGATCGGGAACTCGCCCTTGAGCAGCAGCGACGGATCGATCTCGATGCCCTGGATCGCGCCGCTGAACTGCAGCTCCGGGTCGGCCGGCATCGACTTGATCTCGGCCGACAGGATCAGTGTGAATTTGCCGGGATCGGCCTGAATGTTGGGCCACTGGATCCCGATCGAGTTGATCTTGATCGGCAGCCAGCTCGGCCAGGAGAAACTGCTGCCGGTGGACGAGCCGACGGTGAGGAAGACGCCGAATCCGGGCTTGGTCTCGAACGTGCCGTTGCCGGTGAAGGCGAAGTGGCGGGCCTCGCCACCGATCGACAGGCCACCCACGTTGACCTGTGCCCCGACCGACTCGAAGGAAACGAGATCGGCTGTCGGTGCCGCGCCGGTGTCGAGCTGGAAGCCCGTCGCCGTCAGCGTCAGATAGCTGCCCAGCGTGACCGTCATCTGATCGACGCTGAACTTGAACGCCTGCACGTGTCCGTTGCCATCGAACACCAGCGTCGCCCGCATGCCGTCGGGGTTGGCGCTGCCGGGCCGCCGGCTGATCGTGGCCGAGATCGGCTTGCCGGGTAGGAACACCGCCTCGTCGGAGGCGATGAAGATGGAGCCGGTGAACGCGGGCTGGTTGCCGCCGAAGGCGACCGAGAAGTTCTGCACCCCGACCTTGATGTTCTTGAACGTCACGAGCCCGGCCAGGCTGATCGCGTTGCCGCTCGTGGCCTGGAGCTGATCGGGGCCGGAGGCGGTGGGGCCGTAGATCAGCTCGGCCTGCCCGAGGGTGAATCCATCGGTGCGCACGACGAGGCCCGGGATCAGGTTCTTCGCCGTGCTCGACGGATCCACACCGTGCCCGGCCACCGGGTCATAGGGCCGGATCGTGCCCGTGATGTTGAGCGTCGGGAAGACGATCGTCGCGGCGTTGACGACCACCAGCTGCTGGCTGCCCTTGATCGACGGGTCGTAGGTGATCTGGATCCCGGACGCGGACACACTGACCGCGTCGGGCACGACAACCGACAGGCTGGCGACGGACAGCGAGAACTTGCCGGGCAGGTTGACGCGGAACTTGCCGCTGAGCAGACCGAGCGCGTCGAACTGGACCTCGAAGCTGCCCTGAATGTGGCTGAGGGTGGCGGTGACGCCGCTGCCACCCTGGCTGCCACCGAAGGCCAGCGAGGCGGTGTCGACGCCGAGCGAGACCGTGAAGTCGAGCATCCCGTTCTTGAAGCCGAAGTCACCGATCCCGGCGTGCGGTCCCTGCAGCTTCAGCGGCCCGAGCGAGATCGTCTTCGGCGTCGTGGCCTGGCCGGCGGCATCGGCGGTCAGCGTGAACGTCTGCTGAAGGCCCGCCAGGTTGAGGCTGTCAGCGCCGCTGGCCGGCTTGGTACCGAAGGCGCCGGTCTTGAAGGTGAGAGTCACGGTCCCGGCCTGGAACAGCCCGGTCGTGTCCGACGGGTTCTTCGGCTGCAGGTAGTAGCGGTACTTGACCGACTTGTCGGTCGTCGACGTGCCGTCGAGCGGGACGGGGAGCGTCCCTCCGAGCAAGGGGGTCCCGTCGGCGGCGAGCGCGATGTTCCCCAATCCAGTGCCGGTGAGCGTGAAGGGTGCGCCGCTTCTCAGCAGGGTCTCGTCGATCGGGTTGCCGTCGAGGCTCTTGTAGGTGATGTCGATGTAGCCGGCTTCGTTGAGCGAGGTGACGCTGATCGCCTGCCCGGGCGACGGGTTGGTCAGCACCGCGATCGGCGGCGCACTCGGGGTGCCTGTGCCGCCCACCGGCGGCGCGACGAGGAAGAACTGCTCGATCGAGCCGGTGTTGGTCGGACCATTGTTCACGTCGCCGAACGTGCCGGGGAGGAACTTGACCGTGACCGTCCCGGGCGTCCCGGTCTTCCAGCCGTGCAGCGTGAAGCGGTAGGTCGTACCGCTGACGAGCGTCGGGGTCGGGTCGACGGTCAGGCCGGCCATCGGCGCGCCGTTGAGGAGGATCTGGAGCTTCTGCGAGTTGGACAGGATCGTGCTGGTGTTCAGGCCGCGGCCGCTCGGGTCGCTGAACGTGACGTCGATGTGATCGAGCACTTGGTTGTCCGCGATGACCGCGTTGTTGGCCACCTGAGGCTTCGACGGATCGACGACGAGCGCGCCACCGAGGTCGGCGATGGGCGGAAGGTTGGAGGCGTTGATCCCGGCGCCGCCCAGGCCGACATCGTTTCCGAGCAGGGAGAACCCGCCGACGGACAGGCTCTGCATATGGAAGCCGCTGACCGGATCGATGGTGAACATCGCGGCGCTGTTCGTGAGCCCGAAGATCGGCTGTCCGGAGACGGTGAGGTCGAGGCTGGCGTTCGACACGCCGACGGTCAGAGTGCCGTCACCGCCCCTGCTGACCCTCAGATCGCCATGCAGCGAGAAGATCGTGCCCACGCTGATCGTCACTCCCGTGGCGGCGAAGCTGAACGTGCTGGCCGCGAGCTGATGATTCTTCGTCGGGTCGGTCGGCGCGCTCGGGTCGTTCAACGTGACCGCGCCGGTCGTGGTGTTGATCTGCAGCGTGGCCGTGCCCTGAATCGTCAGGCCGTCGAGCCCGATGAACTTGAGCGTGCCGGTCGCGTACAGGCTGTAGAGCCCGCTGCTGGCGCCTGCTTTGTAGACGACGCTGCCCTGATCGAGGAGCAGGCCGATCGCGTCCGGGTTGACGTCGCCCGGCGTATGGGCCGGGTTGGGGTCACCCGGCTGGTACTTGTACGGGCCGCTGCCGACGAACAGCTGTAGGCCGCTGCCGCTGAAGTTGCCGGCCGAGACCCGGAAGTTGCCCTCGATCTCGACCAGGTTGTCGAGGTTGATGGCCACGTCGTTGGCGATGAACGTCAGTCCCTGGTCGGGGATGTCGATCGGGATCACGACGCCGTTGACGGTCACGTTGAACGGCGGGTTCGTGCGCGGGAATGGGCCGCCGGTGGTGTTGATCTCCAGGCCGATGGTCGCCTTGGCGCTGAATGTCACGCCGTCGGCGGAGAAGCCGAGCGAGGCGTCGCCGAAGATGACGCCGGCCACACCGCCCGTGCTCGGCAGGACGAGCGCGCCGCGGCCGTTCTCGATCGCGCCCCCGCCGGGTGAGTTGTGGTTGTCGAAGGACACGTGGGCCACGCCGAGCTCGATCAGCGTCGTGCCGCCGCTCGTCGCCTTCTGGAACAGGGCGTCGCCGTGCAGCGTGACGCTCCCGATCGTGATGTCGGTGTTGTAGGCCGCCACCTGGAGGAACGGTCCGGCCTGCAGGCTCAACGTCTGCGTGTGCGACACGCCGGTCGTGTCCGTAAAGGTGAAGCTGTCGTTGATCGCCGCCGTGGTGTTGTTGAACTCGACGCTCGGCGTGCCGCTGATGCTGACCGGGAAGCCCTGGGCGAAGGTGACGGTTCCGCCGAACGCGCCGGCCACGCCCTGCGGCGTCAGCTCGAATGCGCCGTGACCGTTCGAGACGGTGAGCGTCAGCGGGCTGGAACCGAGCGTGAGGCTCGTGTTGTCGAAGCCCACGGCGACGATCTTCTTCCCGGTCGGCGTGCCGTCCGGCACCGTCAACTGCTGGAAGAAGAAGTGACCGCTCAGCGTCTGGTTCAGGATGCTGAGGCTGGCCGGGGTTTGGGTGGTGCCGACTTCGACCGAGATGAACGGGCCGCCTTGTGTGATGGCCAGCGTGACGGAGCCGTTGCCTACGTCGATCGTCTGGTTGACGGGGGTCGGCGTCGTGTTGATCGTGAGCGTCGCACTGCCGTTGAACGAGAGCACGTTGGCTGGGATGCCGGGCGTGCTCAGCGTCACGGCGATCTGGGCGGCCATGCCGGTGCTCGTGAGCAGGAGCGCGGCGTGGTCGACAGTGGCGCTGATGAATGGGGTGGT
This sequence comes from Solirubrobacteraceae bacterium, assembly GCA_045805545.1. Classification (GTDB taxonomy): domain Bacteria; phylum Actinomycetota; class Thermoleophilia; order Solirubrobacterales; family Solirubrobacteraceae; genus Palsa-465. Next base: position 5,105 of record JBJMLD010000189.1, on the reverse strand, counting down.
CCCATTGCCAAGGTTCAGCGTGAGATTGGAGACGGCCACGCCGACGACCTTGTTGGCGCTGTCGTACTTGAAGCCGACATCGCCGGTCAGCGACTGGCCGAGCACCGTGAGCGTCACGCCGGCGCCGGTCACGCTGATGCCCGTGGGAACGGCAATCGTGTTGGCGCCGTCGATAACGCTCTGAGCAGCGTTCGTCGTATTGAACATGAGCCGGAAGTCGCCCGACAGTCCGAGACCCGGCACCGAGACGGCGATGCTGGCTGCCAGCGCGCCGTAGACGCCGGGGTGCGCCGAGGTCGATGAGTTGATCGTCAGCGCCCCGTGGCCACCGCTCACGACGACGAAGTCGCGCTGCGCCGTGCCGAGCCGCAGACCGACGTTGGCCAGCGCAATGCTCGTCGTGGCCGACGGCCCGCTGCCCTGGCGCGTGAGCGTGAAATCGCCCTGGAGCTGCTGGCCCGCGATGACCAAATTGACGCCGGTCAGGCCAATCTGGAGGTACGGACCCTTCGGCAGGTTGAGCGTGGTCTGGGTGCCGCCGAAGCTGAACTGGTCATTGACCGCCGCGGTCGTCTCGTTGATCGCGAAGCTCGCGCTGGTGACGCTGACGTTGATCCCGCCGCCCAGCGCCAGGCTGACCCCGCCGCTGACCTGCGCTGCCAATCCGTCCGGGGTGAGCAGGACGAAGCCCGTCCCGTTCGTCAGCGCGGCCCCGATGCTGCCGGGCGTCATCTGCCCGGTGTTGTCGATGCCGCCGCTGCCCACGAACGCCTGCACGTCGCTGGCGGCGATGCGCAGGATCGTCCGGTCATCAGCCGTGCCGAGCACGCCGTCCTTGCCGGCGTCCTTGGTCTGCTGGAAGCCGAAGACGCCGCGGATCGTCTGACCGAGGATGCTGACCGCGAACGGCTGCGCGACAGTGCCGAGGCCGACCTGCACCGAGCCCGGCGCGACGGCGACTGAGATCGGGATGCCGCTGGAGCCCGGCGTCCCGAAGCTGACGTCGCTGGGCAGGCCGAGGATCGCCACGGTGGCGGTGATATGACCGGTCAATCCGGTCGGGGAGAAGGTCAGCTGGCTCGGACCCTCCGTCACGCCGGCGGTGATGTGCAGGCCGAGCGACGCCGTTCCGACTCGCATGTCGAGGTTGGAAACAGTCAGCGTGGTCGTCTTGGCCCCGCCCACCCCGGTGGTCTGGGTGATGGCCACGTCGGCGCTCAGGCTCTGGCCGAGGATGGTGATCGCGATCCCCGTGCCGCTGACGGAGAACGTGCCCTGGCCGGTGTCGATGGCCAGGGCCAGCGTGCCCTTGACCGTGACGCCGGGCACGTTCACGGCGACCGTGGCGGCGAGGCTGCCTACCATCGTCCGCCCCGCGCCGACGCCGGAGATCGTCAGGTTGCCGTGGCCGTCGGTCAGGCTGACGAACTGCGTCGCGCCGGAGCCGAGGCTGAGCCTGACGTTGCTGGCGCTCAGCTGGGTGACGGTGGTGCCGTTCTGGGTGACCTGCTGGTAAGCGAAGTCGCCGCTCAGCGTCTGACCCGCGATGGTCAGCTGCCCGCCCGTGACCGAGACCTGGATGAACGGCCCGGCCGGAAGCGTGAGCGACTGCGTGACGCCGCCGACTACGAGCGATTCATCGATCGCCTGGGTGCTCTGGTTGATGGCGACGCCGAACGTGCCGGTGAGCTGCACGCTGCTCGGCAGCAGCCCCGCCGTGCTGATGGTCCCCTGAAGCGAGCCGGCCACGCCGCTCGCCGAGCCGCTGTCGATCACGAGCAGCCCCTGACCGCCCGTGAGCACGTTCTGGCCGCCGAGGGTGAGCGCCACGCCGGAGGCGCCGATGGCCAAGCGCGTCTGCCCGTGTTGGTCGGTCGTCCGCTGGACGGTGAAGTTGCCCGACAGGGAGGTTCCGCCCGGCAGCAGCAGGCTGAGCGCTGTGCCGCTGAGCTGGATGTAAGGCCCGGCCGGGAGCTCCGTCGCGGCGAGCGCGACGGGCGTGCTCAGCGTATTGAACTGCGCACTGATCGAACCGGCCAGCGAGACCGGGCCGAGGGTGAGGACCTGGGCCACCGCTGCGCCGCTGGTGTGCGTCACCGGGCTCGAGCCGCGGCTCACCACGTTCAGCGTGGTGGCGTCCTTGACCGTGTACTGGATCAGCTCGGAGCCGATCAGGACTGTGCCGGTCGGGGCGAATCCGGCGGTGGATGCGAGGGAGATCGTCGCGTCGCTGGTGCCGAGGTCGCCCGACAGCGTGCTCGCGCCCGACACCGTGAGCTGCCCGGCGACGCCGCCTTGCTTGATGACGAGCGCGCCTCCGGAGATCGAGATCGAGTTCGAGGCGCTGAACGCCCAGCTGGCGCTCGGGACGGTGATCGTCACCACGCGGCTGCCGTCTTGCGTCGACACCGAGACCTCGAAGCTCCCGGTGATCGTCTGCGTGAGGACGGTCAGCGTGACGTTGGTGCCCTGCAGGTCGAAGTACGGGCCCTTCGGCAGGCTGATCGTGGTGGCGCCGATCGCGCCCTGTGCGCTCAGGACGCCTCCGGCGGCACCGAGGAACACGAGCGTGCCCTGGTTGGGAAGGCTGCTGGCCAGGATCAGGTCGGCGCGTCCGTCGCCGTTGACATCGGCCAAGCCGAGCGCGGTGGCGGACAGGCTGCTCGGCGCGGTGAAGCTGGCCGGCGGAGCGGCCGTGAACGCGCCGGTGCCGTCACCGAGCAGCAGGCTGCTCACGCCGCCGTTGTTGGCCAGCGCGATGTCCACGTGACCGTCGCCGTTGACGTCGCCGAGCGACACGGCCGAGGTCCCGCTCGAGACGCCGGCCAGTGCGTTCGGAGCGCTCACGCCGCGCCATACCGAGAGCAGGATGATCGGGCTCGCCGCCGTGTGAACAGCGGCTGTGGTGCCCCCGGCACCGCGAATCAGGCCGCTCAGCGTGGTGCCGCTCACGCCGGTGTAGACGATCTGCTCGCCGCCGATCAGCAGCGTCCCGGCCGACGGCAGGACCGCGGCGGCGGCGAGCGTGAGCGAGGTATCGCTGGCGGTCAGACCCGTGCTGCCGACGGAAAGTGTCGGTGGGACGTAGGTGACCGGTGCGAACTGCGTGTGCGGAGCGGCCGTCGTCCCGCCCGCGCCGCGGCCGAGCCCGGTCAGGGTGCTGCCGCTCACCCCGGTGTATGTGATCCGCTCCGAGTCGATCAGGATCGTGCCGCCGCCGGTCGGGAAGTCGGCAGTGGACGTCACGCTCAGAGTGGCGTCGCCCGAGTTGAGCCCGCCGGCCAGGCTCGGCGTGGCGAGCACGAGGATCACCGAGGCGCCGCTCGTGTGCCCGGCCACGGTCGTGCCGCCAGTGCCGCGGGTAACCCCGGTGAGCAGGTTCGACTGCTGGTTGATCCCGGTGTAGGTAAGGCGCTCGGAGTTGATCAGCACCGTGCCGCCCGTGATCGGCAGGCCGGTGACCGAGCTGATCGGAACTGCGTTCAGCGTCGCGTCGTTTGTGATCGTGCTGCTCAGCGTCACCGCCGGCAGCACCAGCGTGACCAGGTCGGTCTGCGGGTGGGTGCTCGCCGCGCCGGCCGCCAGCGTGAGCGTGCGGTTAGCGACGTTGACGGACGTGTAGGTGAGGGTTTCGCTACCGATCTTGATCGTCGCGCCGCCAGACGGGAAGTCGGCGAGTGAGGTCACGTGGATGCTGGTGTCACCCGCGGTGACCTGCGCTGAGAGCCGCGTCGTGAACGCGCCGCCGCCGTTGAGCACGACGGAGGTCCCGGACGCCGTGGCGATCACGAGATCCGGATAGCCATCGCCGTTCAGGTCGCCGATCGACAGCGCCTTGCCGCCGCTGCCGAGGCCGGCGCCGCTGGCGATGAAGCCGCCGTGGCCATCACCCAGATAGAGCTGGTTGGTATTCGCGCCGCTGTTCGCGACGACGAGGTCGAGCGCGCCGTCGCGGTTGAAGTCTGCCGCGCCGAGAGCCGTCGCCGTGGCGCCGGCGCCGCTCACCGCGCTGCCAGTCGCGAAGCCCTGCCAGCCACCGGCCGTGTCCGGCCCGCGGTTCAGGTACACGGTCGGCGTGCCGCCGTTGGCCACGACCACGTCTAGCCGGCCGTCGCCGTTCAGATCACCGACGGCGATCGCGGTCGCGCCGGATCCCAGGTCACCCAGGCTGCTCGGGTTCGGGAGCGCGAAGTTGCCCTGCCCGTCGTTCAGGAATACCGCGTTGGCGCTGCCCGAGTTGCCGACGATCAGGTCGGGATGGTTATCGCCGTTGACATCGCCCAGAGCGACCGAGGTGCTGTTGTCGCTCAAGCTCGCGCCGATCTGGATCGGCGCCAGCGTGTTGTACGGATCGGGGTTTCCGTCGTTCAGGTAGAGCAGCTTCTGGCCGCTGCTCGAGACCACGATGAGGTCGGGCCGGCCGTCGCCGTTGACGTCTCCGATGGCCACCGCGGTTGTCCCGGACGGCTGGGTGCCGAACGTGATCGAGTCGCTGAAGCCCCCGCTCGCCGAAGAGGTGTTGACCGACAGCTGGAGCGTTCCGGTGAGCGTCACGCCCGGGATGGCGACGGTCACGTTGCCGGCGATCTGGCCGGCCAGGTTGGCGCCGGTCAGCACCAGTGCGCCGCTCCCGCCCGACAAGGTAACGAAGCTGGTCGTGCCGTCTCCGAGGGAGGCGCTGACGTTGGTCGCGGTTACCCGAACGACCGTCCCGCCGGAGTCCGTGGCCCGCTCGAAGACGAAGTTGCCGCTGACGCTCTGGCCGGCCACGGCCAGCGAGACGCCGTCGCCCTCGACTCGCAGGTAGGGACCGGCCGGGAGGTTGATGGCGACCGTGCTGCCGGCGAGCTGGAACTGCTGCGCGACGGCGGCGGTCGTCGTGTTCAGCCGCACGTCGAAGCTGCCGGTGAAGCCGATGCTGCTCGGCAGGCCGCTCAGCGTCGCGCCGGCGATCTCGCCGGCCAGGCCGCCGCCGGTCAGGACGAGCAGGCCGGATGTGGCGCTCGCCGTGATCGAACCGACGGTCAGGCTCATGCCCGAGACCGCGATGCTCACGATCTTGGGCGGGTGCGAGCCGGGCGGCGACTGCGGGCTCAGCTGGCCGA
>JBJMLD010000188.1:0-12417 GCA_045805545.1 Solirubrobacteraceae bacterium | reverse complement strand
TGGACCTCGACGAGGACATCCAGGCCGAGCCGGCGGCCTGCGGAGTGAAGCTCGGCCAGCAGGTCCGGCTCGAGCGCGGCCACGATGAGCAGGATCGCGTCCGCGCCGGCCGCGAACGCCTCCGCGACCTGGTAGGGATCGACGATGAAGTCCTTGCGCAGGATCGGGAGGATCGAGTTGGCGCGGGCGGCGGCCAGGTCGGCCAGCGAGCCGTCGAAGCGCGACTCCTCGGTCAGGATGGAGAGTGCGGCGGCACCGCCGCGCTCGTAGGCGAGCACGACATCCGCCAGCGCGAGGTCCTCTCGAATCACGCCGGCCGACGGCGAGCTGCGCTTGTGCTCGGCGATCAGCGCCAGCCCGGGGCGCGTCAGCCCCGATGTGAACGATCGCTCGTCGGCGGCCGTGCGCCGCGCCTCGGCCTGCTCGTGCAGCACGTGCATAGGCAGCCGTTCCTGGCGCCGCGCCACCACATCCCGGGTGCTCGCCACCAGCCGCTCCAGCTCGTTCACGCCGGCACCAGCTCCTGAGTTCGGCTCACGAAGCGCTCGAGGGCGGACGCGGCGCGGCCCGAGTCGATCGCCTCCTGGGCGGCCGTCACGCCGGCCGCGAGTGAGTCGGCGCCGCCGCCGGCGTAGATCGCCGCCCCGGCGTTCATCAGGGCCAGGTCGCGGGGCACACCGGTCTCGCCGGCCAGGATCCGCCGGGTCGTCTCGGCGTTCTGCTGGGGGTTGCCGCCCGGGACCTGGTCGCCGGGGGCGCGGGGCAGCGAGACCTGCTCGGGCGTGATGCTGTAGCGCCGCACATCGCCTCGGTTGACCTCGACGACGGTCGTGGGAGCGCTGATCGAGACCTCGTCGAGGCCGTCCTCGCTTGACACGAGCAGGGCGTGCTCGGTGCCGAGCAGGGCCAGCGCGCCGGCCATGACCTCCAGGTAGCCGGGGTCCGAGACGCCGATCAGCTGGCGCGTTGCGCCGGCCGGGTTGGTCAGCGGTCCGAGGAAGTTGAAGATCGTCCGCACGGCCAGCTCGCGCCGCACGGGCACGACGTAGCGCGTGGCCTGGTGGTGCGCCGGCGCGAACATAAAGCCGAAGCCGACGTCCTCGATGCAGCGCGCTACCGCGCCCGGTGCGAGGTCGATGCGCGCCCCGAGCGCCTCGAGCACGTCGGCCGAGCCGGACAGCCCGGTGGCCGAGCGGTTGCCGTGCTTGGCCACGGTGCAGCCCGCCCCGGCCGCGATCAGAGCCGCCGTGGTCGAGACGTTGAACGTCCGCCGGCCACCGCCCGTCCCGGCCGTGTCGAGCAGGTCGCGGCGCTGCACGGCCACCGGGGCGGCCCAGGCGCGCATCGTCTTGGCCAGGCCGGCCAGCTCCTGCACGGTCTCGCCCTTGGTGCGCAGCGCGATGAGAAAGGCCGCGATCTGGATCTCCGAGGCGTTGCCGGCCATGATCTCGGACAGGACGGCGGCCGCTTCCTCGAGCGTCAGGTCGTGGCCGCTGGCCAGCGCGTCGATTGCGCGCGGCAGCGTCTCGGGGCCGCCGCTCATCGCGCTCCGTTCAGGAAGTTGGCCAGCAGCTCCTTGCCCTGTTCGGTCAGGACCGACTCGGGGTGAAACTGGACCCCTTCGGCTGGCAGCTCGCGGTGGCGCACGGCCATCACGACCTCGCCGCCGAACGCGCTTCGCTCGAGTACGTCCGGGAGCTCCGGGGCGGCGACCAGCGAGTGGTAGCGGCCCACCTCGAGCGGCTCGCGCAGGTCCCGGAATATCGTCTTGCCGTCGTGCTCGATGCTGGTCGTCTTGCCATGCACCGGCTCGTGCTTGATCACGTGACCGCCCCAGGCCTGGACGAGGGCCTGATGACCCAGGCACACGCCTAGCGTCGGCACGTGAGCGGCGGGAAAGCGCTTCACTGCTTCGAGGCTGATACCCGCCTCGTTGGGAGTGCACGGGCCGGGCGAGACGATCACGCGGTCGTAACCGCGGACGAGCAGGTCGTCGACCGTGGCGTGGTCGTTGCGCACGACCTCGACCGCGGCGCCGAGCTCGCCCAGGTACTGGACGAGGTTGTAGGTGAAGCTGTCGTAGTTGTCGAGCACGAGGACGCGCATGCCGTCGATGTTCATGCCCACTCCTCCTGGGCCACGGCCAACTCGACCGCTTGGACGACGGCGCGCGCCTTGGCCACCGACTCATCGAACTCGTATTCGGGCTGGGCGTCGGCCACGGTCCCGCCGCCGGCCTGCACATGAGCCACGCCGTCCTTGACCACGACGGTGCGGATGTGGATGCAGGTGTCGAGGTCGCCGGTGTAGCTGGCCCAGCCGATCGCGCCGCCGTAGCCGCCGCGCTTGACCGTCTCGAGCTCATCGATGATCTGCATCGCGCGGACCTTCGGGGCGCCGGACAGCGTGCCGGCCGGGAGCACCGAGGCGAGGGCCTGCAGGCCGCCGACCTCCGGGCGCAGGCGACCGATGACGCTCGAGACGATGTGCATCACGTGGCTGTAGTTCTCGACGGCCATGAAGTCCTCGACCTCGACGCTGCCGTACTCGCACACGCGGCCCAGGTCATTACGGCCGAGGTCGACGAGCATCACGTGCTCGGCGCGCTCCTTGGGGTCGGCCAGGAGGTCCTCGGCGATCCGCCTGTCCTCCTCGGCGCTGGCGCCCCGCGGGCGGGTGCCGGCGATCGGGCGGGTCGAGACGTGGCGGCCGCTGACTGTGATTAGCGGCTCGGGGCTGGCCCCGGCCACCTCGAAGTCGCCGAAGTCGAGGAAGTACATGTACGGGCTGGGGTTGACGGCGCGCAGGCCGCGGTAGATCGAGAACGCCTCGACCGGGACCGGGGCCGACCAGCGCTGCGAGGGCACCACCTGGTAGGCGTCGCCAGCGTAGATGTACTCGATGATCCGCGACACCATCTCCTTGAAGCGCTCGGGCGTCGTGTTGGAGGTGAACTCGGGCGCGGTGCGGACGCGCTGGGGCGGTTTGGCCGGTCGCGGCACGGGGCCGGCCAGGCGCCAGCGGACCTCGGCGATCGTGTCCTGGGCCTGGCGGTAGGCGTTCTCCAGCGTCTGCTCCCCCGACACGTAGACGTTGGCCAGCACGGTGACCGTGTGCTTGAGATGGTCGAACACGACCAGCCCGTCGGTCAGCATCAGCGCCAGGTCGGGCACGCCGAGCGGGTCGGGGTTCGGTTCGGCGAGCGGCTCGACGGTGCGCACCAGGTCGTAGGCGAACATGCCGACGGCGCCGCCGGCGAACGGTGGGAGATCGGGCAGCGGCGCCGGATTGTGGCGGCTCAGCTCCTGCGCGGCGAGCGCGTACGGGTCGCCGCCGTCGCCGAGCGACCAGCGGAGCACGCGGCGAGGGCGAAACCCGATGAACGAGTAGCGCCCGACGCGGCCCTGGTCGGCTGACTCGAGCAGGAAGGCGGGGCCGTTCTCACGCAGTTTGAGGAAGGCCGAGACGGGCGTCTGGCAGTCGTCGATGAACGTCTCGCGCACGGGAATCAGGTTGTGGCGCTCGGCCAGCCGGCGGACTTCCTCGAGCGACGGCGTCGCGTGGGTGGTGGCGCTAGCGCTGACGACGGCCATCGAGGACTCGCTCGGCGTCGGCCAGCGACAGGTCGCGGGACTTGAGCAGCACGGTCAGGTGGTAGACGACGTCGGCTGCCTCTTCGGCCACGCGTTCGTCTGACTCGCTCTGCGCGGCCCGCGCCACCTCCTCGGCCTCCTCCTGGACCTTCTCGCCGATGCGCTGTGGGTCGGCCAGGAGCGTCGCCGTGTAGGAGCGGTCGGGGCGGGTTGCCGCGCGCTGGGCGATCGTCCGCTCGAGGCCGGGGAGCACCTCGTGCGGCGCCGGCGGCTCCAGCTCGCCGCGGTGAAAGCACGTGCGCTCGCCGGTGTGGCAGGCCGGCCCCGCCGGCTCGACCAGCGCCAGCAGGGCGTCGCCGTCGCAGTCGTAGCGGATCGCCTTGACGGCCTGCGTGTTGCCCGAGGTCTCTCCCTTGTGCCACAGCTCCTGGCGCGAGCGGCTGAAGAAGTGGATCTGGCCGGTCTGGCGGGTCAGCTCGAGCGATTCTGCGTTCATGTAGGCGAGCGTCAGCACCTCGCCGGTGCGCCAGTCCTGCACGATGCACGGCACCAGTCCGCGCTCGTCGTATGCGATCTCGGAGTCGTCCATCCGCCGCGATTCTAGGAGGCGGCCCATTCGTAGAGGTGGAGCGTCCGCGGCCCGTCGGCCACAGCTACGGCGGCCGCGGCGGCTTTTGGCCCGGGATCGATCTCCTTGACCCATGGGGACGTGTCTGTGAGGGATTTCTGGATGTTGCGCCCGCCGATGCCCGTGCCGAGGCACTTGACCGTGGCCTCGTAGCGGACCCAGGCGCGGAGGAAGGCCTCGTCGCGCTGTTCGGGCTCGAGTTGTTGGAGGCTGTGTGCTTCTCGGGGGTTGATGAAGCGGCCGGCCAGGCGGACCGTGTCGAGGCCTTGACGCTCGCGCTCGACATCGACCCCGACTTCGCTGCCCCGGGCAAACGCGTAGAGCGCCAGTCCCTTGGTGTGCGACAGGTTGAAGCGGAGGTCGCTTGTTGTGCCGAGCGCGGGTTTACCGTGGGGCCCTTCGGTGAATTTGATCGCCTCGGGGTCCAGGTCTTCGTAGCGGGCGAGGAGGATTTTCAGGATCGCTCGCGCTTCGTTGCGATCGCTGGCGGGTGAGCGCCAGACGTGTACCGCGGTTGTGGGAAGGACAAGGGCTTGCGGAGCCGCGGACCATGTATCGCCGCTCATCACGCACAATCTCGCACGTGCCAGTCATCCCGGTGTTCGACGGCCACAACGACGCGCTGACGCGCGATGACCACGCGCGGCTGGCCACGGGGCGCGACGGCGGCCACCTCGACCTCCCGCGCATGCGCGCGGGCGGGATCCGCGGCGGCATCTTCGCCGTGTTCACGCCCTCGGCGGACGAGAACGAGGTGCCGGTGGAGCGCTCTGACGGCGTGATCGAGTTCGAGATGGCGGCCCCGGTCGAGCACCCCGTCGCCGCGGCATTTGCCACCGCGGCCGCGGGCCGGCTGGCCGGGCTCGAACGAGCCGGGGCCGTCGTGGTGGCGCGCGGCGTAGCGGATCTGGACGCGGCGCTGACTGACGGGGCGCTGGCTGACGGGGCGCCGGCTGACGGCGCGTCCGGTCCGCCTCTGGCTGTGCTTCACCTCGAGGGGGCGGAGGCAATCGACCCGGGCCTCGAGGCTCTACCGCTGTGGTACGCCGCCGGGCTGCGCTCGCTCGGGCCGGTGTGGAGCCGCCCGAACGCGTTCGCCCACGGGGTGCCCTTCGTCTTCCCCTCGTCGCCCGACACGGGGCCGGGGCTGACTGACGCCGGAGCTGCGCTGTTGCAGGCGTGCGCTTCGCTCGGGATCCTCGTCGACCTCAGCCATCTGAACGAGGCCGGGTTCTGGGACGTGGCTCGGCTCGGGGTCGGCCCGCTGGTGGCGAGCCATTCCGCCGCGCACGCCCTGTGCGGGGCGTCGCGCAACCTGACCGACGCTCAGCTCGATGCCGTTGGCGAGAGCGGCGGACTCGTGGGCATCGTGTTCGCGTGTCCGTTTCTGCGGCCGGACTTCGCGGATAACCCCGACACGCCTATTGCGCTGATTGCGCAGCATGCCGCGTACATCGCCGAGCGGATCGGCGTCGCGCACGTGGCGCTGGGCTCGGACTTCGATGGCGCGACCATCCCTTCGGCCGTGGGTGACGCGGCCGGGATGCCCCGGGTGCTGGACGCGCTGCGGGCGGTCGGCTTCAGCGCCGCCGAGGTTGAGGCGATCGCGTGGCGGAACTGGCGGCGGGTGCTCGCCGCGTGGTGGAAGGAGTAGCCGGTTGGGGCAGTTCCACTGGGATCCTTCGACGTATCTGGAGCTGATGCGCGCCGAGGTGCCCGATTACGAGCGCCTCCAGGATGAGGTCGTGGCGGCGAGTCGTGGGGGTGGCGGCCCGGGTGGCGGCGGCGAGGTCTTCTCGATCCTCGAGCTCGGTACGGGGACGGGTGAGACCGCCCGGCGGCTGCTCGCCGCGCATGCGGGCGCGTCGCTGCACGGGATCGACGCCTCCGAGGAGATGCTCTCGGTGGCGCGGGAGGTCTTGTCTGGCCTGCCGGGGCCGTCGCGCGCTGTTCGGCTGGACGTGGCGCGGCTGGAGGACGCGTTGCCGAGCGGCCCGTTCGACCTCGTCGTGTCCGTGCTCGCCATCCACCACCTGGACGCCGCCGGCAAGGCGGACCTGTTCCGCCGCGTCGCGGGAGTGTTGCGGCCGGGCGGCCGCTTCGTGCTCGGCGACGTGATCGTCCCGGACGACCCTCGCGACGTAGTCACGCCCGTTGATGGCGTCTACGACCAGCCGAGCTCGATCGACTCGCAGCTCGATTGGCTCGGCGCGGCGGGGTTCGACGCTTCGGTGGCGTGGCGCCACCGGGACCTCGCCGTGCTGGTCGCAGACGCGCCAGCGCGGCCCCGCTAGGCCGGCGGGGACCCGCAAAACCCCGATTTGCTCAAGTCACCCGGAGAGCAAAGTGCCCTTTCTACGGCTCTACGCCGCATAAGACCGCTTTGCCCCCCGGTGACCTGGAGCAGAGCGGACTTTTACGGGCGGACCAGGGTGATCGGGAGCGCGACCGCCCCCCGAACCGCCCTCTTCGATGCAGGTTTTTTCGCCCTGCGAAGGCCTAAGCTGGCTGCGCCACCAAGGCCCCGCGCGCCGGCGACCAATCCGCAAGCAGCGCCTCAATCCGCTCGGCGCTCACCGGACGCGAGAACAGGAAGCCCTGGCCGTACTCGCATCCGAGCGCGCGCAGCCGGCGCACCTGGTCGGGTTCCTCGATCCCCTCCGCGATCACGCTCAAGCCGAGGCTGTGGGCCAGCGCCACCGTCGAGCGGACGATCACATCGCCCGCCTCGTCGCCCGGCATGATCGAGCCGACGAAGCTGCGGTCGATCTTCAGCGCGTCGAACGGGAACTGGTTGAGCGTGGCCAGCGACGAGTAGCCCGTGCCGAAGTCGTCCAGGTGCAGGCCGACGCCCGTGGCGCAGATCTGCGAGACGATCGCCGCCGTGCGGTCTGGATCCTGCATCAGCGTGCTCTCGGTGATCTCGAGTCGCAGCGCGTCGGCGGGCAGACCGGCGGCGGCGATCGCAGCGCGGATGTCGCCGAACAGATCGGGGGCCTCGAACTGGCGCGAGGAGATGTTGACGCTGACGCAGACGTCGTCGTCGATCAGGCGATGCCGGCGCCAGCCGGCCAGGTCGGCCAGGGCAGCGCGTAGGACGTGCATCCCGAGCGCGCCGATCATCCCGGTCTCCTCTGCGATCACGATGAACTCGGGCGGCGTGACCTCGCCCCAGCCGGTCGGCCATCGCGCCAGCGCTTCGAGCGCCCGGATCCGCCCGGTGCTGAGGTCGACGATCGGCTGATAGTAAACCTCGAGCAGCGCCTGCTCGACCGCGTGGCGGAGCTCGTTCTCTCGCACCAGGCGGTCCACGACGCGGCGGTGCATGCTCTCGTCGAACACGGTGCAGCGGCCGCGCCCGCGCCGCTTGGCGTCGAACATGGCGATGTCCGCGTTGCGCAGCAGCTCGTCGGCGCTGAGCGAACGGGAGCGGTGCGAGATCCCGATGCTGGCCGAGACGAACAGCTGCCGGCCGCCAACCTCGAACGGCTCGGCCAGAAGCATCTGCAGCCGCCGGGCGAGCGCCATCGCGTCGCGATCGTCCTCGGCCTCCTCGAGCAGCAGCGTGAACTCATCGCCGCCAATCCGCGCTACGGTGTCATCGGGCCCCATCGCCTCGGTCAGCCGGCGGGACAGCGCCACCAGCAGCTGATCGCCAACGTCATGTCCGAGGCTGTCGTTGACGAGCTTGAACCCGTCGATGTCGACGAACAGGATCGCCGGCGTGCCGTGCGTCTCGCGCGATCGCCGCCGCAGCGCCTGATCGACCCGATCCATGAACAGCGCGCGATTCGGCAGGCCTGTCAAGTCATCGTGCAGCGCGCCGTGCCGAAGCCGCTGCTCGGCCGTGCGCCGGTCGGTCACGTCGGTCAGTGAGCCGGCCATGCGGGTCGCCCGGCCGGCTCCGTCGCGCATGGCGAGACCGCGCGCCAGCATCCAACGCCAGCTCCCATCCTGGTGGCGGATCCGGTGCTCTGACTCGAGATGGGCGCTGCGGCCGGCCAGGTGCGCGTCGACGGCGGCGCGCAGATGCGGTAGATCGTCGTCGTGCACGAGCTCGAACCAGACGGTCGGCTCCTGCACGCCGCCGGCCTCCGGATGGCCGAGGATTGCGCGCCAGCGCGGCGAGATGTAGAGCTCGTCCGTACTCAGATCCCAGTCCCAGATCCCGTCGTTGGCCGCGCTGGCGGCGAGGGCGTAGCGCTCCTCGCTGCGCGCCAGCTCAAGAATCGCGCGGTGGTGGCGGATCGCGTAACGGATCGAGCGCTCCAGCGCTACCGGGTCGAGCTCCTGCTTGAGCAGGTAGTCGGTCACACCGAGCTCGCTCGCCTCCACGTCGATGCGGTAGTCGCTCTCGCCGGTCAGCATGATCACCGGCGCCTGCGGACGCGTGGCGATCGCCTCGCGGATCAGCTGCAGGCCGGTGCGCTCACCGAGCCGGTAGTCGACGATGTAGATGTCGTGGCGGGCCTCACGGATCGCCTGCAGTGCGCGGTCGTAACCCGGCAACCACTCGACCGCGCAGCGGACGCGCTCCTGGGCTCGGAGCATGTCGCGCGTGATCAGATAGTCCTCCTCGTCGTCCTCGACCAGCAGGACGCTGATCAGCTCGGTAGGCCTAGAGGCCATCTCAAAACCCCCCGCGCACGTCTGGCGGCGGCGGATCTACGCGAGGCTGCGTCCTCGGACCCTCGCATAGCTCCGCTATGCGTCGGGGTCCTGCGTCCTGGCCTCGCTTGATCCGGCGCTCGCCAGCCGCACACGCGGAGTTTTTAGATGACCTCTTAGGCATTACGCGGCGGCGCCGTTCGGCAGCTCGGCCAGCTCGAACCAGTAGCGCGTCCACATCCGCATCGCCTCGACCAGGCCGGCGAACGTGACCGGCTTGGTGATGAACGAGCTCACGCCGAGCTCGTAGGTCCGGCGGACATCCTGCTCGTCGCTCGACGTGGTCAGCACGACCACCGGGATGCGCCGCAGCGAAGCGTCGGATTTGATCTCGACCAGCGCCTCCCAGCCGTCCTTCTTGGGCATGTTGAGATCGAGCAGGATGATCGCCGGGCGGGGTGCGTCCGCATCGGGATCCTGATATGCGCCCGAGCGCTTGAGGTAGTCCATCAAGTCCTGGCCGTCGACGACGAAGCGCATCGCGCCCGCGAGCCTTGGGTCCTGGAGCGCGTCTCGGGTGAGCTCGCGGTCGTCCTCGTCGTCGTCCGCCAAGAGGATCGTTAACGCGCGACCCTCATGCTGGGACATGTTCTCCCTCCCTCTCTGTGACTGCATGGACGTGCTCAGCAGGCGGACCAAACCTGTATTCCGCCGCCTGACGGAGCGGCAGCGTCACCGTGAACGTGGCGCCTTCACCCGGGTCGGCGTCGGCCACGATGCTGCCTCCGTGGCGCTCGACGATCTTGCGGCACAGCGCAAGGCCGATGCCCGTGCCCGCGTACTCGCTTCGTCCGTGCAGCCTCTCGAACACGCGGAAGATCCGCCGCGCGTACTGCGCTTCGAAGCCGATCCCGTTGTCGCGAACCGTGATCTGAACGTGGTCGTCCAGACGCTCTGACGTGATCCACACCTCCGGCGGCATGTTCGCCCGGTGGAACTTGATCGCGTTGGAAATCAGGTTCTGCAGAAGCTGGCGCATCTGCAGCGGGTCGGCCACGATCGTCGGCAGCTCGGCGAGGTGGATCAGCGCGCCGGCGAGCTCGACCTGGGCTTCCAGGTCGTCGATGACCTCGGCCGCGACGACATGCAGATCGACAGGCGCGAACGGGCGGCCGTGGGTGGCCACGCGTGAGAAGCGCAGAAGATCCTCGATCAGGTTCTGCATCCGGGCCGCCGAGGCCGCCGTTCGCTCCAGGTAGTCGCGTCCCTTGGCCGATAGCGCGTCGCCCTCCAGCACGGTCAGCTGTTCGGTGAAGGTGCGCACCTTGCGCAGCGGTTCCTGGAGATCGTGCGAGGCAATCGATGCGAACTGCTCGAGGTCGGCGTTGGAGCGCGTCAGTTCCTGGGCGTGCCGGCGGAGCCGGTCGTTGGCCCGCTCGAGCTCCTGGTTGGCCTCCTCCAGGCGCGCTTTGGCGTCACGCACCTCGTCGGCCGCCCGCAGGGCGCGGACCGCGAACACGAGCGCCACCAGCGCCACCACGGCGAACGCGATGAAGATCAGCCACGGGATCCACTTGCGCAGGCCGGTCACGCTGGCGAACAACGGCCCGTCGGGCGCGCTCAGGAGCACCTTCCAGGTCGAGTTGGCGAGCGGCACCTGGTCGTAGTAGTGACCGCGGACGTCACCGGACCCGTGCGCCAACGCGCTCAGCTGGGCCGGCGTGCTGAACTTGAACCCCGTCGGCCGCCTCGCGGAAGTCGAGGCCAGCACGGTGTGATTGCCGTCCAGCAGGTAGCTGTGAGCGCCCTTCACGCCGGGGATGCGGCGCAGCTCGCCGGTGATGAATTGGCCGAGCAGCGCCGGGCGGATGCCGCTCAACAGGATCCGGGTCCCGAAGCGCGTCGGGAAGGCGACGGCGAAGTTGACCACGCCGCTGCTGCCGTAGGGCAGCAGGTTGCCGAGCCCATAGGGCCGGCCCGAGCGGACCAGCGCCAGGGCCGCCGAGATCTTCAGGTCACTGCGCGCTTGCGCCGTCAGCCCGGGGGTGCCGGCGAGCACGTCGCCGCGCTGATCGAGCATGGCGAGATAGTGGTTCTCGCCCACGCTCCGCGCGAGCGTCTGCTCGCTGATGTGGCGGGCGCCGTAGGTGCGGGTGTACTGCGGAACCTGGTTGCTCGTCGTCTGGAACAGGCTGTCGAGCAGCGCCGCCGCGAGCAGCGCGCGCTCGTGCACGCGCGTCGTGACATCGCGCCGCGACTTGGCCTGCGTATCGGCCAACTCGACGGCGAACACGCTCAGCAGCCCGAGCACCATGACCGCAGCCACGATGAGCGCGAGCACAGCCTCGCGTCTCGCCAGCGTCCCCTTCACATCTCCCCGGTAATGCCGCCCCGGGACGACAGTGTCGCGCACGACGTGCCTATCGGCCTATGCAGGGAAATCCTTATAGACCTTTACATCCTTGTCAGGGATGTGGGCGAATGTTCTACGAAAGCTCCACTATTCGGGGTAGTTATTCGATCCCGAGGCGGTCGAGGACCCGCTCGTCGGCTCGCCAGTGCCGGCGCACGCGGACTGAGAGATCCAGGTGCACCCTGACGCCGAACTCGCGCTCGATCGCCCGCCGGGCCGCCGTGCCGATCGCCTTGATCATCTTCCCGCCGGCCCCGATCAGGATCCCCTTCTGCGACTCGGTCTCGGCCAGGATCACCGCCTCCAGGCGAACCAGATCGGGCCGCTGGCGGTCGATCGACTCGACCTCCACCTCGACCGCGTGAGGCAGCTCCTCCCGCGTGCGCGCCAGCACCTGCTCGCGGATGAGCTCTGCCGCGAGCACGTCCTCTGACTGGTCGGAGTGCAGCTCCGGCTCGTAGTAGAAGGGCCCGGGCCCCAGCAGCGAGACGAGATGGTCGAGCAGCGGCCCGATGCCGGCGCCGCTGCGCGCCGAGACGGGGTAGATCTCCTGCGCCACATCGAGCTCGGCCGCCGCCTGCAGTGCCGCCGCCGTGTGAGCGCGGTCGGCGCGGTCGATCTTGTTCACCGCGACGATGACCGGAACCGGCGAGCGTTCCAGCAGCCGGGCGATGAAGCGGTCGCCCGGGCCGATTCCCTGCTCGGCGTTGACGACGAACAGACAGGCGTCGGCGTCGGCCAGCTCGCGCTCGACGCGGCTCTGCATGCGCTCGGTCAGCGCGTCACGCGGACGCTGAACCCCGGGCAGGTCGATTAGCACGAGCTGCCAGTCCGGGCCCGAGGCGACGCCGCGGATCGCCCGACGGGTCGTCTGCGGCTTGTCGGAGACGATCGCCACCTTCGCCCCCACGAGCGCGTTGGCGAGCGTCGACTTGCCGACATTCGGGCGCCCGGCGAGCGCGACGAAACCCGAGCGAGTCTGCGGCTGCGCCGGCCGGGTCATGCGATCCAGCGCATCAACTCTGACTGGAGCGCCAGCATCTCGCCGTCGTCACGCTCGTGGTCCATGCCGCTGAGGTGCAGGCTGCCGTGCACCACGGCCTCGCGCACGTCGCTCGTGTGAGCCGGGCAGATGACGATGTCGCCGAGCTCCCGTGGACCGGCCGGGACGCCGT
>JBJMLD010000187.1:0-9758 GCA_045805545.1 Solirubrobacteraceae bacterium | reverse complement strand
GTCGCCGAGATCGCACAGCGGGTCGGCCGCACGCCGGCCCAGGTGCTGATCCGCTGGTGCCTGCAGAAGGGAACGATCGTGCTGCCGAAGTCGACGCATCGCGAGAGGATCGAGGAGAACGCCCAGGTGTTCGACTTCGAGCTCTCCGATGAGGACATGGCCGGCCTCGACGGGCTTGACCAGACCGGCGGCACGGCGCAGGCGCGAGAGCGCAAGTGGTGGTGAGAGATCCGCGTTTTACGCCGGGCAGCCAAGCTCCTCGTCGACGACCAGCGCGTCGTCGGGGAGGTAGCGCCGCTTGAACGTGAACGCGTACGGCGTGGCTCCGTGCCGGCCGAGGTGCTCGAGTCGGTCCTCGGCCTCCGCCACGGATGGCTCGTGGCCGTCCGGCACCCACCACAACACCATGTGGACGGTGACGCGCTCGAACCACTCGCGGCGCCGGCGCATCACTGCGATGTGATCACTGCGGTAGACGAAGTTGGCCAGCGCGTCGATCGATTCCCAGACCGACATGTTGACGATGATGCGGTCGTCGTCGAAGGCGCGGACGGATGTGGCGTTGCCGTCCTCGGTCTGCAGCCGCCAGACGAACCCGGGAGACGAGTCGGCGAGCGCGTTGACGGGGTCGAGTGCGGCCATGAACTCGGCGAGGAGAGGCGAGTCGAGCGGCGCCTTGCCGCGGGCGATGTTGAGCTGGGCGACGTGCAGTCCTGTCGTCATGCCGCGCAAACCCTAATGCCCGTCGCGCAACGTGCAAACTGCGGAGCGTGCATCAAGCCGAGATCCTGATCGCCGGCCTGCTCGTGGCCGTCGCGGGCCTCAGCCTGCTGGCCCGAGCGCTGTCGCTGCCCTATCCGATCGTGCTCGTGATCGGTGGCGCGCTGTTCGGGTTCGTTCCGGGCATCCCGAGCGTGAAGCTCGACCCGAACGTCGTGCTGGTCGTGTTCCTGCCGCCGCTCGTGTACGGCTCGGCGTTCTTCGCCAACCTCGGCGACATCCGCCGCAACGTGCGCTCGGTCACGCTCAACTCGGTGCTGCTCGTCCTGGCCACGATGGCGCTGGTCGCGGCGGCGGCGCATGCCTTGATCCCGGGACTGACGTGGGCGGCCGCGTTCACACTCGGCGCGATCGTCTCACCGACCGACCCGCTGGCCGGCGCGACGATCATGCGCCGGCTCGACTTCCCTCGCACGCTGGTCAGCGCCGTCGAGGCCGAGGGGTTGTTCAACGACGCCACCGCGCTGGTGGCCTTCAAGGTCGCGGTGGCCGCCGTCGTCAGCGGGAGCTTCTCGATCGCGGACGCGGGACTGAAGTTCGTCGCCGGCGCGGCGGGCGGGATCGCGATCGGGCTGGCCGTGGGGTGGGTGGTCGCGGAGCTGCGGGCGCGGATCGACGACGCCCAAACCAGCATCACGATCTCGCTGTTCAGCGGCTACGCCGCGTTCGTTCCCGCCAACGCACTCGGTGCGTCCGGCGTGCTCGCGGCCGTCACGACCGGGATCTACATGGGCCTCCGGGGGCCGAGCATCATCCCGGCCCGGATCCGGCTGCAGGGCTTCTTCTTCTGGGAGATCCTCGACTTCATCCTCAACGCCAGCCTGTTCGTGCTCGTCGGTCTGCAGCTGCATGCCGTGGTCAACGCGCTGCCTGGCCAGCCGGCGATGACGTATGTCGGCTACGCCGCCGCCGTGTCGGGCGTGGTGATCGGCGTGCGCATCGTCTGGCTGTTCACCGTGCCGTACGCCATTCGCGCGCTCGACCGCCGGCCGTCACAGCGCGCACGCCGGGTGGGCTGGCGACCGCGCGTGATCATCGCGTGGAGCGGCATGCGCGGCGCGGTCTCGCTGGCGGCGGCGCTAGCGATTCCGCTGAGCACCGACTCAGGCCGCGCATTTCCGGATCGCAACCTGATCATCTTCCTCACGTTTGGCGTGATCTTCGCCACGCTGGTCGTGCAGGGGCTGTCGATGCCGCTGCTGATCCGTCGCCTTCACGTCACGCGTGACGGCACCGAGGACGCCGAGGAGGTGCGCGCCCGGCTCGTCGCCACGAAGGCCGCGCTGGCACACCTCGATGAGCTGGCCGGCGAGGACTGGACGCGCGAGGACACGATCGAGCGGATGCGGCGGCTCTACGAATACCGCAAGCGGCGCTTCGCGGCCCGGGCGGGCAAGATCGAGGATGACGGCTACGAGGACCGCTCGCTGGCCTACCAGCACGTGGTCCAGAGCGTGCTGGCGGCGCAGCGAGACGCACTCGTGCATCTGCGCAACGAGGGCGAGATCTCCAACGAGACGATGAATGCCGTGATCCGTGAGCTCGACCTGGAGGAGTCGCGGCTGGAGATCTGAACGCCGCCCGGCGCCGACTCGTGTCCGCGTGGCGTCGTGTAAGACTCAGGGCATGAGTCGTCGCGCGTGGGCGGCGTTTGCCGCCGCCTCGGTCATCTGGGGCATCCCGTACCTGTTCATCCGGATTGCCGTTCGAGGCGGCGTGACGCCGCTCGTCCTGGCATGGGGACGCGTCACACTCGCCGCGATCGTGCTCCTGGCGCTGGCCTGGCGCGCCGGCACTTTGAAGCCTCTGCGAGGGTACTTTCGCTGGCTCGTCGTCTACGCCGTGGCCGAGGTCACGTTCCCGTTCCCGCTGATCGCGTTCGGCGAGCAGCGCGTGTCCTCGTCGCTGGCCGCCATCGTGATCGCCACCGTCCCGCTGATCGGGGCCGTGCTGGCGTTCCGCTTCGACCACTCCGAGCGCCCGACGCGGTCGCGCGGGCTCGGGTTGCTGATCGGCTTCAGCGGCGTGGTCGCGCTGGTCGGGATCGACGTGGCGGGGCGAGGCGGCGAACTGCTCGGAACCGGTGCCATCCTGCTCGCCGCCGTCGGCTACGCGATCGGGCCGATGGTGATCAAGCTGCGGCTGGGCGAGCTCGATCCCCGGGCCTCGATGGGCGCCAGCCTGGCCGTGGCGTCGGTGTTGCTGGCGCCCGGTGCGGCGCTCGACTTGCCTCGCCGGGTTCCGAGCGCCGGCGCGATCGTGTGCGTGGTCGTGCTCGGGCTCGTCTGCACGGCGGCCGCGTTCGTGGTCTACACCGTGTTGATCCGCGAGGCCGGGACGAGTCGCGCGACGGTGATCACCTACGTCAACCCGGTCGTCGCGGTGGCACTCGGCGTCGTGCTGCTCGGAGAGCAGCCTGGAGCGGGTGCGGTGGCCGGCCTGCTGCTTATCCTGGCCGGGTCGTGGTTGTCGACAGGCGGGCGGATTCCACCCGGGCTCCAGGAGTGGGATCCGGGTGGGGTGCGGGCTCGCCGGCGGGCCCGGCGCTCGCAGCGCGAGGCCGCGTTCGATCGGACTGCTTGCGCGGGCGCATGAGCGCGCGGGCTAGGGCCACATGACCAAGCTCGGGACGGCGGCGGCGGTTTCGGCCGCATTTCTCACCGGCCTCGGCTCGGGCGTACCAGTTGCTGGCTGGCTAGCCAGCCAGGCGGGTGCGGCAGCGCCGGCGTGGACGACCTACCGCCACGACGCCGCCCGCTCCGGAATCGATCCGGACAGCGGCGCGCCGGTGGCGCCGACGCAGGCGTGGCAGACGAACCCGGCGCTCGACGGGCAGGTATTCGGCTCGCCGCTCGTCTATGGCTCGCGCGTTTACGTGGCCACCGAGAACAACTCGATTTATGCCCTGGACGCCGCCACGGGTGGCGTGGTCTGGCGCACGCACCTCGCCGCGCCGGTGCCGGAGAACTCCTCGACCACGGAATGCGGTGACGTTGACCCGGTCGGGATCACGGGCACGCCGGTGATCGATCCGGTCACGCAGCGGATCTTCGGTGTGGCCGAGACGTGGAACGGCAGCGATCCGGCCTCGATCCAGCATCTAATGGTCGGGCTGAACCTGGCCGACGGCAGCCCAGCGCCCGGACTGCCGGCACCGGTCGATCCACCGGGATCGAAGCCGCGCTACCTCCTCCAGCGGCCCGGCCTGGCCCTCGACGCGGGCCGGATCGTGTTCGGTTTCGGAGGCAACGGCGGCGACTGCGGCGAGTACAGCGGGTGGGTGGCGTCGGTGGCGGAGAACGGTGGAGGCGAGAAGGCCTTCCAGGTGTCGCCGAACGGCGGCGGCGCCGTCTGGGGGTCGGGCACCGGGCTGCCGGTCGACGCCGGTGGCAACGTCTGGGCGGAGACCGGGAATGGCTTCGGCGGCTCGCTCGCCTTCCAGGAGTCGGTCCTCAAGCTCGACGCGTCGATGAACCTGCTCGATCGCTGGACGCCGGCGAACTGGTCCGACCTCGACAACCACGACACCGATCTGGGCTCCAGCGAGCCGCTGCTGCTCCCCGGCGGGCTCGTGTTCGCGATCGGCAAGGAGGGCGTCGGAGTGCTGCTCGACGCTGGCCACCTCGGTGGCGCCGGCGCCACGCCGGCGTTCTCGGCCCCGGTGTGCGGCGGCGGCAGCTTCGGTGGCGGGATCTACGTCGGCGGTGTCATCTACGTGACGTGCACTGACGGCATCCGGGCTCTGGCGCTCAATCAGACTGCGCGGACCTTCGCATCGCTGCCGGACTGGCATGTCACCAGCGGCGCGATCGGGGCGCCGATGTTCGCCGGGGGATCAGTCTGGTCCGCGAACTGGCAGGCGGGCGTGCTCTACGCGCTGGACCCCGCGACCGGCACGGTCAGATTTTCCGCCAACCTCGGCGCCTCTCAGAACCATTTCCCCGCACCGAGCGCCGGCGGCGGGCGCCTGTTCGTGGCCAACGGCAATCGCATCACGGCGTTCACGATTGCCACACCGCCGCCGCCGTCGGCGACGAGCACGACGCTGCGTGCCTCGGCGACGCTCGTCAAGACGGCTGCCCGCTTGACGCTCACCGCCAGCGTGGCCGGCGGACCTGACGCCGGGACGGTTGCGTTCACGGACGGCAGCACGCCGGTGGCCGGGTGCGCCGCTGTGCCGGTGGCGCCGGCGATCGGCACCGCGTCGTGCACGACCACGTATCGCCGGCCCGGCGCGCACACGCTGAAAGCGGCGTACTCAGGCGACAGCTACTACCTGCCGTCCGCCTCGTCCGCCGTCAGGGCAACGGTGATCGCGCCGCCGACGCTGTCACGGCTGCGTGTCGGCGTGTCACGTAGGCGGCGGGTGACGGTGAAGCTGACCCTCTCCGAGGCGGCCGCGCTGAGCGTCGGCGTCAGCCGGTCGGTGGCGGGGCACCGCCGCCACGGCCGCTGCACGACCCACGCGCATACCGGAAAGCGCTGCACGCTCAGCATGCGCGTGAGAACGTTGAGACTGCGCGGGCACGCCGGAAGCAACTCGATCCGGCTGGGGCGGCTGCGCGCCGGCCGGTACACGGTCACGCTGACCGCGACCGACGCGGCTCGCCTACGCTCGCGCAAGGCCATGCGCTTCCGGATCAAGTAGACAGATCGATCCCGCGCGCCGGCACGGGGGAGGACTGCATGATCGAGGTAGTCGTCTGCCCGAACGGCGTGAACTGATCGATGACCTCCTCCAGGTGCACCACCGAGCGCAGGTGCGCCGTGATCAGGAAGCAGTCCTCGCCGGTGATGCGATGGCACTCGACGACCTGCGGCGTGGCGCGAGCGAGCTCCGCCACTTTGTGGATCTGGCGCGGCGCCGGCCGGATGCGGATGACCGCGGTGAGCGGATGACCCAGCGCAGCCGGGTCGAGGTCGGCGTGGTAGCCGCGGATCACGCCTGCGTCCTGGAGGCGCTGGATCCGCTCCGCCACGGCCGGCGAGGACAGTCCGACCCGCCGCCCCAGCTCGGCCAGGCTGAGTCTGGCATCGGCCTGAAGCTCAGCCAGCAATCCAAGGTTGGTGTCGTCGAGTGGGCCCTGCGCAGCGCCATCGGCATTTCGCCCGTTTGGCCTTTGATTCGTAAGCACTATCGCCAGGATACCTTGCTTTAGCCATGTACTCAAGGTAATGAACGACGCATCATCAGGGCAGGCAAATGGACCGCCGCCTCCCGCCGCACGTCTACTTCGTGGTCAGCGCGGTCTTCCACTACCTGGGACCGTCGTTCGCCGTGCTGCTGTTTGCACGCGTACCGGTGCTGGGCGTGGCCTGGCTGCGGATCGCCTCGGCGGCCCTGATCTTCGCCATCTGGCGCCGGCCGTTTCGGACTTTCAAGCAGGCCGACCACCCGACCCGTCGCCGGCTCGTCGCCTGGGGTGCCGTGCTGGCGGCGATGAACTGCTGTTTCTACGAGGCGATCTCCCGGCTGCCGCTGGCCACAGTGGCGGCGATCGAGTTCCTGCCGGTGATCGCGCTGGCTGCGCTCGGCGCGCGCACGCGGCGAATCGCGGCAGCGCTGGCCCTGGCCGTGGCCGGCGTCTACGTGCTGACCGGCGTCCACGTCGCCAGCGAGGCCACCGGACTTGGGTTCGCGTTCGCCAACGCCGCCCTGTTCGCCGCCTACATCGTGCTCGCGCATCAAGTGGCCCAGGACCCGGCGGTCACCGGGATCGACGGCCTGGCCGCGTCGATGGTCATCGCGGCGGCCGTGGTCACGCCGATCACCGCCGCAGCCGCGCCGGGCGCGGCGCGGGCCATCGTCGACCCGACGGCGCTCCTGGCCGGCGTCGGCGTCGGCCTCTCCTCCTCGGTGATCCCCTACGTCACCGACCAGCTGGCGATGGCCCGGCTGCCCCGTGCGACCTACGCCCTGATGGTCTCGCTACTGCCCGCTACGGCCACGGTCGTGGGTCTGATCGTGCTGGCCCAGGTGCCGTCGGTTCGGGATCTGACCGGGCTTGCCTTCGTGATCGCCGGGGTCGCGCTGCACCGAGAGCCAGATCCCTTCACACAGCCTTTTGCGAGGAGTAAGGTCGCAATTGACTGCGCAAAAACCTTGGAGGAGAGGGAATGAGCACGAACGTGCCTGTACGCCTCAACGTCAATGGGGTCGAGCACCAACTCGAGGTCGAGCCTCGCCTGCTGCTGGTGCATGCGCTGCGCGACAACCTCGGCCTGACCGGCACCCACGTGGGGTGCGACACATCCAACTGTGGCGCCTGCACAGTCCATCTCGACGGCAAGGCCGTCAAGTCATGCACGGTGCTGGCCGTGCAGGCGGACGGCGCTCAAGTGACGACGATCGAGGGGATGGGCACCGAGGAGCAGCTGCATCCTCTTCAGGAGGCGTTCTGGAACGACCACGGTCTGCAGTGCGGCTACTGCACGCCGGGCATGATCATGGCTTCCGCCGCGTTCCTGGCTGAGAACCCGAACCCGAGCGAGCAAGAGGTCCGCCACGCGCTCGAGGGCAACCTGTGCCGCTGCACCGGTTACCACAACATCGTGAAGGCGGTGATGGACGCGGCCAAGAGCAAGGGGGCGACGATCGCACAGCAGCCGGAGGTGACGGCATGAGCGAGCAGCCGACCAACGGCGCCCCGACCGGAGGAGATGTCGCCTCCGAGATCAGCCAGATCGCGTCCGAGACCGCGGTGCAGCGCGACGCCGCCGCCCCCAGCAACCACGTAGGCCAGGCGATTCGGCGCAAGGAGGACCCGCGTCTGATCACCGGCCGGGCGCGCTACGTCGATGACATCAGCCTGCCCGGGACTTTGTGGGCGGCCTTCGTCCGCTCGCCCGAGGCCCACGCGAAGATCGTCTCGATCGACGCCTCGGCTGCCAAGCAGCGGCCCGGGATCCATGCCGTGTTCACCGGCCAGGACCTGAGCGACCTCGGCGGACCGCTCCCGATGGCCTGGGTGCCACCGGGCGTCGAGGTCAACAACCCGGAGCACTGGCCGCTGGCCAAGGACGAGGTCAAGCACGTCGGTGATCCGGTCGCGGTCGTGCTTGGGACCAACCGCTACGGCGTGATCGATGCCGCCGAAGACGTGCTGGTCGAGTACGACCCGCTGCCGGTCGTGACCGATCCGGAGAAGGCGCTCGAGGGCGAGCCGCACATCCACGCGCAATTCGGAACCAACAAGGTGCACGAGTGGTCATTGCCGGGTGGCGACGTCGAGGCCGGCTTCGCCGAGGCCGATGTGACCGTCGAACGACGGGTGGTCAACCACCGCACGGCGGGCGCCCCGATCGAGCCGCGCGGCGTGCTGGCCGATTATCGGGCGGGCAGCCTCACGGTGTGGAGCTCGACTCAGGTGCCGCACTTCCTACGGCTGTTCCTGTCCATCCTGCTCGGGATGAGCGAGGAGCGCGTGCGCGTGATCGCGCCCGAGGTCGGCGGCGGCTTCGGCTCCAAGCTCCAGGTCTACGGGGAGGAGGTCCTGGCCGCCTGGGCCTCGCGCAAGACCGGCCGTCCGATCAAGTGGATCGAGACGCGCTCGGAGAACATGGCCGCGGCGCACCAAGGTCGCGACCAGATCTCCTACGTGAAGATGGGCGCCAAGCGCGACGGCACCATCACCGCCTTCCACGTCAAGATCATCGCGGACTTCGGCGCGTACAACATGTTGCTGACGCCGCTGATCCCGTCGCTCGGGGCGTTCGTGATGGGCGGCTGTTACCAGATCCCCAACGTACAGACCGACATCGTCGGGGTGTTCACGAACAAGGCCCCGACGGACGCCATCCGCGGTGCCGGGCGTCCGGAGGCCACGCACATGGTCGAGGTCACGCTCGATCAGATGGCGGCCGAGCTCGGCATGAGCCCGGTGGAGATTCGCCGCAAGAACTTCATCCCCAAGGAGAACTTCCCGGCGGAGGTGGCGACCGGCGTCATTTACGACTCGGGCGACTACGACAAGACGCTCGACCGCCTGCTCGAGCTGGTCGACGTGGACGCCTTCCGGCGCGAGCAGGAGCAGCTCCGCTCCGACGGTGTCTACCGCGGGATCGGGTTCTCGACCTACACCGAGATCTGCGGTCTGGCTCCCTCGCGCATCACCGGCCCGGCCGGCGTCGGCGTCCAGGCCGGCGGCTGGGAATCGGCCATGGTGCGTGTGCACAACACGGGCGCGGTCACCGTCTACACCGGCTCGAGCGGGCACGGCCAGGGCCACGAGACGGCGTTCGCGCAGATCGTGGCCGACCGCCTCGCAGTCGATCCGGCCGTGGTCGAGGTGATTCACGGCGATACCGGCACCGGCCCGGAGGGACGCAACACATACGGCTCGCGTTCACTCGCCGTGGGTGGCGAGGCGATGGCCAAATGCGCTGTCAAGGTGGCCGACAAGGCGAAGCAGATAGTCGCCCACCACCTCGAGGCGGCGCCCGAGGACATCGAGGTCAAGGACGGCAAGTTCTCGGTCAAGGGCTCGCCGGACAAGGGCATGACGCTGGCCGAGGTGGCCGGCGTGACCTACGTGTACGACATCCCGGACGGGATGGAGCCCGGGCTCGAGGCGACGACGTTCTACGACCCGGAGAACTTCGTCTTCCCGTTCGGCGCGCACGCCTGCATCGTCGACGTCGATCCCGACACCGGGAAGATCGACGTGGTCCGCTACTGCGCCGTCGACGACTGCGGCCCCGCGATCAACCCGCGGCTGATCGAGGGCCAGATCCACGGCGGCATCGTGCACGCGATCGGGCAGGCGCTGTACGAGCGCGTGCACTACGACGAGGACGGCCAGCTGGTCACGGGGACGTTCGTCGACTACGCGCTGCCCACGGCGGCCGAGCTGCCGAGCTTCGAGCTCGATCGCACGGAGACGCCGACACCGGTCAACTCGCTCGGGGCCAAGGGCATCGGCGAGGCCGGCACGATCGCCGCCAGCGCGGCGGTGACCAACGCCGTGATCGACGCGCTG
>JBJMLD010000186.1:0-23313 GCA_045805545.1 Solirubrobacteraceae bacterium | reverse complement strand
CCGCCGCCGGAGCAGGATGCCGACGAACCAATGGTCCATGGCGCTGAAATGGTTGGGGGCGAGGATCACGGGGCCCCGATCGGGCACGTTTTCGCGGTTGCGGGCGCGTAACCTGAAAACCAAGCGGCAGTAGGGGTAAGAGACAACTCGTACGAAGGTGTAGAGCCAGTCGGGCTCATGGCGGCGGGCGTACGCGTGAAAGCGGTCGAAGTACTCCGCAGGCCGTGGATCCACATAGACCTGCTCTTTCATCGGTACGAGTTCGTCAGGAGCCATTGTGCGGCTACGGGCATAGTTCGACATCTATCGAACTAATGCTATAGTTTCATACCTATCGTACGTACCGAAGAATCGGAGATTCAGCTGAATAGCTTTGAAACCCATGGTGGTCGCCCGAGAGGCGACCGCTCGGAGAACACAACGGAGCAGACGCACACCAGACGCACGAGAAAGACGGTTGCAGGAGGCAGTACACGCCAACGGCGCCGTCGTGACGTTCACGCTGCACCGCGTCTTCTCGAGGCGCCCGAGACTCGCTCTGAGCAGCCTTCAGGCGCCGTCGAGTCGCTCGACTTGTTTCTGCGGCAGGCCCGCACACATCCGCTGCTGACCGCCGCCGAAGAGGTCGAGCTGGCCCAGCGGATCGAGCGCGGTGACCTGGTCGCCAAGGAGAAGATGATCAACTCCAACTTGCGACTGGTCGTCTCCCAGGCGCGGCGCTATCAGGGCCACGGCCTGGAGATGGGCGATCTGGTGCAGGAGGGAATGCTCGGACTGATCCGCGCCGTCGAGAAGTTCGACTGGCGCCGAGGGTTCAAGTTCTCGACCTACGGGACACTGTGGATCCGGCAGGCGATCCAGCGCGGACTTCAGAATCACGGCCGCACCATCCGGGTGCCGGTGCATGTCGCCCAGCGCCAGGTCAAGGTGCGCAAGATCGAGGCCGAGCTGAACACGAAGCTCTCCCGCGAGCCGACGGACGAGGAGATCGCCGTCGTGGCCGAGCTGCCGGTCGAGGAAGTGGCTGAGCTGCGCGAGCTGAGCCGCGGACTGACCAGCCTCGACCAGCCGGTTGGCGATGATGGCGAGACCGCCCTGGGCGATCTGCTGTCCAGCGAGCGGCCCGAGCCGACCGAGGAGGTCGAGCAGTCCGACCGCGACAACCGCCTCGGCAGCGTCGTCGAGCAGCTTCCCGAGGACGAGCGCAACGTGATTCGGCTGCGCTTCGGGCTCACCGGCGATGAGCCGCGAACGCTTCGCCAGACCGGGAGCGCGCTCGGCATCACGACCGAGCAGGCCCGCCAGCTGGAGGAGCGCGGACTCAGCCGCCTGGCCTCGAGCAGCGAGCTTGCCAGCCTGCGCGAAGCGGCGTAATCACTCAAGCGCATTGATGTAGCGATCGGCGGAGCGGAGCACCTTCGGGTGGGCCGCTTCGCTGATCTCCCTGTCCCAGAACGCGCCGTAGACCCGGTCGAAGGCGTAGGCGGCGATCTGGTCGCGGATGCGCGCCACCGTTCTCGCCGGTAGCGGGATCAGGTTCGGGTAGCTCCACATGAAGCTGACCCAATCACGGTCCGGCACGACCTGGAGGATGTCGCCGGAGAGCAGCGCGCCGCGCCCGTCCGCCCCGCGGTTCCACAGGCACACGGTGCCGCCGGCGAAGTGACCGCCCAGGTGGATGAGGGTGAGCGAGTCGCTCAGCTGGTAGCGCTCGCCGGACCAGAGCTCGATCCGCTCGCTCGAGCGCATGATCCATTCCTGATCGGCCGCGTGGAGCAGGATCCGCGCGTCGAAGCGCTCGGCCCACTCGACCATCGTCGTGTAGTAGTGCGGGTGTGAGATGGCGATCGTGTCGATGCCGCCTCGTCGCTCCAGCTCATCGACGGTGGCGTCGTCTACCAGGCCGAGGCAGTCCCACAGCACGCGTTCGACGTGTAGCGCCCGTTGGCCGATGGCGAAGCTCGGCTCGGTGCCGATCCCGGTGAGCCCCGGCTCGAGTTCCTCGATGCGGTTGTCGTGTCTTTCGGCGAGCTGGGCCAGCGTGGTCCATTGCTGGCCGTCATGGCCGATGTACTGGCGCTCGTCTTGGCAGATCGGGCAGCCGTCGGGCGGCGCGGACGTCGGTGCGTACTGCGTGCCGCAGGTGACGCAGATGAACGCGGGCATGCGGGACGCGCGCGTGCGGTTCTCAGCGGCCGCCGCGCACGACACGTGGCGGCAGCGGCACGGGCGAGAGCTTGTTCGCGACGAGGCCGAGAAACAGCCGCGGGTTGGCCTTGGACACCAGCGCGGCCAGCTCGGCGCGCTCGGCGGCTGAGAGGTTGCTGCTGCGCCCGCGGGCGCGACGCATCAGCGTGAGCACGCGGCGACGCTCCTGGGGCTCGAGCCGGACGATGTGCTGGCGGGCGAGCAGGACGACCTCGGCCACGGCGAGCAGCTTGGCCACCGGCAGGCGGCGCAGGCCAGGGACGTGTCGGGCGGTAGCTGCGACGGGGATACGGGGCATGAGCTTTGAGTTTAGGACGGCGGGTAGCCAACGCGGCATGTCTCCGACAGACTGGAGACCATGAGCGAAGAACTACATCTGACCGAACGCGAGACGATCCGGATCGCGCGCGAGACGCCGGATGAGTTGGAGGTGGAGGGCAGTTGGGGCCCTGATGGATCGGCCCCGCCGTCGCACCTGCATCCATCCCAGGACGAGCATTTCGAGCTCACCGCCGGCCAGCTCCGAGCTGAGGTCGGTGGCAGGCTGCGTGAGCTGAAGGCCGGCGACACGCTGGAGATCCCGCGCGGCACGCCACACCGCATGTGGAACCCACACGACGAGCGCGCGAGCGCGATCCGGCGCACCCGCCCCGCCGGCCGGACGGCGGATTGGTTCCGGACCGTCGACCGCCTGAACGACGGCGGCCGGCGCAAGCCGGCGCTGCCGGCGATGGCCAAGGCCATCAGCGAGTTCGGCGACACGTTCGTGCTCGCCGCCGGGCCGAAACCGCTTCAGCCTGTCGTCCGGGCTGTCCTGCGGGCGGTCGCGCTTGTCGATCGGTAGCCGATCGGCGTAGCCCGGTCAACTCGATCGCCGTCAGCGGTCGACTGTGACGTCGAGCACCAGCGGTTCGCGGCGATCGCTCAGGCCCGGAACGACTTCGTCCAGGATCGCCGTGAGCTCGTCGTGCGCCTGGACCTTGACCGCCGGGCAACCGAAGGAGCGCGCGATCCCTGCCACGTCGATCCCGTCAAAGGCCGGCCATGGCCCGGCCGCGCCACGCGCGCGGGCGAGTCCGTCCATGACCGCGTAGCGGCCATTTCCCATCACGACGAGCAGGGCGCCGATGCCATACTGGGCGGCGCTCCACACGGCCTGGATCGAGTACAGCGCTGAGCCGTCGCCGACGACCGCGACGACCGGGCGAGACGGCAACCCCATCCGCAGCCCGATCGTTCCGGCCACCCCGAACCCCAGGCCGCCGTTGCCGCCCGCCACCAGACCGAGTGGCGCGCGTGCCGGGATCCGCTCGTAGAGCTCCGGCTGGCTCGAGGGCGTCTCTTCGATCAGCACCACGTCGGCCGGCAGCCGCTCGGCCAGCGCGGCGAACACGTGCGCGGGTCGTAGCGGCTCGCCTGGGCGCGGCGGATCGGGGGTCGGTGGCCGCGGGCGCGCCGGCGGTGGCGGGCGATCGCGCGCTGGCACCATCGTGACCAACGTCCGGCACGCCTCGGCCACCGGCGCCACGAGCGCGACGTCGCAGGGGCTGCGGTGGGCTTCGGCGCTGTCCTCGGTGATCACGGCCAGTTTTGTCTCCGCCGCGACGAACGGCTCCGGTTCCTCCAGGATGTACATCCGAAACGCGCTGGTGCCCAGCGCGATCACCAGGTCGTGCGGCGCGAGCGCTTCACGCATCTGACGCCGGCGCCACGGCAGCGGGCCGGTGAACAGCTCGTGGTCCTGCGGGAAGCCGGCGCGGCGGCTGAAGGCCTCCTGGAAGACAGGTGAGCGAAGCCGCTCGGCCAGTGACGTGACCGCGTCCCAGGCCTCGGGACTCCCCGCGCCCATGCCCACGACGAGAGCCGGCGATTCGGCGTCCGCAATCAGGTCCGCGAACGGCAAGACGTCATCACCCCCCACGGCCCGCGGCCGCCGCGCCAGCACCGGGGCACCCGCCCCGAGCTCGTCCATCGGCTCGAGCCAGTCGCCCATCGGCACGACGACCAGCGCCGGCCCGGCGCCGGCAACCGCCTCGTGATAAGCGCGGGCGATCGAGCCGGGGACATCCTGCGCCCGCACGGGAAGGTTCGTCCACACCGGATAGTCGCCGGCCAGCTGCTCGAGCCGGCGGCCGGTGAGAAACGGCTCGTAGGCGAGCTGCCGGCGATCCTGCTGGCCGACCACGATCACGAGCGGCGCGCTGCAGTCGCGAGCATTGGCGATCGCGTTTATGGCGTTGCCGAGCCCGGGGGCGGTGTGCAGGTTCACGAACGACGGCTCCCCGCGGGCGATGGCATAGCCGGTGGCGATGCCGACGACGGCGCCCTCGTGCAGGCCGAGGACGAACTCGATGTCGCTCGGCAGGTCGGTCAGGAAGGTGATCTCCGTTGACCCCGGGTTGCCGAAGATCGTCGTCATCCCGAAGCGGCGCATGACGTCGAAGGTGGCGTCGCGAACGCTTGAAGCTGGCACCGCGGTCAACCTACCAAGTACGCGGGGCGCACAGTCGGTCACAATGCGCACGACCCGCATGCCGTCCGCCGAGCCGCGAAATCCCGACTTCGTGCAATCGCTCGAGCGTGGATTGACCGTGATCCGCGCCTTCGACGGCGAGCATCGCGAACTCGGCCTCAGCGACGTCGCCAGGGCCACCGGCCTCACGCGGGCGGCAGCGCGCCGATTCCTGCTCACCCTGGTCAAGCTCGGCTATGTGCAGGCGGCCGACGGGCGCTTCTCGCTGCGGCCGCGCGTGCTGGAGCTCGGCTACGCCTACCTGTCGGGCCTGACGCTGCCCGAGGTCGCCCAGCCCCACATGGAAGCGCTCGTGGCCGAGGTGAACGAGTCGTCCTCGATCTCCGTGCTCGACGAGCTCGACGTGGTCTATGTCGTGCGCGTCCCGACCCAGCGCATCATGAGCATCACGCTGGCCGTCGGGACGCGTTTGCCCGCCTATGCCACCTCGATGGGACGCGTGCTGCTGGCCGCGCTCAGAGACGACGAGCTCGACCGGCGGCTGGCACGCGCAGAGCTCCGGCCGCTCACCGCGCGCACCGTCACCGAAAGGTCGGTCCTGCGGCGGATCCTCGACACCGCCCGCCGGCAGGGCTACGCGGCGGTCGATCAGGAACTCGAGGAGGGCCTGCGCTCGCTCGCGGTCCCGATCCGCGAACGCGACGGTCGTGTCGTGGCCGCGCTCAACGTGTCCGTCCACGCCAGCCGGGCCACGATGGCCGTGCTGAAGCGCGAGTTCCTCCCCGCCGCACGCGCGGCGGCCCAGGCGATCGAGAGCGACCTGCGAAGCGCGGGCACTCACACTGCGAAGAATACGGTCTCGCGCTCGCCCTGGATGTGAATATCGAAGGCGTAGCCGCGATTCGTCGGCTGGGCGATAAGCGTCCCCTGCCGCTCGCCCGGAACGCGAACCAGCACCGGATCGGCCGCGTTGGCCTCCGGCTCATCGCCGAAGTAGATCCGGGTCACACAACGATTGAGCATGCCACGGGCCAATATCGAGACGTCGATATGCGGCGCCTGAACCGTTCCGCCCGGACCGGGAAGCGTGCCCGGCTTGACCGTGACGATCTCGTACGTGCCGTCGCCCTGCTCTAACCCGTAGCGCGCGAAACCGCGGAAGCCCGGCAATTCCGAGCGTCCGCCGTAGCCGTGCATGTCGGTGAACCGCCCGGCGGGATCGGCTTGCCAGGTCTCGAGCAGGAAATCGGGCACCGGCGCCCCGGCGCCGTCGTACACCGTGCCGGTGATGCGGATCGCCCCCGGCGTGTCCTCGCTGACCGCGAACGGGCCTCGCTCCCAGGGCAGGCCGATGGCGAAGTAGGGCCCGACCGTCTGGGATGGCGTCGTGTCGAAGATCAATGCTCCTCCTCGAAAGGCGTCGCGCCCGGACCGCGCAGATAGATGTCCCATTCGTAGGCCGCCGCCCAATTCGGCTGGGTGGCGTGGATCGAGAAGCTCGAGATCATCCGCTCGCGGGCGCGCTCGTCGCGGACGGAGTTGAAGATCGGGTCATACGGGAAGAAGGGGTCGCCCGGGAAGTACATCTGGGTCACCAGCCGCTGCGCGAACGCGCGGCCGAGCAGCGAAAAGTGGATGTGGGCGGGACGCCAGGCGTTGTAGTGGTTGCCCCACGGGTACGGGCCTGGCTTGATCGTCGTGAACGAATAGCGGCCCTGATCGTCGGTCAGGCACCGCCCGGCGCCGCTGAAGTTGGGATCGAGCGGCGCCGGCCAGCGATCCCAGCGGTGGCGGTAGCGCCCGGCGGCGTTGGCCTGCCAGACCTCGACCAGCGTGCCGCGGAGCGGCTTGCCCTCGGTGTCGAGAACGCGGCCCGACACCGTGATCCGCTCGCCGATCGGCTCGCCGTCGTGCTGGCGGGTCAGATCGTCGTCGAGCTCGCCAAGAGGCAGCACGGCCCCGAGCTGCGGCCCGGTCACCTCGGTCACCGTCTGCGGCAGGTAGATCAGCGGCTGCTTGGGGTGGCGCAGAGCCGTCGACTTGTACGGCGGGTAATCCATCGGGGGGTGCGCGCCCCGTGGCTCGCGGAGATAGCTCGTCGGCGTCTCGCTGACGGGGTCGTACAGCCCGCGGTCCTCATCGGTCTCGTTCTGCAACTGGTCCGCCATCAGGTTGCCTCCAGTACGACTGCCAAACCTTGCCCCACGCCAATGCAGAGCGCGGCCACGCCATAGCCGCCACCGCGCCGCTTCAGCTCGTGGGCGAGTGATCCGAGGATGCGCACACCCGAGGCGCCGAGCGGATGCCCGAGTGCGATCGCGCCACCGTTAGGGTTGACCTTGACGGGGTCGAGGCCTTTCCACTCCCCCACGTCGGCCAAGCACTGCGAGGCGAACGCCTCGTTCAGCTCGACTACGGCCACGTCGTCCCAGCCGATCCCGGCCCGCTCCAAGGCTCGGTTGGCCGCCTGGACCGGCGCGATCCCGAACACGTCCGGGTCGACGCCCGCGGCGCCGCGCGCGACGATCCGAGCCAGCGGCTCGCGTCCCAGTGCTCCGGCCGTGGCCTCGTCGGCGATCAGCATCGCGCCCGCGCCGTCATTGAGCGGCGAGGAGTTGCCCGCTGTCACGGTGCCGTCAGCAACGAAAGCGGGCTTGAGCTTGCCCAGTTTCTCGAGGCTCGTGTCGGCGCGCATGTTCTCGTCGCGCTCCAGCTCGGTCCCTGGGACCGGCACCACCCAGTTTGGGTAGAAGCCCGACTCCCACGCCGCCAGGGCCCGCTGATGGCTGCGCAGCGCGAAGTCATCCTGCGCCTCACGCGAGATCTCGTAGATCCGGGCCAGCTTCTCGGCGCTCTCGCCGAGCGAGATCGTCCACTGCTCTGGCATCTCCGGGTTGACCATGCGCCAGCCCAGCGTCGTCGAGTGCAGCTGCTGATGCGCGTTGGGGAAGGCGCGCTCGGGCTTGAGCACGACCCAGGGGGCCCGGCTCATCGACTCGACACCCCCGACCAGGATCGCGCCGGCATCACCCGTCTCGATCGCGCGGCTGGCCTGCATCGCGGCATCGAGGCTCGAGCCACACAGCCGGTTGATCGTGGCCCCCGGGATGCTGGTCGGCAGTCCGGCCAGCAGCACGGCCATCCGCGCCACGTTGCGGTTGTCCTCGCCGGCCTGGTTGGCGTCCCCGAACAGCACATCGTCGATTCGCTCCGGGTCGAGCTCCGGGATCCGCTCGAGCAGTGCCTTAACCACGTGCCCGGCCAGATCATCCGGTCGTACCTTCGCTAGGCCGCCACCGTAGCGGCCGAACGGCGTGCGGATCGCGTCGAGAACGTACGCCGCACTCATCGGCTCAACAACTCGCGCAGTGCGGCAAGTTCCTCGTCTGTGGGCGGATCGGTCCGCTCGAGATCGCGTGCGATTCGCAGCTCCCAGGCCGTCGCTTCCTGGACCTGGCTCGGCTCGACATCAGGGTGGATCTGTGTCAGCACGAGCTCCTTGGACTCGGGGTCGGGCTCGAGCACGCCAAGGTCGGTGATGACAGCCGTGGGGCCGGCGCCGCGGAAGCCGAGCCGTTCCCGCGCGCCTGCTCCGTCGCCATGCCCGACGGTGGTGAGGAAGTCGAGCTTCTCGACGAAGGTCCGCTTGGAGTGCGGCGCAATCACTGTCACCTCGTGGCAGCTGGCTGCGATCTCAGGCGCGCCGCCCGCGCCGGGGAGCCGCGTCTTGGGGTGCTCGTAGTCGCCGATCACGGTCGAGTTCAGATTCGCGTAGCGGTCCACCTGGGCCGCGCCGAGGAACGCCATGTCGATCCGGCCGGGCCCGATCCAGTAGTTGAACATCTCGGGAACCGACACGACGGCGTCGGCCGTCTCGGCCAGCTCGCCGTCGCCGATCGAGAGCGGGATGTGGAACGGCTTGGCTCCGATCGTCCCCGACTCATAGACCAGTACGAGGTCGGGGTTGTGCACCATGCGGGCGAGGATTGCCGCCGTGCTAGGGCGGCCGACGCCGATGAACACGGTCTGCGAGTCGCGCAGCCGGCGCGCCGCGACGACAGTCTGGACTTCACCCGCGCTTGCCTTGGTATCGCTGGCCACGCTCATGCGACCGGACTGAGGACGTGCTCGTCCATCCATTGCGTGAAGTGCTCGCGATCACGGCTGATCGCGTCCCACTCCCGATAGAAGTCGTTGTCACGGGTGGTGACGCCGAGGGTGTAGGAGGGCTGGGAGCCGTTCGGCGCCTCGGCCACTGCATCGATCACCCAACCCGGCAGGACGATGCCGCCGGGTTGCGGCCGGAGCTCGTCGACGATCCGCTCCACGGTGACGAGCGAGCGCTTTGCGGCGAGCACCGCCTCCTTCTGCACGCCCGGGATCCCCCACAGCTGCACGTTGCCCGCGCGATCTGCCTCCTGGGCGTGAATGATCGCGACGTCGGGCTCGAGCGCCGGTACGGCGACGAGTTCCTCGCCGGTGAACGGGCAGGTGATTGGCGCTACCTGGGTACGGCCCATCAAATCCGTCCCGACGTAGCCGCGCAGCACGGCAAACGGCAGCTTGGCCGCGCCGGCGACGAACCGGTTGGCCATGCCGGCGTGGCTGTGCTCCTCGAGCTCGACCGGCCGCGGCCAATCGTTCTCGATCGCGTCGCGGAAGCGGTGCAGTGAGCCGACGCCGGGATTGCCGCCGTAGGAGAACACGAGCTTGCGCGCCGCCCCCACTCCGATCATCTGGTCGTAGAGCAGGTCGGGCGTCATCCGGATCAGCTCGAGCTCGCGCCGGTTCTGGCGCAGCAGCTCGTGGCCGGCCGCGAATGGGATCAGGTGGGTGAAACCCTCGAGCGCCACCGAGTCCCCGTCATGTACGAGCTCGGCCGCCGCCTCACTCAGCGAGGTCACTTCGGCCACGGTCAGCTCCCTCTGACGCCCGGCACCGCCCTCGCCGCGCGTTCGCGATGAGAACGAATGGTCACACGCCGCACTTTATCGCCGGCTGGGTCCTCGCCTTCACTTCGTCTATAACCATGCCCCGTGGAGGGGGGCAACGTCGATCGCGTCCGGTCCGCTCCAGCTGTTGCTCCGCTGACCCGCCGGCAGCGCTGGATCCTGTTCGCGGCCAGCCTGGCCGTCGGCCTTGCCTTCCTTGATGAGACGGCGGTCGTGACCGCGCTGCGCACGATCCAGCGCGAGTTCAACGCCACCAGCGCTGAGACGCAGTGGATCATGGGCTCCTATCTGCTGGCGCTGGCGTCGCTGATGGCGGCCAGCGGGCGGCTGGCCGACCTCTACGGCCGCAAGCGGCTGTTCATCCTCGGCGCCGTGCTGTTCGGTCTCGGCTCGATCGGCTGCGCCGCTGCGCCGAGCGAGGAGGTGCTGATCGCGGCAAGGGCGGTGCAAGGTTGCGGTGGTGCGCTGTTGATGCCCGGAGGGCTCGCCAACGCGACCGCGTCACTGCCTGAGCAGCGGCGGGGCTGGGCCGTCGGCGTTGTCTCCACCGGTGCGACCGTGTTCCTGGCCCTGGGGCCCTTGATCGGAGGTAGCCTGACCGAGCTCGTGGGCTGGCGTTGGATCTTTCTCATCAACCTGCCGACCACGACCGCGATCATCCTCGTCGCCCTGCGCTGGCTGCCGGAGACGCGCGCCGAGCACCCAGAGCCCCTCGACATCACCGGCTTCGCCGTGTTGGTTGGCGGGCTTGTCGCGCTCGTCCTCGCCCTGCTGAACCTGCAGGACTGGGGCATCGGCGCGGTCCAGACGATCGTTCTGCTGTGCGGCGGAGCCGGTCTGCTGGTCACCTTCGTGGTGCTCGAGCACCGCGTCGCCTACCCGCTGATCGACCTCCGCCTGCTGGTCATTCCGTCGGTAAGCGGGTCGCTGTGCGCGCTGTTCGCGATCCAGTTCGCGATCCTCGGGCTCACGGTATATCTGACCCTCTACCTGCAGCACGTCCTCGGCTACAGCCCCGCCGCGGCCGGAGCGCTGACGCTCCCCACGGTGGCGGCGGCGCCGTTGATGTCGACCTGGGTCGGGCGGACCAGCGACCGCCTCGGCACGCGCGGGCTGACCGCCGGCTCGATGGCCCTGGCCGCTGTCGCCGTGGCCTGGATCGCCGTGTTCTCCAGCCGGCGCGACGTGGTTTTGCTGCTGCCGGCTTTCCTTGCCTTCGGCATCGCCCGGCCGATCGCCACGATCGCGGCCTCCACGGGGACCGTCGGCGCGATCCCCCGCAACGCCCGCGGGCTGTCCTCAGCGCTGGTCACGGAGTCGCGCCAGCTGGGAGCCGTGCTTGGGGTGGCGGTCCTGGGGCTCGTGCTGAGCGGACTCGAGCTCGCGCAGCGCAACGACCTTCTGCGCGGGGTCGACGCGCGCTTTGGACATCAGCGTCGCGAGGCGCTCGACGGCATCCTGGCCGGCTCAGGCGAAGCGGGCCACCTCCTGGCCGGCCTCAGCCCGGGTGCGCGCCATCAGGCCACCGAGGCTGCGGCGACGTCGTTCGTATCCGGCTTCCGCGGCGCGATGATCGTCACCGCCGTGCTGGCCGGATTGGCCGCGGTGGCGAGCTGGGTGCTGGTTCGCCCGAACGAACAGGCCGTGGCGGTGCCGGAAGCATCCACCGCGGTGGTCGGCTCAGAGCCAGTCTGACGGGGCGGGCTTGGTAGCTTTGGAGCGCATGGGCACCGAGGCGGCGCTCATTCGGCTGTGCGGTCGGCTGAGTGTCGAGATAGGGGGCGAAGCGCGCGAGCAGATGCTGCATGGGCGGCAAGGCCGCCTGCTGCTCGCTTTCCTGGTCCTGAACCGCCAGCGCCCGCTTCGGCGTGACGAGCTGATCGAGGCGATCTGGGGACACGGTGGCGGTGCGCCACCAAGTGATGGCGCGCTCGCGCCTGTCCTCTCGCGGCTGCGGCGCGCACTGGCGCCGGCTGCGATCGACGGACGGGACAGCGTGATGCTGAGACTGCCCGAGCCGGTGTGGATCGACGTCGAGACGGCGCACGAATCGCTCGCCCGCGCACGCGAGAGCGACGCGCCGGAACAGCGCCTGGCGCTCGCCCAGGAGACGGCGAGGCTCGTCGAGCCCGGCCTGCTGCCTGGACTGGAGGCCCCGTGGCTGGACGACCAGCGGGGCTCGCTCGAGGACCTGCGGATCGAGGCCCTGGAGCTGGCGGCGCACGCGGCGCGCACGGCCGATCCAGCCCTGGCCGAGAAGCTCGCCCGGTCGGTGGTCGCGGTCGCGCGGTTCCGCGAGTCGGCCTGGGTGGCGCTCATCGCGGCGCTGCGCGCGCGCGGCAACGTGGCCGAGGCGCTCCAGGCATACGACGAGGTCCGCCGGCTGCTGCGCGACGAGCTGGGTGCCGTACCGGGGCGCGAGCTGATGGCGCTGCATGGCCGGCTGCTCGGCGAGGACGAGGACGAGGACGAGGAGCCCGTGGTCGACCGGCCGTTGGCGGTGTCGCCGGCGCCGGCCGTGTCGGCGGCGTCGGCGGTGTCGGCGCGGCCGCGCCCGGCGGATCTGGTTGAGCGCGAGGACGAGCTCCACGCCATGGACGACGCGATCGGTCGTGTGAGTTCAGGCGAGGGCGGGGTCGTCCTGATCGAAGGTCCGGCCGGTATCGGCAAGACGCGTCTGCTCGACGAGATGCGACGCCGCGCGATGGAGCGGGAGCTACTGGTCCTCGACGCACGCGCCGGGTCGCTGGAGCGCGAGTTCGCCTTCGGCGTCGCCCGCCAGCTGCTC
The DNA here is from genome assembly GCA_045805545.1 of Solirubrobacteraceae bacterium. GTDB lineage: Bacteria > Actinomycetota > Thermoleophilia > Solirubrobacterales > Solirubrobacteraceae > Palsa-465. The sequence goes on along the minus strand of JBJMLD010000186.1, from coordinate 10,892 downwards.
GAGCCTGTGGCCGACCCGGCGCTCCTGGAAGGTCCTGCGGCAGCCGCCCGCGTTGTCCTGAGCGACGGCGGAGCCGCCGAGGGGACGTTCCCGATCCTCAACGCCCTGTTCCGGATGGTCGAGACGCTGTCCAGGTCGCGACCGCTCGGTCTGTGCATCGACGACCTCCAGTGGAGCGATCCGGCGTCGCTGCGGTTCACCGCGTATCTTGCCCGGCGCGTGGCCAGCCTGCCCGTGCTGATCGCGGCCACGATCCGCACGGGCGAGCCGGACGCCGACGAGGCCCTCCTCGGCGAGCTGGCCCAGGAGCCGATCACGCTGGCGTTGAATCCGCGGCCGCTGAGCCGCCAGGCGACCGAGCAGCTGATCGCACAGCGGCTGGGGCGCGCGCCGGACGCCGGGTTCGCCACAGCCTGCCAGGACGTGACGGCAGGCAACCCGTTGCTCTTGCGCCAGCTGCTGAACGGGCTCTCCGCGGAAGGCGTCGTGCCGGAGGATCAGCAGGCCTCGGCAGTGCGGGCAATCGGGCCGCGGGCAGTCGCGCGAACGGTGCTGCTCCGGCTCTCTCGCCTGCCGGCTTCGGCTGGAGCGGTGGCTCGCGCCGTGGCGGTGCTCGGCGAGCAACCGGGACTGCCGGCCATCGCCGGCCTGGCCGAGGTCGACGAGGCGACGGCGGGCGAGGCGCTCAGGGCGCTGGCACGGGCCGAGATCCTGCGCGGCGACGAGCCGCTCGGCTTCGTGCACCCGCTGATCCGCGACGCCGTATACAGCGAGCTGCCCGCCCCGGTCCGGGCGCGTGAGCACGAACGCGCGGCGCGGCTGCTCGCAGACCTTGCGGCCAGCCCGGAGCGGGTGGCCGCCCAGTTGCTGCTCGCCCCGCCGCGCGGCGATGCCTGGGTTGTCACCCGCCTGCGCGAGGCGGCCGACGAGGCGATGCGGCGTGGCGCTCCCGACGCGGCGATGCGCCTGCTCGAGCGGGCCCAGGCCGAGCCGCCACCGGCCGACCAGCAGGCCGCCCTGGCCTTCGAGCTCGGCGGCAGCGCCGCGTACCTGCGAGGCCCAGCTGGCGTCGAGCCGCTGCGCCGGGCCTACGCCGAGTTGACCGATCCGGCCGAGCGGGCGCGTGCGGCGATCCGCCTGAGCCATCTGCTGCTGTTCGTCCGCTCCCCCCAGGAAGGCGTTGCGCTCACGGCCCAGGCCGCCGCCGAGCTGCCGTCCGGATTCGACGACTTCCGCGACGGGCTGCGCACCGTGCGGCTGATCGGCGCCGCGTTCGGCGCTGTCGACCCGGCGGAGTTTCGCGAGCTCGACGATGTCCGTCGCGGGCCGCGCGGTACCGGCCCTGGCGCCCGGGCGCTCACCGCGATGACGTCGCTCGCCGTGGCGCTCACGTGCGGCCCGGCCGAGGAAGCATCCGCGCTCGCCCGCGAGGCGCTCAGCGCCGGCCTCGAGGTGTTCGAGATCACGGCACCGGTGGCGTTGGCCAGCGCCACGCTGGCGCTCGGCGAGCCGGCCGAGGGCCTCGAGGCGATCGCCCGGTACGCCGATCACGCTCGTCGGCAGGGCGAGATCCTGCAGACGATCGGCGCCGACCTGTGGGGCGGCATTGCCCAGATCTGGGCTGGCGACCTGCCGGCGGCGATGAACCTGCTGGAGCGCGCCTACGAGGGCGAGCGCTTGTGGGGTACCAAGCTCGACGCGGTGATGGCCTACTCAGCCGCGTTCACGGCGCTCGCACAGCTCGAGCGCGGCGACCCAACCGACTCCGTGGCCGAGACCCTCCACCGCGTTCACGCCACCGATCCGCGGCCCGACGGCGCGCGCTTCTGGCTGGCCAGCCTGGCCGAGCTGGCGCTGGCCGAGGGAAGAGCGGAGGATGCGATCGAGATCACGCGACGGCTCGAGCCCACCCGTCCGCCTGACACCCACCCGGTGTGGGCGCCGTGGCGCTCGTTGCGGGCACGGGCCCTGGTGCAGCTCGGGGAGATCGCGGCGGCGCGCGAATTGGCTCAGGCGGATCTGGAGCTGGCGCGGCGGGTGGGGGCGCCATGGGTGGTCGGGCGCAGCCTGCGGATATTGGCCGAGGTGCAGCAGGGGGATGCCGCTGTGCGCGCGGCGCGCGAGGCAGTGGAGCTCCTGGAGGGAACTTCGGCGCGTCTGGAGCTGGCCAAGGCGCGGGCCGTGCTGGAGCAGCGAACGGCCCGGGCTCTGGAGGAGACCCGGGCCGCTCGGTAGGGCGCAGTTAGCGCTTCGACGGGAGATAGAACGTGATCTTCGTGTCACCCGTGCACACGTACGGGTGCGAGCTGATCGGGTAGGACCCGAAATCGATGAACAGGAACGAGAAGTCAGAGTGCAGCGTGCCCGTAATGAGGTTGTGGCGGCCCCGCTTGAAGCTGACTTTGAAGTTCTTCGTCACGTCGGCCGTGTGCCAGATCGCATTCGGCCGCTTGGCGGTCACTTTCGTGGTCTTGCTGAGCGAGAGCGCACCGGGCGGATCGAACGGATCGGTCCCGTGCATCGGAAAGCCCTGCGTGCTCCCGCACAGCGTCGGCACGTAGGTCTTGAGGTTCGTGATCTTCGAATTGCCGACCAGCGTGAAGCTGGCGGGATCGCCGTCACGAGTCTTGCCTGCGTAGGTGACGCCGCGAGACTTGGCGCTCGCAGCAGGGGCGGCGGCCACGGCAACGGCGGCGGTGGCCAGTAGCGCCGTGCACATGTGTTGTGAGATTCGCATGGATGGTTTTGGTCCTTTACTGGTCGGTTGGCAGGTGTGAAGCAACGAGGAGGGCGTCGGGATCGACGGCGTCGCGGATCCGGGCCAGTCGCTCGAGTGCCGCATCCGGCACGCATGAGCGCAGCGAGCTGGTCCGCTCGGCGAAGCTTGTGAACCGTGTGCCGGTGGCCCACGGAGCGAGCGCCGCCAGGTAGTCGTCCAGGTGGGCCTCGAGCCGCTCGGCCGGCGCCGGCGCGCCCGGGATCCCCACGCCGAAGGCCAGGAACCGGCCCTCGAGGTGACCGCGGGCTCCGGCGCCGGGCGGCGGAGAGGCCAACGCGCCACCTAGGTGGCGCAGCTCGGCGGCCACGAGCGGCGAGCCGGGACCTGCGACACGGAGGAACGACTCGATCGCCCAGTCGTCGAGTTTCGAGAGGAGGATCGCGTCGCCCATGAACGGCGCCGGCTCCTCGGGGTCGCCGTGCAGGCGCACGATGGCGCTGCTCGGCATCGCCGCGAAGCCACCGAGGATCGGCGTCGCGACGGCGCGAAGCCGCTGCTCGAGCTTGGTCGCCTCGGCCGGTTCAAGCGAAACCCCGTCGACGCACGCCGTGGGCACGCCGCGTAGTGGCTCGGGCACCTCCGGCAGTGGCGGCAGGTTGAGGATTCGGAACGTCGTCGTGATCGCGTCCGGCGCGTCGGTCGTCCAGTCGCGCCACGCCCGCAGAACCCGGTGGGCGTCCGCGGCTTCGAAGAACAGCGCGCCCGCCGTGAGCACTTCGTAGGGCAGGAGCCCCAGCTCGACTCCGGTGACCACCGCGTACCCGCCGCCACCTCCGCGCAACGCGTAGAACAGCTCGCGGTTGTGCTCGGCGTCGACGTGACGAACCAGTCCGTCCGGTGTGACGACCTCGAACGCGCGGACGTGGTTGACCGCCAGGCCGTGGCGCCGCCCGTAGAACGACAGGCCGCCGCCGAGCAGGTAGCCGATCACACCGACCGACGGGGAGGACCCGTGCATGACGGCAAGTCCGTACGGGGCAACCGCCTCGACGACATCGCCCCAGCGTGCGCCGGCCTTGATCTTGGCCACGCGCTCGTACGGGTCAATGTCGACTTCGCCGTCGTGCAGGCTGAGCCTGAGCAGCAGCGTGTCGTGAAGCGGCGGAAGCGTCTGGCTGAGGTGGCCAGTCGTCTGGGCCGCGACTTTCAGGCCGTTGGCGCGGGCGTGCGCGATCGCCGCCTGCACGTGCTCGACCTGCGTCGCGATGCAGATGGCGGCCGGTCGCTGGTCAACGGCGAGGTTCCACGCCGCCCGGGCGGCGTCGTACTCGTCGTGACCGGGTTCGATCAGCGGCAGGGTTGAGATGAGGGTGTCTGAATTGAGCATGGCGGCACCCTGTCGGGCGCGCCTTGCCGTTCAGTTGCCGCGGGCTTGCCGACGGCTTGCCGGACCGTTGGTGGCTAGGCTGGGCAGACCGTCTGCACGCCGCGCGGGAGCGTCACGATCCATGGCGCCGCGCTGCGGTCGCGTGGAATCGGGAGCTCGGCGAGCCGGTTGGCTCGCAGCGCGCCGACGTTGACGCTGTGGTGCTTGGCGAAGCGGCGAAGTCGGACGACGCCGCTGGCGTTGGATCGCACGGCGATGCCGGGCGGGCTTACCGTCATGTGGGTCGTGCCGGCGCTGACCGGCTGACAGGCCGCTGCGCCGGCGCTGGCTTGCGCGGCCGATGCCGGCCGCAGGTGGATGCGCAGGGCGGCGATCAACGTCCGGTCGGCGAGCGTCCGCACCGATTCGGTTTGCTGGCGCAGCTGCGGAACCGTGAACGCGAACGACCCGCCGTTACGGGTCACCGCCCGCAGGTACGGCTTGACCCCGCCGCCCCAGGTGATCAACAGGTCCTCGTACGGCATCTTCGGCGGCAGGAAGGCCGAGGCGACGTGGTCGCGCGCGAGCTCGATCGACGTCAGCACAGCGCGCACCTGCGCTCCGGAGTTCCGGACGATCGACCCGTCCCGGCGCATCTGGGCGATGTTCCCCGTCAGCGCCACCACACTGGCCGCGAGCAACCCTACGAGCACGGTGGGGCTCCAACGCGTGCGGCGCAGCGCCTCGGCGGCGAGCAATAGCAGCGCGACCGCTCCACCGTAGATGTAGCGATTCGAGTTCGGATAGCGATTCGGCTCGATCGCCACCACGACAGAGAGCCAGAACACGACCGGAATGGCCAGGTACGGCCAGAACCAGCGGCCGAGCCCGCCGCGGCGTATCCGCCAGACGAGCGCCACGAACGCGATCAGGGCGAGCGGCACTCCCCACGATGTGTTGGTGAGAACCGCCGTCGGACCCGTATGCACGAAGTCGTAGCTGAGGCCACTCACCCCGGCCGCGACGGCCACGGCGGCGTCCGCGAAGAAACTCGGGATCAGCAGCAGGTTGCTCGCGCTGACGTGCGTGTCACCCAGATAGCCGACGCCCGTGTACTTCGGAGCCGCAACGAGCCACAGGAGGTAGACGGCGACCGGGATCGCCGGAATCCAGATCCGACGCCACCGGTCCTCGCGCATCAGCACCGCCACCGCAGCGGCGCCGATGAACGCGAATGCCAGTGAGAACGTGGCCACGGCGAGCGTCAACAGCAGGCAGGCGGCGATGTCGCCCACGCGTGAATCGGCTTCCAGCGCCAACAGCGCGCCGAGGCAGAGGATCACGGAGAGGACGTGCTGCACGCCGATGGTCGAGATGGCGACGTCGGCGGAAGAGCCGAGGAACAGCAGCGGCAGCGTGAAGGCGAGCGCGGCCACGGCTCCGATCCGGCGGCGCACGAGCGCATAGAACAGCCCGGCGACGACGCTTATCTCGACGAACAGGAGGATGCGGAAGATCAGGTAATCGGGGCCGAAGGCCTTGAAGATCGCCGCGTACAGGAACCGGATGACGACCATGAAGTTGCCGTTGTGGGGGCTCAGCAGCGTCTTGAGGTGAAAGCCCCGGTTGACTACGAAGTACAGGTACTCGTCTGTGCTGAACGTGGCTCCGCGGGTCTGGGCCAGCCCAAAGGCGATCGCCGCGACCATCGCGACGGCCAGGACGATCAGGCAGGTCCGCTCGCGGTCCGCCGAGACGATCCATTCCCGCCACGATCCGTCGCGCAGGCTGACGCGGCCGGTCGGCGGCTTCGGGGGCGCCGTGGCGGAGGGCGGAGCCTCCTCCACGCTGGTTGACTGCGTCGGAGCTGAGGACATCTCGGGGCGGACTGCGCTGCCGCTCGGGCGAGCACGATACCTGGCGGGCGTGCTGTGACAGTTCGCCGCCGGAGCCGTTTCGGCACACTGCCGCCGATGCGCGTGCTCATCACAGGCGGCGCCGGGTTCATCGGCGGGTGTGCCGCGGTCGGCCTCGCGGAACGACATCCGGAGTGGGAGATCGTCGCCCTGGACAACCTGCGCCGGCGCGGAAGCGAGCTGAATCTTCCCCGGTTGCGCGCGGCCGGCATCGAGTTCTCCCACGGAGACGTGCGCTCGTTGGACGATCTGCTCGCTGTGGGGAATGTCGATGCGCTCGTCGAGTGCTCGGCCGAGCCGTCGATCCTGGCCGGCGTCGGCGAGAGCCCTGACTACGCCGTCAAATCGAACCTGCTTGGGGCATACCACTGCCTCGAGCTGGCCCGACGCTCGCAGGCGCAGGTTGTGTTCCTCTCAACCAGCCGGGTGTATCCGGTGGCGTTGCTGTCCGAGCTTGCGCTGGCTGAGACCGACACGCGGTATGAACTCGTCGACTCCCAGCCCGTGCCCGGCGCCTCGCCGGACGGGATCGCAGAGGACTTCCCACTCGGCGGCGCCCGGACGCTATATGGCGCCACGAAGCTTGCCGCCGAGCTGTTGATCGAGGAATACCGTTCGGCGTACGGGCTCTCAGCGGCGGTCAACCGCTGCGGCGTCATCGCCGGCCCGTGGCAGATGGGCAAAGTGGACCAGGGCGTGTTCACCTACTGGATGCTGGCCCACCACTTCGGCCGCGAGCTTCGCTATCTCGGCTACGGCGGGGCGGGCAAGCAGGTCCGCGACTTGCTGCACGTGGACGATCTGGTGGAGCTGGTCGAGCGGCAGCTGGCTGACCCGGCCGGCTGGGACGGATTCGTGGGCAACGTGGGCGGTGGGCGTGCCTGCAGCCTGTCGCTCGTCGAGACCACTGAGCTGTGCGCGTCGATAACCGGCCGGCGCGTGGCCGTGGTGGCGGACGCGACCCCTCGACCCGGTGACGTGCCGGTCTATCTCTCGGATTGCCGGCGGCTGCTTGCGCGGACCGACTGGCGAGCGCGGCATGGCCCGGCCGAGATCCTGGGCGACATCCATGCCTGGGTCTCAGAGCACGAGGACACGCTGCGGCGGACGCTCAAGTGACTGCGCCGTACCTGCCGGGCAATCAGGCAGCGTCGGAGCTGGTCGCCCGCCGGCGGTGAAAGCCGGATTCGAGGCGGCAGAGTTCCGGGGGCACCGGTCGACCGAATAGGTATCCCTGCGCCGCGAAGCATCCGAGCTCGGCTAGGCGCTCGCGCTGGGCAGGTGTTTCCACCCCTTCGGCGATAACCGTCAGAGCGAACGCCTCGGCGAGCTCGATGACCGCGCGGATGATGGCTTCGTCTCGGTTCTGTGCTGTACCAGGCATCGCGGGGGTGCGAGTCGCGTCTCGACGCGCATCCTCCAGATTCACGACATGCTCACCGGCGGCCAGCCCGGAGACGAACATGCGATCGAGCTTGATGATGTCGAGTGGGAAGTCCTTGAGATAGCGCAGGGACGAGTAGCCGGTGCCGAAGTCGTCGAGCGCCAGGCGGACGCCCAAATCTCGCAGCGAGGAGAGCGCCTCGGCCGCCGCCACGGGGTCTGCCAGCAGCGCCGTCTCAGTGATTTCCAGACACATGCAGCTCGGGTCCACCTTGGTCTCGGTCAACGCGCGCGCCACCACGTTCACGAGCTCGGGATCGGTTAGTTGTCCCGCGCTGAGGTTCACGCACATCTGGGCGCTGGGCGCGATCTCGCCGGCTTGCTGCCAGCGAACGAGCTGGCGACAGGCCTCGCGCAGCACTACGGCCCCGAGAGTGTCAATCAGCGAGCTTTCCTCTGCGATGTCGATGAACGCTCCCGGCAAAAGCAGACCACGAGTGGGATGGCGCCAGCGGACGAGTGCCTCGAAGCCGATCGTGTCAAGCGTCGAGAGCGCGACGATCGGCTGGTAGTGAGGCTCGAGCTCGTGGTTGGCAATGCCCTTGCGCAGCTGCTCGCGTAGCGTCTGTCGCTCGACCACGGCCTGGCGGAGCGCGTCCCCGAACACTTCCACACGCCCCCGACCCCGCTGCTTTGCGCGGTACATCGCGACGTCGGCGTCGCGGACTATCTGTTCGGCGGTGACGGCTGGATCGGTCGCAAACCGGACGCCGACGCTGGCCCCCACTGTCACGTGGTGAACGTTGCCGGCGGAATCGAGCACCGCGATCTCAGGCGAGATGACCTCGAGCATACGATTGGCCAATGCGACCGCGGCCTGGACGTCGGTCAGATCGCGACAGACGACGAGGAACTCATCGCCGGCCAAGCGGGCGATGAGGTCGGCCGGGCGTGCTGCCTGGCGCAGGCGACCGGACACGGTCCGCAGGACCTCGTCGCCCGCCGCGTGACCGATCGAATCGTTGACCGGCTTGAAGCCATCGAGATCGATGAACAGCACGACAAGCGAGTGATCGTCTGCGGCCTGCGGGAGCACCTGCTCCAGCTCGGCTATCACGAACGCCCGGTTGGGCAGGCCTGTGAGCGCGTCGTGAGTGGCGTCGTAGGCGAGCTTCTCGGTGGCAGCTCTCACTTTGTCGACCATCTCGTTGATCACGCGCGCGACAAAGCCGAGTTCGTCGCGATTGGCGATCGTCACGTGTTGGGTGTGGTCGCCCGATGCCACCGCGCGCAGCGATCCGACGATCGCGCCGATCGGACCGGCGACGACGCGGTAGAAACCTGCGAATAGGTAGAGCGCAATCAGCGCGCAGATAGCCGCGAGCAGCTCGACTCCGTGAGCGCGCTCATCACTGTGCTCGATCCGGACTGCGAGCAAGCGGTCGAGTTGCGTGGTGGCGGTGGTCCACAGGCGGCCGACAGCCAGCAGCGGCGTGAGTGGGCGCGGTGTGATCGAACCCGCCGCCGCGCCCGCCTGCAGGCGGCGCAGATTTCGGTCGAAATCAGCCAAGTCGTGATCGAGGGCATGCAGCTCGGCTGGGAGGACCCCGCGCACCGTCGCGCTCGCGGTGTGGGTGGCGGCGGTGCCGACGCTGTTGTTGAGCGCGGTGCCGTTGCTTTCGATCGCCCCGAGGGCGACCCCTGTGCCGGCCCGCAGCAGCGGTGAGACGCTGCCGGGATGTCGCGTTCCTCGCTGCCAGCTGGCCGCGACTGCGCTGATCGCGTCGAGCAGCGCCGGCGCGCGGAACTGCACGCTGTCCATCAGGTAATAGCTGTCGAGGTCGGGATCAAGGGTGAGGTTGGAACCATCGCCGACGTGCACGATCAGCCGGAGCAGTCCGGCGATCGCGCGGTCATAGGCGATCCCGGCGGATCGATGCGATGCCGCGCCGGCGGTGTCGAGCAGCTGCTTGACACCCTGCCACTCGGCCGCGGTATGGAGAGCCTTGCCATGAAGCGCCTGTTGCCGGTCGGCCGCCGCCAGGTCGGTTGGGGGTACGGCTTGCGGACGTCGGGCGCCTGGCTGGGCGGTCCGCGCCAGCGCGAGGTCCTCGGTCAGCGCGAGCAGTGGGCGCATCGCGCGCACACCGACCCGTTCCTTGGCGCTGAAGGAGATCTGTGAGTTCTGGGCGCCGACATAAGCCTTTACGACTACGACCAAAGGGATGGTGAGAACTGTCCCGACTACGATGAACTTCACCGCAAGCGGAACGCGCCCGAGCAGCGAAGCTGCCGGCGCCAGAAGCCGGTCCATCCCCCGGTACTCGGCGCTGGACGGTCAGACTGAACCTGCGCGGCCGGCCCGGGTAGAACATACGTGGACGAGAGGTGCAGCGACTTGCCGTCGACACATACGAAGGTCAACCTGGGCACGATCGAGGACGCGGCGGTGGCCAACGGGTTTTCCCACCGCTGGGAGGCCCGCGTGGCGCGGGTTCCGCTGGAGGCGACTCAGACCGGGACGACGCACTTTCGACTGCTTCCCGGAAAGCGCTCGCCGTTCGCCCACCGCCACGCGCGTGCCGAGGAGATCTACGTGATCCTCGCGGGCAGCGGGGTCGTGAAGCTCGACGATGAGGTGGTGGACGTTCGGCCACTCGACGCGATCCGGGTCTCGCCGGAGGTCGTCCGAGCCTTCGAGGCCGGCCCGGATGGCCTCGAATTTCTCGCCTTCGGCCCGCATTACGGCGGCGACGGCGAGGCTGTGGACGATCCATGGGTGAGGTGAGGCCTCGGCGGGCGATGAGCGCGTTCGCGTTCTGAACTCGTGCACCAACAGTGCCCGCCGTTGACGCGGGCGCGCAGGCTCGATACAAGCCCGGACGCCGGAGGTCCTTGTCTGGGCAGCGAGCTCCGTCGCGACGATGAAACCAGTCAACTTCGACTACACCGCGCCGGACACGCTCGAGGAGGTACTCGCTCTGCTGGGCGAGCGCGGTCGCGATGCAAAGGTCTTGGCGGGCGGCCAGACCCTGGTCCCGAGGATGGCGTTCCGGTTCGAGCGGCCCGCGGTCGTCATCGACATCGGACGCGTGGCAGGCCTCGACAACGTGGCCGCGGTTGACGGCGAGTTGTCGATCGGCGCGCGTGTAACGCACCGAAGGCTCGAGCTTGGAGTCTCCGAGGACCCGCTGGGTCAACTCCTGGCCATCGCCGGAAGCCACATCGGCCATCTGCCGATCCGCGTCCGAGGCACGATCGGCGGTAGCCTGGCCTACGCGGATCCCTCGTCCGAATGGTGCGTTCTCGCCGTCGCGCTGGGCGCGCGGATCGGGATCGCCAGCGTACGCGGCCACCGGCTCGTCGAGGCCGCGAACTTCTTTGGCACGCCATCGGCCACCTCGCTCGAGCCGGGTGACTTCTTCCGCACCGCGTTCGAGAACGCGCTGGAAGCCGACGAGTTGATCGATGAGGTCAGGCTCCCGCTGCTTGGGAGCGGTGCAGCCAT
>JBJMLD010000185.1:0-25450 GCA_045805545.1 Solirubrobacteraceae bacterium | reverse complement strand
CGCGGAGTGATCGCCGAACAGCCGCAGGGCGCGGATGGCCGACTTGGAGAGGGCATCCATCGAGCGCAGGAGCGGGATCTTGTGGTCGAGCGCCTCGCCCGTCCACGACGCGAACGCGGTCGGGATGCACAGCAGCGCGCCGTTGGGGTTCTCGAGGATGAAGGCTGGGCTGGTTGGGTCCCAGGCCGTATAGCCGCGGGCCTCGAAGGTCGCGCGGATCCCGCCCGTCGGGAACGATGAGGCGTCAGGCTCGCCCTGGATCAGCTCCTTGCCGGAGAACTCGGCCAGCGCCGTGCCCTCGCCGGTCGGCATGTAGAAGCTGTCGTGCTTCTCCGCGGTCGAGCCGGTGAGCGGCTGGAACCAGTGCGTGTAGTGCGTGGCGCCGCGCTCCAGCGCCCACTCCTTCATCGCCAGGGCAACCGCGTCGGCGAGCGAGGTGTCGAGCGACTCGCCCCGCGCGAGCGTCTGCTGGAGGCGACGAAAGACCTCCTTGGGCAGCCGTTGGCGCTGGATCGCGGGGCTGAAGACGTTGGCGCCGAAGACCTGGTTGTCGGCGACCGTCAGGTCGGGCGCTCCCAGGGCGCCGCCGTTCGGGGTCCACTGGGCGGCGAGGACGTTCTGCTGGCGGATTCGAGGCATGCGTTTTCGTGTTCCTTCCTGTGCGCGCCCGGCGGCGGAGCGCGCACGCGTTGACCCGGCCTCGGGACGAGGCGTGATCGCGAAATGTAGGTGATCGCCTGGGCAACGGTCACTATCCAAATGTCCAAACTGCGGGGTTGGGCATTCGGACCGTCCAGGCACACCCGCGCGCGCCCGGGTTGCTCGGGCCGCCGGACTGCCTCGGGCGCGAGGTAGATCCGAACGACACCGGCGCCCACCGTCACGGCGGTCGCGGGGTAGTCGGCTTTCCCGCCCGTGAAATACTCGCGGCTGTGCCGTTCAATTCCGATCTGGCGCCGCACGCATACGTCCCATCGACGGACCGCTACGAGCAGATCCCGTACCGGCGCTGCGGGCGCAGCGGGCTGAAGCTTCCGGTCATCTCGCTTGGGCTGTGGCAGAACTTTGGCGACGACCGGCCGCTGGCCGACAGCCGCGCGATCCTGCGCCGCGCGTTCGATCTGGGGATCACCCACTTCGACTTGGCCAACAACTATGGCCCGCCGTACGGCAGCGCGGAGATCAACTTCGGCCGGATCTTCGATGAGGACCTCCGGCCCTACCGCGACGAGCTCGTGATCTCCACCAAGGCCGGCTACGACATGTGGCCAGGACCGTACGGCGAGTGGGGCTCGCGCAAGTACCTGTTGGCCAGCCTGGAGCAGAGCCTCAGGCGGATGCGACTCGACCACGTCGACATCTTCTACTCACACCGTTTCGACCCCGACACGCCGCTCGAGGAGACGATGGGCGCGCTCGATGCGGCGGTCAGAAGCGGCAAGGCCCGCTATGTCGGCATCTCGTCCTACGGGCCTCGCCGGACCGAGGAGGCGGCCGAGATCCTGAGCGAGCTGGGCACGCCGCTGCTCATCCACCAGCCCTCGTACTCGATGCTCAACCGCTGGATCGAGGACGAGCTGCTCGACGTGCTCGGTCGTGAAGGCATCGGCGCGATCGTGTTCTCGCCGCTCGCCCAGGGCGTCCTCACCGACCGCTACCTGGACGGGATCCCTGAGGACTCGCGTCTGAAACGCGGTAACTACCTCTCCGAGCAGATGATCACTGAGGAGAACCTCCAGCGCGTGCGGGCGCTGAACGACGTCGCCCAGCGGCGCGGGCAGACCCTCGCCCAGCTGGCGGTCGCCTGGGCCCTGCGCGACGAGCGGGTGACCTCGGCGCTACTCGGCGCGAGCAGCGTCAAGCAGCTCGAGCAGAACGTCGCTGCGCTCGACCGTCTCGAGTTCGAGCCCGACGAGCTGGCCGAGATCGACCGCCACGCCGTCGAGGGCGGGATCAACCTGTGGGAACCGCCCGAGTAGCCGGGCTAGGTAGCTGACGCAACGTTCGTGCCGAATACCGGCACTTTCGTTACATCAGGGCGTCGAGACGACCGCGCCGGCGTCGTTGACGTACGACCGCGAGGGCTGATGCGACACCGTCACCTTGAAGGTGCCCTTGGGCGTGCCGCCGCCGGCCAGCACCGCCACCGCCTTACCGTTCAGCCCGGCCGCCACTTCGTACTGGATCGTGTGCGTGCCGGGCTTGACCGCGGTAACGGCCCAGTCGAACTTCGCCGTCTTGCCCGGCTTGAGTGGACCGAGCGCCCAGGTGTTGGCGTACGCGGTCACGGCGCCGCCCGGACCGCCGGACTGGCAGCTGTAGCGGCACGGTCCGGGTGGACTGTCGATGACCCAGATGGGCCGGGAGTGACTGGCCAGGCCCGCCGTCTCGCCCGGGCCGCTGATGTTGGCGCCGAAGGCCTGGGCCGAGGTCGGACTCGACAGCGTCGGGTCGACGATCGTCACGGCCACGTCCGGGATCATCTTCGTGCCGGCGTTACGCACGGAGATCACGAGATGGGTGTGCTGGGCGAGCCGCTGCGAGGTGGGGAAGCTCGCGCTGGTGACGTCGACCGGGAACTTCCCGAGCGGCTCGTTGGCGTCCTGGGGAGAGCCGCCACCACAGCCGCTCAGGGCAAGCATCGCCACCATGGCGGCGATCATCCCGCTGCTCCACACTCTCCACCGGCTCACGGCCGCCGCAACATACCATCTGGCGGCCGAACTCACGCCGGTTCCCGGAGCGTCGTGACGGTTACCAGTTGGCCTTGTCCCGGCCGGTGTCGTAGGCTTAGTGAGCCCTAGCCGCGCCCAGTGGCAGCACTGATTGTGGGAGGAAAGAGAAGCTTTGATTCGAGCCGTCGCCGATCGAGCGTTCCTACCGACTAAGAACGTCCTCGAAGAGGTCGGGAACATGATGATCCTGACCGGGAAGACGGTGGCTTCGGCGATCCGCCCGCCGTACCCGTACGGCAGCGAGTTCGTGGGCCAGTTCCTGTTCGCGATGAAGCTGTGCTGGTTCCCGCTGCTCATCTCCACGGTCGCCTTCGGCTACGCCGCGCCGGGACTGCAGGCGGCGAACTTCCTCGTGCTGTTCGGCGCACTCGACCGCCTGGGCGGCTTCTTCGTGCTGGCCTCGATTCGGGAGTTCGCACCGTTCGTGGACGCGATCGTGCTGGCCGGCGTGGCCGGCACGGCGATCACCGCAGATCTCGGCGCGCGCAAGATCCGCGAGGAGCTCGACGCCCTTCAGGTTCTCGGGGTCGACCCGGTCAAGAACCTCGTCGTGCCGCGCTTCCTCGCCCTGATGCTGGTCACCGGCCTGTTCGACATCTACGCGCTGCTGTTCGGCATCTTCGGCGGGATCGTGGCCACGCTGGTCAACAACGCCCCGCTCGGGCCGTTCTGGGCCACGTTCTTCAACAATGCGTCAACCACCGACCTATGGGGATCGGTGGTCAAGACGACGATCTTCGGGGCGATCATTGCGATCGTCTGCTGTTACAAGGGGATGACTGCGTCCGGAGGTGCTGAGGGGGTGGGGCGCGCCGTCAACCAAGCGGTCGTGATCGCGTTCCTCGGCGTGTTCGCGTTCAACTACGCGTTCACGCAGACCTTGCTCGCGACGCACCCAGAGATCACCACGGTCGCCAAGTGAGGCTCAGCCAGAGCTGATGGAAGGCCTGATCGCAACCCCGCGCGGCTGGATCGAGTCGTTCGGTGAGATGGTCAAGTTCACCGCGCGGATCGTCCGCGAGGTGCTCACCCTGCGCGTGCTGAAGTTCTTCGGCGAGGCGCTGCGCCAGTCCGGGATCCTGATCGTGTCCTCGACGCTCGTGATCTGGGGCCTCGTGTTCATCATCGGCTTGGAGTGCGGGGTCGAGGGCGCCTACTTCGACCGCGCCAACGGTGTGCCCGCGTACGCGGGCGTGTTCAGCGCCTGGTGTGACCTGCGCGAGCTCGTGCCCTACGCCTTCGGCTACATGATGGCCGCCAAGATCGGCACCGGGATCGTCGCCGAGCTCGGGTCGATGCGGATTTCCGACGAGATCGATGCGCTCGAGGTGATGGGAATCAGCGGCATGACGTTCCTGTGCGCGACCAGGCTGCTGGCGGCGTGGCTCGTGCTGCCGTTCGTCTACATCTGCTCGATCGGCGCGGGCTTCTTCGCCAGTTATCTGGTCGTCGTCCAGCAGATCGGTGACGTCTCCTCGGGCGGGTTCTTCCTCATCTTCTGGCAATTCCAGAACCCACCTGATCTCTTATATAGCTTGATAAAGGCGATGGCGATGGCCACGGTCATCGTTCTCGTCGGCTGCTATTACGGGTACAACGCCAGCGGCGGACCCGTCGGAGTCGGCACGGCTACAGCGAAGTCGATGGTCGTCAACATCGTGTCCGTACATCTCATCGGCATGTTGGGTACGCAGCTCTTCTGGGGCGCCAAACCAAGAGCACCAATCGGAGGCTGACGCGCACATGGAGCAACACAACGAGCCGCCTGAATCGACGCCGGGTTCGCCCGCGCCCGAGGAACGCGACGAGGCCGCGCGCGCGTGGCTCCCGGCCGACCAGGAACCGTTCGCCGAGCACCACGACGAGCCGGCGCCGCTCGCCTCAGAGCAGGCGACCGAGCAACACGACGGCGGCGGGGCGCAGCATGCGCAGGAAACCGTGGTCCCCGAGGGCCACGCCTCCGACGCCGCCCCGGCCGGCGCGGCCGCTGCCGCCGCCGGCGTCCATGCCGAGGGCGGCGGGCAGCCCCAAGCACAGTCTCAGCCCGAGGCGCAGGCGCAGGCCGAGCAGCAGGAGGGCCAGGGTGAGGGGGAGCAGGAATCCTCCTCCCGTGTATCGGTCGTCGATGAGCAGCCTCCGCGCCCCGCGCCGCCCGACGGCGCGTCAGAGGACGAGTACAAATTCCACACCTACAAGGTGTACCCCTCTGGGCGTCCGGACGCGGTCGAGTTCATCGACACCTACAAGGCGTTCGGCCGAGCTCGGATCCTCCGCGGCCTGAACATGGGCCTCCCCGAGGGCATGGTCTCGATGATCCTCGGTCCATCCGGAACCGGTAAGTCGGTCTGCATCAAGCACATGGTCGGGCTGCTCTACCCGGACGAGGGCGACATCCTCGTGCACGGCGAGTCGGTTCCGAACATGGCCGACGATGACCTGTTCGAGATGCGCAAGAAGTTCGGCCTGCTGTTCCAGGACGGCGCGCTGTTCGGCTCGATGAACCTCTACGACAACGTCGCCTTCCCGCTCCGCCAGCACACCGAGAAGGGCGAGGACGAGGTCGAGGACATCGTCATGCGGAGGCTCAACGAGGTCGGCCTGGGGTCGGCCCGCGAGAAGATGCCCAACGAGCTCTCAGGCGGGATGCGCAAGCGCGCCGGGTTCGCCCGGGCGCTCGTGCTCGAGCCGGACATCGTGCTCTTCGACGAGCCGGACTCCGGCCTTGATCCGGTGCGCACCGCGCTGCTCGGCGAGCTGATCCTCGAGATCCATCGCGACATGATGGACGACGCGAAAGAGAAGGAAAAGGAGCATCTGCCGACGTTCTGCGTGATCACGCACGACATCATGAGCGCGCGGCGGGTCGCGGACTACATCAGCGTCCTGTGGAAGGGCCGGATCGTCGAGGCCGGACCGGCCGAGGACATGCTCAACTCCGAAAACCCGTTCATCCGCCAGTTCCTGGCCGGGGAGTCCCAGGGCCCGCTCACCATGGACTGAGGCGGCGCGGTCCATTCGGGCCGGCGGTAGCCTCACGCGGAGCATGCAGGTCAAGGAGAGGCTCGAGGGGTTGGCGCGCGCTTCGGCGCGTCGGCCGGTCCTGACGATCGGCATCGTTGCCGCTTTGGCGCTCGCCGGCGCCCTGCTCGCCCTGGGCCTGAAGCCTTCGGCCGGCAGCGACACGTTCGTGTCCCGGTCCTCTGGCACGTTCCAGGCCACCGACCAGGACCTTCGCGAGTTCGGTGGCGATGCCGTGATCATCCTGATCAAGGAGCCGTTGACCAGTCTCATCGAGACCAAGGAGCTGGCCACTGTCACCTTCCTGGAGGCCTGCCTGGCCGGTCAGTACGTGGTGCCCAGCCAGCAGCTGCAGTCCTTCCAGCCGGCGCCGCCCGGCGCCCATGCACCCTATGGCGGATGGCGCAGCCCGTGCGGTCATCTGATGAAAAGCAAGCCGGTCAAAGTCGTGTACGGGCCGGGGACGTTCCTCAACCGGGCCGTGGCCGCGGTCAACACGCAGACGAGCGCGCTGCTGGCCAGCGCCCGGCAGGCGGTCAGCAGCTCGTGCAACGCCGCTTACCAGCTGGCGATCGGGCGCGGGCTCACGCGCAAGCAGGCGACGGCGGCGTGTAACGACGCTTCCCAACTCGAGCAAGCGCGCCAGCTCCAGCAACTCGAGCGGCTCTATCTGAACTCCGGGATCAACGGGACGCCGCGAATCGACGACCCCCAGTTCATCCCGCAGATCGTGTTCGACCAGACCCGCGGCGTCAACCAGCCCAAATCGCGCTTCGCCTACCTGTTCCCGACCGCCAATTCCGCGCTGATCCAGGTGCGGCTGAAGTCGAACCTGTCCGACGAACAGCAAGCCCAGGCGATCTCCTGGATCCGCCAGGCCGTGGCGATGCCGATGTTTCGTTCCGCCTACGGCGCCACGTACACGGTCACCGGCGCGCCGGTCGTCGTCAACGACCTGAGCAAGACGATCACCGGCTCGATCGCCGGGCTGCTAATCGCGGCACTGCTCGTCATGGCGGCCGCGCTGCTGCTCGTATTCAAGAGCCGGCTGCGGTTGGTGCCGCTGGCCATCGCCCTCGCGGCGGCCGGCATCACGTTCGGCGCGCTGTCGCTCTTCGGCGGCTCGCTGACGATGGCCTCGATCGCGGTGCTACCGATCCTCATCGGCCTCGCGGTCGACTACGCGATCCAGTTCCAGTCCCGCGCTCAGGAGGCCCGCGCCCAAGCCGGGGACAGCAGGCAGGCGGTGGCCCGGGCGGCCGGCGCCGGCGCCCCGACGATCGCCGCCGCTGCGCTCGCCACAGCCACCGGCTTCCTCGTTCTGCTGCTCTCGCCCGTCCCGATGGTGCGCGGCTTCGGACTGCTGCTGGTGGTTGGGATCGCGGTCGCGCTGGCCTGTGCGCTGACCGCCGGGCCGGCCGCGCTCGTCCTCGGCGATCGCGACGGGGGGCGCCTCGGGGCCGCGTTGCGGGGGGCGGTCGGGATCGTGCGGGACACGCGCTCGCGTGTGGCGGGCCGGCTCCCGTCTCTGCCGGCGCTGCCCCGCCCGCGCGCCCCGAGCAGCCTGCTCGCCACCATCACTCGCCGCCCCGGTCGGATCCTCGCGGTGGGCGCGCTGCTCGCCGTGCTCGGCTGGGTCGCCGACACCCAGACCTCGGTCCAGTCCGATGTGACCAAGCTCGTGCCCTCGAGCATGCCGGCGCTGCGTGACCTGCACACGCTGGAGAAAGTGACAGGCGTCTCCGGTGAGATCGACGTGGTGGTGCACGCCAAGGATGTGGCCACGCCGGCCGTGGTGGGCTGGATGCTTCGCTATGAGAACCAGCTCATGACCCATTACGGCTATCTGGAAACCAAGGGCTGCGCGCACTCCACGCTGTGCCCGGCGCTGTCGCTGCCCGACCTGTTCTCGGCCGGCGGGCAGAGCCCGTCGCTCACACAGGGTCAGATCCGCAGCCTGCTGGCCGCTGTGCCGACCTACTTCCGCCAGGCCGTGATCACGTCCGATCACCAGAACGCGACGCTCGCCTTCGGCATCCGCCTCATGCCCCTGGCCAAGCAGCAGCGCGTGATCGACTACATGAACGCGCAGCTGCATCCGCCGGCGGGTGTCAGCGCGCGGCTGGCCGGGCTGCCCGTACTGGCGGCGGAGGCCAACGCCGCGCTGTCGTCCTCGAGTCGCCGGCTGCTGACGCTGCTCGCCGGCCTGGCCGCCGTCGGGCTCGTGCTGCTGGTCATCTTCCGCCGGCCGGCACGCGCCATCGTTCCGCTCATCCCGATCGCGCTGGCCACGGGCTGGTCGGCCCTCATCCTGTTCGTGCTCGGGATCCCACTGAACCCGATGTCGGCCACGCTGGGAGCGCTCGTGATTGCCATCTCGACCGAGTTCAGCGTGCTGCTCTCCGAACGATTCCGTCAGGAGCGCGCAGCCGGGCATGAGCCGGCGGTCGCGCTCGAGCGCACCTACCGCTTCACCGGCGCGGCGGTGCTCGCCTCCGGCATTACCGCGATCGCCGGCTTCGGCGTGCTCATCTTCTCCAGCATCACCATGCTCCGCGACTTCGGGCTGGTCACGCTCGTCGATCTTTCGGTCTCGCTGGCCGGAGTGCTGCTCGTGCTCCCGGCCGTGCTGGTGGTGTCCGAGCGCGAGGATCTCGTGCGAAGTGCACGGGCCGCGATCACGCTGCCTCGGCTTCGCCGCCGGGCCCGGATCGCGTGAGCCCGGACGAGCCAGACCAGGGGCAAGCCGAACCGGAGGCGGAGCTCCCGCCGCACCGCCTTGACCCCGACCTCGCCGCGGCGGCGGCCGGCGCGCACGAGCCGCCGCGGCTGCCGCCGCCCGTCATCGACACGCGCCGCTACCGCTGGATGATCGGGATCTTCGGCTTCATCCTCGTGGTCGCGTTCTCGATCTATGAGTTCAACAAGCACGGAGTGGTAAGCCCCGGCGTTCCGGCCGGCAAGCATCTGCATTACTTCGTCGCCCCGCTGGCCACCGTCGGACCCGACAAGCCGGCGAACCCGCGCCCGCGCTGCGACCCGGCGCACCCCAACCCGGTCGCGCTCAACGTGTGCGGGCGGACGCCTGCCGTCCTCGCATTCTTCGCCACCGGATCGGGGGCGTGCAAGCGCCAGGTCGACACCCTGCAGACCGTCTCGCACGAGTTCCGGGGCAGCGGGATCCAGTTCGCCGCCGTGGCGGTGAGCGCCGGCCGCGCCGAGACCGCCCGGCTCGTGCACAAGCATGGCTGGACGATCCCCGTGGCCTTCGACAGCGCCGGCGCCGTCGGCGCTCTGTACGGCGTCTCGATCTGCCCGATGCTCGAGGTCGCCCGCCCGGGCGGGGTCGTGGCGCAGCGGCTGATCGGTGAACACTGGCTGAACGCGGCCGCGCTGTCGGCCCGCGTGCGTGCTTTGCTGGTCCGGTGAGCGAGGAGTTCGATCTAAGCCCGGCCGCGGGATCCATCGCCGAAGCGGTGCAGCAGGAGCTCCCGGGGCTGAGGCTCGACTGGGTCAGCGTGCCGGCGCGGCGCCAGGACAGCCCGCCGGCGGTCAAACAGCGCCTGCAGCAGCTCTCCAGCCGCTACCGCGGCGCCAACGCCGTAGCGTTGCGCACGCAGCCGATCCCGCACGCCTACCGCGCGTTCTTTCGCCAGATCGGGCTGGATCCCGATGTCACGCGGATCCCCAGTGAGGAGGCGGCGGTGGCCCGCCTGCTGCACGGCGGCTTTCGCTCGGAAAACCTGCTCGCGGACGCGCTTCTCATCAGCCTGGTGGAAACCGGCGTGCCGGTGTGGGCGCTCGATGCCGACATGGTCGACCCGGCTGGGCCGGGCATCCGGACCAGCCTCGAGGGCGAGGAGCTCGGCAACGGCGAGCTGGCCAGTCCGCTTCCGGCCGGCCGCCTCGTCGTTGCCGATCCGGGCAGCGTGCACGCGCTGTTGTTCGACGAGATCGCGCCTGGGCACGAGGTCACACGGCGCTCGAGGCGGGCCGTGCTGTTCTCGGTCGGCGTGCACGGCGTACCGGCGATTCACGTCGAGGAGGCACTCTGGCTGTGTGCCGAGGTCTTGGCCAGCGGGTAGCACTGGGTTTCCACGGCATTAAGCGGTGGTAAGCTGAGCCGTCGGCTCAGGACAAAGGAGGGAGTCATGGAGCTCCTGCAGCAGGACATCAACGCTCCGCAGATCTCGGTCCCCACGCCTCCGGCAACCGTCCCTCAGGACGCCGAGCGCGCCGCCCGGCGCACACTCCGCGCGCAGATCGCCAAGCTCGAGGGCGAGCTGGCCGACGCGTTCCTCACCGCCTGGCCGATGGGCGGGCTCGAGCTGCCCACCGCCTCGCGCAGCGAGCCGCGGCTGCTCGACCTGGGCGAGCTCGAGCGCGTCCGCGACGAGCTCACCGAGCGGCTGCACGCCGCGCGGGTGACGATCGCCGAACGCGCCGACGTTCAGGCCGCCAACCGCCTCTACCTGGAGCGGATGCTGCTCGAGCCGGCCAAGTACCGGTTCGCGCGCGTCTCCCGCCAGGACCTCGGCGAGCCCGGGTGCGGGGTGTGGCAGGTACGACCTCGCCTCGGCCTCATCGGGATGCTGATGGGCTGGTGGGAGGTCAAGCTCTCCTCTGGCTGTCCGTTAGCCAGGGGCCGCGGCGCGACGCTGCGGCCCGAATCGCTAGTGGACCGTCTGCCGGAAGCGCTTGGGGCCGGGTCGTGTCTGCGTGATCGGTGTCCGGCGGGCTCGACGGGCGAACTGCGCGAGCTCGGCCGCGATGGTTTGAAGATTGCGCGTCCGCGCCGAGTCCGCCAGCGGCGCGATCAGCACGGGACCGCCGGAAGAGTCGATGAGCAACGCGGTCTTAGCCCGACTCAGGTCCGCGCCCTGTACACCCAGACCGCGGAGCACGCCGCGAAGGTCGGCCGGCACGCCGGTGGCGCGAACCTGGCCCTGCAGCGTGGTCACGTGCGTGGAGGAGACCACGACCTCGGCAGCTCCGGTCGCGCTCAGTGCGTTCGTCGCGGCCGAGCGCAGCGACGGGGTGTGCTTCAGGCTCTTGGCCGCCTTCTCAGCGAAGCCGG
Source organism: Solirubrobacteraceae bacterium (assembly GCA_045805545.1). Lineage (GTDB taxonomy): Bacteria > Actinomycetota > Thermoleophilia > Solirubrobacterales > Solirubrobacteraceae > Palsa-465. The sequence goes on along the minus strand of JBJMLD010000185.1, from coordinate 14,620 downwards.
CCGCCGCGCTCACCTGCTTACGCGCGGCGGTGTTGTTGTGGTGCTTCAGAGCGCCGCGGGCTCGCGCCAGCGCGGTCGCCGACGCGAGCAGCAGCGCAAAGCCGTTCGCCTCAGCCTTCAGCAACGCCTGCAACGCGCTCGCCGCGCGCGGGTCGAGCCCGGCGCCCGAGGCGAGCCGGGGTAGGACCGGCCGCGGCGTACGGATCCGCCGCCGGTAGGCGTTGTCGAAGTTCGTGTCGGTTAACGCCAGTCCGGCCGCGACGCCCTGCACGTTGACGGCGGCCAGTGCCAGCAGCGCCGCGCTGACCGGCGTTCCCGCCGCGGCAGCCGCCCGGTCGCGCGCATAGCTGCCCCCGACGCCGGCCGCTTGGTTGATCGTGTCGCCGAAGTTGCCGAACGCGTCGAACGGGTTGCGGAGCTTGGTCGGATCGGGCGGCGCGACGCACCGGTTGTCCTGGCACACCTGCCCCGCCTTGCAGCACCGCAGACCGCACTTCTGTCCGTTGTCGCAGACGCAGTCAAAGCCATCGTGGTGCCAGCCGGGCGGGCATTTCTTGGCGCAGGTCTTGCCGTTGAAGAACCCCAGCGAGACGCATTCCTCGTCGGTGTTGCAGCAAGCGTCGCCACACGGCGAGGTGCAGTCGCAGTTGCCGAAGTCCGACCCGCAGCTTTCCGTCGGCTTGCAGCACCAGCCGCGGATGGCCATCGACGTCCCCGAGTCAACGCAGCCGTTCGTGACCGCGATGCGCTGCGAGCAGAACTTGGTCTGATCCTTGGCGAACCCCGCCGCGGGGTTGTGACACATCGCTGCCGTGTCCGCGCAAACCGCGGGCGATTCGCAGATACGCCACGGATACGGGCAGGCGATACCGCAGTTGTCGTTGCTGCAGCACGCCAGATCGGAGGGCACGCAGACCTTCGCGCCATGAGCGTTGGCACACACTTTCGGACCGCCGGGCCAGCAGTCCGCGCTCGCTCGGGCTGGCCTGAGCAGCGACGCCGCCGCGACCGCGCCGCCGGCGGCGGCCAGCGCGCGCCGGCGGGTGACCGGCGCCGCCAGCAGGCGGGCGATCCCGTCAAACGATGAGTCCGGCGTCCCGCGCGTTCCAGGCCCGGGCTGGAAGATCGCGGCGTCTTCGCGAGCCATCCGCCGCGCCAGCTGCCGGACCCGAGGCTCGATCCTCACGCCGGCACCGCCTCCCTGGCCTCGATCAGCGTCAGTACGGACGGGGTCCCGGTCGCGATCGCCGAGGCGACGCGACCCTCGGCATCGAGCCTGACCGCCGACGGAGTCCCGGCGCTGCCGAACGCGCGGGCCAGGCCGGAGTCGGGATCCAGGACAACAGGGGATGCGAATCCGTCCTCGCGCGTTCGCTCGGCATCGCCCGAGGACACGACGATCAGCCGGGGCCGGTCGGTCCCGCGCTCCCAGGCGAGTATTTCCGAGTGCATCTGGCGGCAGTAGCCGCAGTCGGGGTTCCAGAACAGCAGCAATGTTTCGTCGACGCCGCCGAGCATCACAGTGTCTCCGTCCAACGTCGCCAGTTCCGCCGCCGGCGCGGGCGCTCCCAGCGGCAGTCCGAGCGTGTCGATCACGCCGGCCACGAGGCGCTCGATCGCGGGTTGTCCCGAAGCGACCCAACTCGCGACCGTTCCGTCCGGCGCGATCAGCGCCGCGCCCGGCGTCCCGTCGGCCCGATAGAGCTCATACACACTGCTGCCTTCATCGTGTAGGACGCGCTCAAGGCCGAGCTCCTCCTGCTCGGCGCGGACGTGCCGGGGCTCGCCGTCGCTGAGCACGGCCACTGTCAACTCGTCGGCGTGCTCGCGCTGCCAGCGGGCGACCGTGGGCATCAGCGCTGTGCACGGGCCGCAGCTCGGGCTCGCGAAGACGAGCAGGAGCGGCCGGCCCGGCGTCAGCAACCCTCGCAGCGACACCTGATCGCCGTCAACCGCGCTGAGCTCGAAGGCAGGCGCCAGACTCCCGGGGGCCCGCCCGGCTCGCGGGGCGATGACGTCGAGAGTGGGCGTCGCACCCGCCTCCGCGATGGCGCGCTCGAGCGCCTCGGCACGCAGGAGCAAGCGCCCGTGCGCCTGGAGCAAGCCGATGAGCGCGACCGCCAACCCGGCGATGACGGCCAGCCATATTGCGCTCGGAACCACGTCGACCCAGCCGGTGGCGCTGCTGTGGCCTCCGACGACCAGGACGAGCGCCGCTAGCCCAACCAGCGCGGCGTTGCGCGCCAGCACGCCGGGACCGGCCGGCGCCGAGTGCAGCGCTCCGAAGCAGTGACAGTCCGGCCTGCGGCCACGGGCCAGGTTGCTGGCGATAACGGCCGAGAACACCCCGAGCAGCGCGAGCGACGTGATCGCCCCGGCCGACGCCGTCGGCGCGATCAGCAGCAGCGTCGCCGCAGCCAGCTCCACCGCGGGGAATAGGAACGCCAGGACGGGCGCAACCAGGCGTGGCGCCCCGAACTGAAGCACTGCCTCCCGGGTGCCCGCGTAGTCGATCAGCTTGCCGGCCGCGGCAGCCGCGAAGATCGCGGCGAGCACGAGCCGGGCAATCACGGCGGCGCTCGTCATCGGTCAGCCTTCACTTCCGTAGCGTCAGGTCGAGGCGGTAGCCGCTGGTGCGCCCGCCGCTCGGCGTGAACGACGCAGTCAGCCGTCCGCGCAGTGAGCTTGCGTGGCGCAGCGTGCGCAGCGCCTTGCGCGTGAGGGTCAGAGTGATCGTGCCGCTCCGGGCGCGCAGGAAGCGTGCGCGGACGCCGGCCATGGTGAATCCGTGCCGGCCCAGCGTCGCGAACGTGAAGATCAGCGTGCCCGGGCCGGGAGCTGAGAACGTGATCGAGAACTTGTGCTTGTGTACGAGCCCGTGGATCGCCAGCCGCTTGAGCGCGGCCGCCGAGTTGGTCAGCAATCCGCCGAGCAGCGCCTTGAAGTTCACCGGTGGCTTGGGCGGCGGCGGGTTCGGCGGAGTTGGCAGCGGGCAGGCGTTCGGGTTGCCGGGATTGCCGCATGCGGGGCGCGGACCCGGGTTGACCGCGGCGGGGCCGAAGTCCGGACTGGTGCCGCCGGGGACGATGAGCTGCGAGACCCCGCACGTCGTGATGTCGGGGATCGGGGCCGACCAGATGCCGTTGCCCTCCTGCCAGGCGAGCGTCCTGCCGTCCTGCGACCACGTCGGGCGGGCGAACCTGCCTCCCACGGGCCCGACGTAGCCGCAAGTGGGCGACGGGATCGGCGGCGCTGAGCCGTCCGCGGGCGGAGCGCCGTTTGCGCGGTAGAGCGCGATCGTCTCCTCGCTGTCGCCCCGCACGACCGCGAGCTGCTGGCCGTCGCGGCTCACCTCGCCGGCGCTGAGGTTGGGCTGGTGCCCCGGCGCCCCGAGCGGCGGGCACGCCGCGCAATTCTGGTAGTCGGCCCACCACTCAACGGCTTCTGGCCTGCCCAGCTGGTAGTACCACTGATCCGCGGCGCCGGTCGACATCAGGAGCCGGTTGTCGGACATCCAGGACGGCCACTGGCCGAGGTTCGGTGTGCCCACCTCGGAGGGTGTGGTGAAGCGGTCGACGTGGCTGATCAGCGCCCGCGTCGCAAGGTCGACGCAATACAGGCACGTGCCGGTCCCGACGGTGGTGATGAACCAGTAGGCGACGAACTGCCCGTTAGGCGAGACGCGGGCATCGGTCGCGCCGGTGCCCGGGGCCGGCGTGTTGATCGGGGCGTTCAACAGGCCGCCGTTCTGGTGCATCCGCCAGATCTGCGGCCGACCGCCCGGCGGCGTGCGCAGCGCGACGATCGTCCCGTCATCGGCCTGCGAAGGGGAGGAGTACGGCGAGCCGGCCGTGCCGTCCAGCGTCACCTGATACTGCGCGCTCCCGTCCGCGTTGGCGAGCCAGACATTGTTCGCGCGGATGAACACGAGGCTGTCGGCGGCCGCCGATGCGCTCATGGTGAGTGCCACCACCACACAGCCAAGCGCGACGAGCAGTTTCATCGGACCGGCTCCTCGGGTCCGGCGGCGACCTCCAGCGAGCCGGCCCTGATCGACTCGAGCGTGGCGATCAGGTTGGCATAGCCGGTGAACGGCTGCGGCGTGATCCCGACCAGCCCGACGCGGCCGCTCACGGGGTCGCTGGACGGATCGAGATCGAGTAGCAGGTGCATCGCCCCATCGTGCACACGCCCGATGCTTCCGCGCCGCATGACCGTTCGCATCGATGGCGACTACCAACATCGCCACCAACATCCCGCTTCGCGTCGCTAAATCACGGACGCTCCGAAATGCTGAGTGTCGTGGACAGCTGCTCGCGCGAGGAGATGTCGAGCTTCTGGTAGGCGTGATGGAGGTGGGCCTCGACCGTCCGCACGGTCACGAACAGCGCCTGCGCGATCTCCTTGTTCGTCATTCCGTCCGCCGCCATGCGCGCCACCCGGCGCTCGCTCGAGGTGAGCGCCTCGACTCCGGTCCGGACGATCTTGCGCGGACGAGCGCCGGTGGCGGTGAGCTCGTCGTGGGCTCGTTCGGCGTGCGGGAGCGCGCCGCAGGCGCGAGCGACGGCCAACCCTGCGCGCAGCGGAGGACGGGCATCGCTGGGTCGTCTGGCCCGTCGCAGTGCGGAACCCAGGTCGATGAGGGCCCGCGCATGCTCGAGTCGAGACGGTGAGCCCGCCAGCAATGACACGGCCCGCGTGAGCGGCGCCAGCGCGGCTTCGCCCTCCTCCAGGTACGCCGCGGCGCGCAGCGTGATGCCCATCGCGCGGGCGGAGCCGTAGCGCCGGCAACTGTCGAGTTCAGCGTCGATCAGCCGCCGGGCCTGCTCGCGCTCGTGCAGCGTGATCAGCGCCTCGGCAGCGGCGGGACGCCACTGCAGCGGCCCAGGCGTGCCTAGGCCCCACTCCTGGCTGACCCGCCCGGCGGCAAGGAAGTGCTCACAGCCGCGCTCGACTTCCCCACGCAGGATGTCCAACCGTCCGCGGCTCATGAGCAGCATTGGGTAGAAGAACGACCACTCGACCTCGGCTTCCGCACGGTCGGCCCCGGCCAGCACATGTGCGGCTTCGGCCACCTTCCCCTGATCCATCAGCGTGTCGGCCAGGAAGGCCGGGCCCAGGCCGATCGCCTGGGGCATGCCCTCGATGAAGGCGCGAGCGTCAGCCTCGGCCTCGAGCAGGTCACCCATCCAGTGCAGAGCAAGCGTCCGGATCGAGGACGCGATGCTGTAGGCGCGCATCGACCCGAGGCGACTCGCCGAGCGGATCCAGTCATCGGCGTGCGCCTTCGCCTCGCCCAGAGCGTGCGAGTAGAGCAGCGCGCATCCGGCCGTCCATACGCTCGGCGAGTCGGGGCCGCCCTCGCGCAGCAGCTTGCCGGCGCCTATCGCGCGGCGGGCCAGCTCGGCCGCGCGCTCCGATGTGCCCTCGTACAGCGCGGCCATCATCGCGTCGCGGGCCAGCCGCCGCGGGTCCTCGGGGTCATCGAACCGGCGTTTGTGGCGCTCGGCGCGCCGCTTGGCGTTCAGCGAGAAGAAGCTGCCCGAGTCGAGGTCACTCTCCAGGCGCAGCCCGAGCTCGTGGTCAGTGTCTGAGAGCCCATGGATCGCGGCGTCGAGCAGGTCGACGGCGCGGGCGCCGGCGCGCGAGACCAGCATGCCTGCGACCAGGATGTCGACGATCTCCGCCCGCTGCCGGGGGTCCTCGGTCAGCTCCAGCGCGTCGAGCAGAAGCCTTATCGCGCGTCGCTGGTCGCGGAGGATGTGAAATGCGCGACCGAGTCCCACCAATGCGTCGCGTCGCGCGTCCCGGGCCGGGCCCTCGACCAGCGCGCGCTCGAGATACGCCATGGCGGCATCGGGTGCGCCGCGTGAAAGGGCCTCGTCCGCCGCGGCAAGAAGCTGCTGCACCGCCCACTGATCGCTCCCCGGCGCCGTAGCCAGGATCTGCGCCACCACGGCCTCGCGGTCCGCTCCGCGTTGCGCGAGCAGCCGAGCCGCGCGGTGATGGCCGGCGGTGCGCTGTGCCGCCCCCATGTCCTGATAGACGGCAGTGCGGACGATGGGATGAACGAAGGTGACCGGGTCGCCGTCCAGCACCACGTCGAGCCGCACCAATTCGTCGATCACGTCCTCCGCATCGGCGAGGGCCAGTTTGGTCAGTTGCGCGATCAGATCCGGCGTTGCGTCACGCCCGAGTACGGCGACGGCCTGCGCGGTCCGGACCGCCGTCGTCCCGAGCCGGCCCAACCGGGCGAGCACCGAGCCCGCAATCCGGTCCGCGCGTAGATCCGCCACGTGCTCAGCTCCGTCCGGAGTCGGCTCGATCCCCTCGGCCGCCAAGGCGGCCAGCAGCTCCTGAATCAACTGGGGATTTCCGCCGGTGGCGCGATGGCACGCGGCGGAGAATCCCTCCGCCGGCTCGACAGCCTGGCGCGAGCGCACGAGCGTGTCGGTCCCGCTGAGGCTCAGGGGCGCGAGCCGTAGTAGCTGGGTCGAGTCCTCCGCCGCGAGAGCGCGGATCAACTGGGTCGGAGACGCGGGCTCGAAGCGACGCAGACCTACCAGGACCATCGCGGCCATCCCCTGCACGCGGCCGGTCAGATAGCCGAGGAAGCGCAGCGAAGCGGCGTCGGCCCAGTGCGCGTCGTCGACGGCGATCAGGAGCGGGGAGCGCTCGGCCAGGTTGGCCGTCAGCCAATAGAGCCCGTGCAAGACGGCGAACGTGCGGTCAAGCGAGGGTGACGCCGAGGACGGCGGGGACGCGGCGGTGGGTTCGAGCGCGCCGATCGCCGGCTCCGCGAGGCGTGCCGCACCCGCCAGCAACACGGCTCGTTCGGCTGGCGCCGCGCTGGTAAGCGCCGGTTCGAACAGCTGGCGCACGACGCCGAAGGAGAAATCGCACTCCAGCTCGGCGCCGCGTGCGCTCAGGACCTTGAATCCGTCCGCCTGCGCCCGCTCGCGTACGGTCCGGATCAGCGCCGACTTGCCGATCCCGGCGGGCCCTTCGATCAGCAGCGAGCTCCCCCGTGACGCCGCGGCGGCGGACAGCAGCGCTTCGGCCTGCCGTAGCTCGCTGGCCCTCTCCAGCAGCTCGGAGTCGGTATCCGTCCCCGACATGTGGCGCCATCGTAGTTCCCAGCCTGACCAGCCGGGAAGTGTCTATCGCGCAGCGGGGCAACGAGGGTCCTATGCTGAGCGCGCATGCGGGCCCTGCTGAAGACTGGTGCCGGCGCCGTGCTGGTGGTGCTCATCATGTTCATCGGGAGTCTGGTCCTGTGGATCGGAACTCCATTGCTGTGGCTTTGGGTCGGATCCCAGATCCAGGGCGCCACATCGTCGCTCGGCGCCGCGCTCGGAGTCATGTTCATCGGCGTGATCGCCACGATCGCTCTGCTGGCCAGCCTGCTGGCCAAGCTCAGCAACATCTACCGGGCCAACTGCCAGGCGCGCGGCCTCGACGATCCGGGCCATTTCGTGCTCGAAGGCGTGCTCGTGGTGAGCGCGGGGTTCACGCTCGTCGCCTTCGTGGTGTGGTTCTTCCTGTTCGCCGGAACAAGCCCGGTGCCGCTCGGGATCCAGCTCTAGGGCCGCGGCGCTAGCGGCGGCATCCCCGGGGCACCGGTCCCGTGCCGCTGGAGGGCACAGGACCGATGCGATGGGGGCACGAAAATCAGGCTGCTCCGGCGTACTCGAAGGGCGGCGCCGACCCGGGCCGCATCTCCTGATCCACCGATTCTGAGGACCCCAGCTGAGCGACGAGCAGGTGCCGCTGGCGCTCGGTCAGTGTTTCGATCCGCTTGACCTCGCTGATCTGATTACGGCCGAGGAACTTGCGGCACCGCGTGCCTCCCCAGCGTCGCTGACTCCTCAGCAGCTCGCCCACCGTCCAAGTGGCCACCTCGGGTGGATTGGTGAGGATGACTTCCGCCGCGCAGAGCTCTCCTTCGGCGATCCTTCGCTTCAACTCCGCACGTGCAAGACGGACCTCGTTGGCCCGCTCCAGTGCCCGCAGTCGTTGTGGTTCTGCCCGCAGTCGCTGTGGCGCTGGCGTCATCGTGGCGGTCTGCATCATCTAGCTTTCTCTCTCCCTGCAGTCGTGTCCGCTCTGTCCGGAGCGAACTCACGTTGACGATTTCCCATCGGGCACGGCAAAGCCTGCGCCGTGACCGACGGGTACTGCATGCCCTATGTGTGACCGTCTCCGGCCGTTGTCGCCCCTGCAAGCGCCCCGGTCTTTACCTACCTATTTGACCTTGCGCCGCTCGGTCCGACCACCGTTCGACGCGTGGGAACCTACGGGAACCAGTCGGTAACAGCAAGGTCACATCTTCTCGGGCATCTGCTTAGAGCGGGTTTTTTTGTGGCCGCGCGGCTTGTGCAGGATCGGACAATCCTGAGGCGTTATCTGCCGCCTCAGCCGCCGGCTGGAAGCGGGCCGTGCTCGGCCTCGAAGGCGCGCTTGGCGTCGGCGAAAATGGCCAGCGCGCGGTCGAGCGTGTCGTGGTCGTGGGTAGCCATCACGCTCGTGCGCAGCAGCGCACCGCCGGGCGGCACGGCGGGGTGCACCGCCGTGTTGACGAACACGCCGGCGTCGTAGAGAGCCTTCCAGAGCAGCCCGGCCTGCCAGTCGTCCCCGACGACGACCGGGACGACCGGTGTGACGACCTCGCTCCCGTCGGATAGCCGCGTCGGCTCGACCACCCGGAAACCGAGTTCGCTCAGTCCGCGGTGCAGATAGCGGGCGTTGTCGAGCACCTTGGCGAACAGATCGCGTCCCTCCGCTGAGCGGCAGATCCGGACCGCGGCCAGGGCGGCACCGACCGCCGCCGGCACGGCAGCAGCAGTGAACATGAACGGTCGCGACTGCACCCGCAGGAAGTCGATCACGTCGGCCGGGCCGGCGATGACGCCACCGCACGACGCGAGCGACTTGGAGAACGTGGCCATGCGCAGATCGACGCGGTCCTCCACGCCGAACAGCTCGCAGGTACCGGCGCCGCGCGCCCCGAGGACGCCGAGGGCATGCGCCTCGTCGACCATCAGTCGCGCGCCGTGGCGCTGGCAGAGCTCGACTATCTCGGCCAGGGGGGCGACGTCGCCCTCCATCGAGAAGACACCGTCGACCACGACGAGGATGCCGCCCCCGTCGACGACCGCCTTCTGAAGCGTGTGCTCGAGCCGATCGAGCCGGTTGTGGCGGAACGGGCGAAGCTTGGCTCGGGACAGGATGCAACCGTCGAGGATCGAGGCGTGATCGCCCGAGTCGGCGATCACCGTGTCCCCGGGGCCGAGGATCGTCCCCAGCGCGCCGAGGTTGGCCTGGTGCCCGGTGGTGAAGACGAGCGCCGCCTCTGAGCCCAGCCACTCGGCCAGCTCGGCCTCGAGCTCCAAGTGCAGATCGATCGTGCCGTTGAGAAAGCGCGAGCCGGTCAGCCCGGTCCCGTATTTGTTCAGCGCGTCGAGCGCGCCCTGCTTGACTCGCTCATCGCCGGTCAAGCCGAGGTAGTTGTTCGACCCCAGCATGATCCGGGCCTTGCCCTCCATCTCCACGACCGGCAGGGTGGGCCCCTCGAGCACGCGGAAATAGGGGAGCATGTCGAGCTCCCGGGCGGCGTTGAGCAACTCGAGCCGCTCGAACTCGCGGGCCTTGGCGAAGACGTCGATCGAAGTGGGCATGTAGCTTTCCCGGCCGCATGGCGCTCGAAGTCCGTCCCGTCGCGTCGAAACGCGAGTTGAGCACGTTCATCAAGCTCCCGTGGCGGCTCTATCGTAACGAGCGCTACTGGGTTCCCCCATTGCTGTTCGACCGGCGGCAGTTCTTCAACCGGCGCAAGAACCCGTTCTTCAAGCACGGCGAGGCCGAGTACTTCCTGGCCTGGCGCGACGGCCGCCCGGTGGGGCGCATCACCGCCCAGGTCGACCGCCACTTCAACGAGTTCCAGCAGCACGAGTGGGGCATGTTCGGATTCTTCGAATGCGAGAACGACCCCGAGGCGGCGGCGGCGCTGCTCGACGCGGCGGAGAACTGGCTGCGCCAGCGAGGGCGCGATCGGATGGTCGGGCCGATGGACTTCACGACCAACGATGAGTGCGGGGTCCTGATCGACGGCTACGACCAGCTGCCCACGATCCTCACCAACTGGCAGCACCCCTACTACCCCGGGCTGATCGAGGGAGCCGGCCTGACCAAGGCGATGGACCTCTACATGTGGAACCTCGAGGTCTCGGATCGCACCCGCGTGCACGATGCGATCTGGCGGGTCGCGGCCGAGGTCGAATCCAAGCACGGGATCACGGTTCGCCCGATGCGCAAGCGCGACATGCAGGCGGAGATCAACCGCTTCCTCGAGGTCTACAACGCCGCCTGGGAGCGCAACTGGGGGTTCGTTCCGCTTACCGAGGACGAGGTGCGCCACTACGCCAAGCAGCTGAAGCCTCTGCTTGACGAGAACTGGGCCTTTGTGGCCGAGAAGGACGGTGAGACGCTGGGGGCCGCCCTCACCCTGCCCGACTACAACCAGGTTTTCCTGCGCATGAACGGCCGTATGTTCCCGTTCGGCTGGGCCAAGTTCCTCTACTACAAGCGCAAGATCAGTCGCGTACGCGTTTTCGCGCTCGGGGTCAAACGCGAGTGGCAGCACACCGGTATCGCGGCCAAGTTCTACGAGCTGCATTTCGATGCGGCCGAGCGGACGCCGCAGAGCGGTGGCGAGATGGGGTGGATCCTGGAGTCGAACAAGTCGATGAATCGCGCCATGGAGGGGATGGGCGGGCGAATCGTCCGCACCTATCGGGTGTACGAGAAAACCCTTTGAACATGACCGCGCCCGCTGTCACCATGCACGGTCCATGAGCGACGAGCCCGAGATCATCGGCGAGGCGATGCTGGCTTCTGAGCCCGAGGAGACGGTCGACGGTCTTCCCGTGCTCGCCGAGGTCCGGCCGATCGAACGCGCCACCCCGGCCGCGCTGCCGGCCGTGCAGGCCGCTGCCGCCGCCGCCACCGGATTCGTCGCCGGCGCCGCCACGCTCGCGCTGGTCAAGCGCCACAGCGCGCGCAAGCTCGCCCGGACCCATCGCCGGCCCGTCGACATGCTGCCCATCATCGGCAGCCGCACGTTCCTCGTCGACGTGCATCTGATCGCCAAGCCCGGCGAGTGACCGGCGCCTCACGTCAGGTCGAGCTGCGGGTCGAGGTGCGGCCGCCGTGGCCGTTTCGCCTGCCGCGGCGACTCGGGCTCGATCGCCTGATGCGCCGGCGCGGGGACGTGCTGCATCGGCTGGTCCACTTCGGGGAGCAGCGGGTGATCGTGCGCGTCGCCCAGCTCGCGTCGGGCGACGTGTTGTTCGGCGCTCAGGCGCCGACGCGGGACGCCGCCGGATACGGGATCGCGCGGATGCGCCGCTGTCTGGGCGTCGACGTCGACCTGCGCGGGTTTCACGTGCGCTTCCGCTTTGACCCGCTCATTGGCGATGCCGTGCGCGCCGACCCGGCGCTGCGGCTGGCCGGACGCCCCGAGCCGTTCGAGGCCCTGACTTGGGCCGTCTGCGAGCAGCTGATCGAGTACGAGCGGGCCGCCGAGATCCAGCGGCGCTTGGTGGCGCGCCTGGGGCGCCGGTGTCCACTCTCCGGGCTGCGCGACGCGCCGACCGCCTCGGTTCTCGCTGCGCAGGCGCCGGCGCTGCTCGCCTCGCTCGACCTCTCGCCCGGGCGGTCCATGGCCCTGATCCGGGCCGCACGCGAGGTGGCGTCCGGCCGGGTCGACCTGCACGGCGAGGATCATGAGCCCGGCTGGCGCCGGCTGCGGGCGATCCCCGGCATCGGCAGCTGGACCGTGCAGACGCTGGCTGTGAGTGGGCAGGGTCGCCTCGACCAGCTGCCGGCCGGCGACCTGGCCTACCTGAAGTTGGTCGGGCGGCTGAAGACGGGCGATCCGTTCGCTCGCGCCACCGAGGCCGAGGTGGCCGAGCTGTTCGCGCCCTACGCGCCGTGGGGGGCGCTGGCCGGGGCGTACGCGCTGCGCTCGGCGGCCGCCGGCGAAGTGGGACAGGGGGCTAGCCGGGCCCTGTCGCGGATCGCGGCCTGAGCCATAGCTCCAGCCGCTCCCACGGAGCGGCGGCGAGCGCCTTCGCCAAGGCATCGTCGGTGGCCGCCGGTTCGGTCAGCCGCTGACCCTCGCAGTGGACCCGCGTTGGCGCTTTGAGCGGCCACGGGTCGAGGATGAGCTGGTTCGGCTCGTGGCCGAGGCTGACGCTGAGCTCGGTGGCGCCACCGCCGCTCGCCGTGGGGACGTCGCGCGCGGTCCATGGCGCCCACTCGAGACACAGCGCGAGCGAGAGGGAGTCCCATGTCCAGATCAGCTGGCTGTTGCGGGCCAGCTGGGGCGGAGCGACGCCGTGTGCCGTGGCCGGGTCGCTCCGAAGCGACTCGATCAGCTCGTGCTGGAAGCGCTCCTCGCGGTTTATGTAGTCGCGGATGGCTTGCGCGTCCTGGGGCGGGAGGCGGTCGAGGTCGCGCAGCCGGTACAGCCTCACTCCGTGCATCGAAGTGAGCAGCGCTGCGTAGCGGCTCTGTTTGACGATTCGCCGCGGGCCTTGCGTCCAGAGTTGCAGGTGGAGCCCGATCGGCATCTCCATGAACGACCGCGGAAGTCCGGTCTCCGGATTGCGTTCGGGTTCCAGGTCGTATTCGGCCATCCCGATGTCGTGCTGCTCGGCGGCCAGGCAGACCTCCTCGTACGGCTCCAGGTAGCCGAAGCGCTCGTTGCCCCAGGCCCGGGCCAGCTGTCCCGAGATCCACGCGTGCGACGGCTGCCCGATGAGCAGCACGCCGTGGTTATCGCGCCGGACGAGCATGGCCTGATGCCGTCAGGGCACGGGACCGCGCAGCCCCTCGAGCAGGCGGCGCACGGTCCGACCCATCTCGGCCCGCGCCGCCTCCGGATCCTCCGAGCGCGCCACCACCATCGCCGCCTCGTCGATCGCTCCTAGCAGCACGTGCGCCAGCGGCCGGGCGGGTTGGCTGACCATCCGTCCGGTGTCCATCGCGTGTTGGAGCACCTGCTGCATCGCGGTGAGCGCGAACTCCCCGTCGGCCGCGCGCCACACGTCCCAACCCAGCACCGACGGGCCGTCGATCAACATGATCTGCTGCACCTCGGGTATCGCCGACGCATCGAGGAATGCCTCGACGCCGACCATCAGGGTCTCCCATGGATCGCCGGCGGCGTCGGCCTTCGCCAGCACTCGCTGGGTCGTCTCCGCGCTCACCTGCACGAGCACGGCATGGAACAGGTCTTCCTTGCCGCCCTTGAAGTGGTGGTACAGCGCGCCCCGTGTCACCCCGGCCCGCTGGACTATCTCCTCCGTGCCGACGCCGGCATAACCCTTTTCGGCGAACAGGACACGCGCAGCGCCGATGAGGGCCGCGACGGTCGCCTCGCGTTGGGCAGCCTTGGTGCGTGGGGCGTCGTTGTCCTTGACATCCATACTGTCTGTATGTGAAGATCCGTACAGTCTGTATGTAACACTACCGCCGAGGTCGAGCGATGCCGGAAATCAAGCTTTCACAAGGGACCATCCAGTACCGCGACGAGGGAACCGGATCGCCCGTCGTGCTGATCCACGGTCTGCTGGTAAACGGGCAGGTGTGGGACGGCGTCGTGTCCGGACTGCGCGGCCGCGCGCGCTGCATCGTGCCCGACCTGCCGCTCGGCTCGCACACGCTGCCGATGAACGCCGACGCGGATCTCGCGCCGCCGGCACTCGCCGATCTGATCGCCGAGCTGATCGAGCGACTCGAGCTGGGCAAGGTGACGCTCGTCGGAAGCGACACCGGCGGGGCGCTCTGTCAGATGGTGGTGGCGCGCCATCCCGAGCTGATCGACAAGCTCGTGCTCACCAACTGCGACGCGTTCGAGAACTTCCCGCCGGCCTCGTTCGCCTTCGCGCTGAACGCGATGAAGCGCGTACCCGGGGCGCTGAACGCGCTCGCCGCGTTCGGCCGCTTCCGCTTCGGCCGGGCCGGTGCGATGAAGGCAATGCCGTTGACGCTCAAGCCGATCCCGGATGAGCTCGTAAAGGCGTGGGTCGAGCCGTTGCGCCAGTCGGAGATCCGTCGCGACGTGATGAAGGTGGTCCGGGGCATCTCGCCCGAGCAGACGCTCGCCGCCGCCGAGCAGCTGCGCTCGTTCCCAGGCCAGGCGCTCATCATCTGGGGCGAGCGCGACAAGTTCTTCCCGTTCTCCGACGCCGAGCGCCTGGCCGTCACGCTGCCCCACGCCCGGCTCGAGCGGATCAAGGACGCGCGCGCCTTCGTGCAGCTCGACGCCCCCGAGACGGTCGCTGATCTGGTGGCGTCGGTGGCCGGGGGTATGCCGGCGGCGGGGGCTTCCGCGGTTGCGTCTGAAGCGCGTTAGTCGGCGGGAACTGCGCAAGGAGGGAGGGGATGGGGCGGTTCGCGGGTCGGATCCGCGGCCGGAACGCCAAGAACGCATGCGAGCGGCGCCCCGTTTGGGAGCTTGCATGCATTTTGGGTGAATAACGCCAAAAACGCATGCGAGCGCCCAAAAACACGGTCGATCACTATATCTTTTGAGGTTCGTGTAGGGAAATAGTGT
>JBJMLD010000184.1:0-14682 GCA_045805545.1 Solirubrobacteraceae bacterium | reverse complement strand
CGGACGCTCCGTAGGTAATGGCGGCAGAAGTCGAGGCCTTCTCCGGCGAGGAGTTCGTCGGCGCGCTGGTCGTCGAGGGCGGCCCACTCGAGCTCGAAGAACAGCAGCTTCGTCTCGATCTCGGTGGCCAGTTCCTGCATTCGCTGCAGGAGCGCGCCGCGCGCCGGGTCGGCCGTGTCGGTCGCGAAGCGCAACGACGCGTACGAGGCTGCCTTGCCGATCAGCTCGTTGATCGCCTCGTGCTCCTGCATCGCGTCGCGCAGACCCTCGATGTCGAGCTCGGCCACGTGGCCGGCGTGGCGCTCGGCGAAGGCGGTGGCGCGGTCGCGAGCCTGTTCGAGCTGGCGGTCGACGCCGCCTTCGGGATCGTCGTCGACGAGCGGGCTGAGGTCCCACTCGGTCTGGAGGAGTTCGGGGTCGGCGAGGTTTTCGGCGGTGGTGGTCATCGCTCGGCAGGTTAGACGCCGACCGGTTAGAATGATGTTCTAGAATGAAATTCTATGCAGCCCGTAACTAAATTGAACGCTCGTTCTAGTCGGGGGCGTGGGGAGCCGCGTACCGGCGGTCAGGATGCTGGGCGGCGCCCTGATGGCGATCGGGAGGCGGGGCCGGGGCCAACGGACGATCGGCGCGCGGCGATCCTGGACGCGGCACTGGAGGAGTTCAACGCGCACGGCGTGGCCGGGGCGTCGATCGACGACATCCGACAACTTTCTGGCGCCAGCGTCGGCTCGATCTATCACCACTTCGGCGGCAAGGACGCAATCGCCGGCACGCTTTACCTGGACGGGCTGCGTGAGTATCAGGAGGGGTTCGTCGACGCGCTGGGGCGGGCGGATTCCACGCGCGCCGGTGTTGAGGGCGCAGTGCATCACCACGTCCGCTGGGTCACAGAGCGATCGGAGCTCGCGCGTTTCCTGCTCCTCGGAGGCGATGCGGGCGTTGTCGCGGCCACGGAGCGCTCGCTGCGTGACCTCAACCGCCGCTTCTTCGGCCAGGTGCAGCGCTGGACGCGTCCGCGCGTCCGGGCCGGCGAGCTGCGCGAGCTCGAACTGGAACTCATGACCGCGCTGTGGATCGGCCCGACACAGGAGCTGGCCCGGCTGTGGTTGGCCGGACGGACGCGAATATCGCTCATCCAGGCGGCGCCTGCCCTCGCGGGCGCGGCCTGGAAGAGCCTGACCCCCGGAGATTGACATGACCTACGAGGACATCGTTCGTTCGGCGCGCGCCGAGCGGGATCGCAACTACGTGCGGGTGGAGCGGCGAGGACAGCACGCCGTCGTGACGCTCGATGACCCGGAGAAGCTCAACCCGCTGAGCGCCGAGTTGACCGTGCAGCTGCACGACGAGCTGAGCGCGCTGGCCGCTGAGCCTGAGTTGCGCGCCATCGTGCTCACTGGGAGCGATCCGGCGTTCAGCGCCGGCGGAGACCTGCGGCTGATGGTGCAGGCGGCTCAGGAGATGCTCGCCTCGCCGGCCGGGGCGACCGATATATGGCGGTGGATCCGCGGGCAGTTCGGCGCCGTCGCCCGATTGATCACGCGCACGGACAAGGCGTTCATCGCCGCCGTGAATGGGCCGGCGGCGGGCGTCGGGCTGGCCTTCGCCTTGGCCTGCGATGTGATCGTCCTCTCCGAGCGGGCGCGAATCGTGCCCGCGTTCGGGCGGATCGGCCTGGTGCCTGAGGTCGGCAACAGCTGGCTCTTGACGCGGCGCCTGGGTTACCAGCGCGCGTTCGGGCTGTTCGCCTCGGGTCGCCACCTGGAGGCGGCCGAGGCCTTCGACCTCGGGCTCGGTAACGAGCTGGTGGCGCACGAGGACCTGTCGGCGGCGGCGCTCAAATGGTGCGAGCGGATCGAGCGGCTGCCGGCGCACGTGCTGGCGATGTCGAAGCCGCTGCTGCGCCAGTGCGCCGATATGACCTGGGAGCAGGCGATCACGATGGAGGAGCTCGCCGAGCCCATGTGCTTCACGACGGACGCGCACAAGGACGCGGTCAACGAGCTGCTTGCCCGCGCTTAATGACAACCGGCTGGATTGAGCGGTCCGGTCAGGCGGAATACGGTGATCGGCTGTCCGGTGGCGCGGCGGCGGAAGACGATATGCGCGGCCGGATCTGATTCGGTCCAACCGGTCTCGGGCGAGCGCGTAAGCGGCCTGGGGTGCCACGGGTCGCGCGCCGGCGTCGTGATCAGGTAGCGGAAACGGCCGGCGTTGACGGCGCTGCGCCACGCCGGGCAGGACGTGATCGGCGTAAACGAGCCGTGCGGCCCGCGATGGGCGACATACGCGACGCGGTTTGACAGCGTCAGCCCGTAGTACGGGTAGCTGAAGAAGCCGCCGAACGTCCCGACGACGCCGACCCGCGCATGGTCGATGCCGCGGAACAACGCCCAGGTGCCGGCGAGTTGCGAGACGTGGGGGTGGAACGCGTAGCGCTCGCGCAGGTAGTGGCGCTGTATCGGATAACCGGTCGCGACCACGATCACC
Source organism: Solirubrobacteraceae bacterium (assembly GCA_045805545.1). Lineage (GTDB taxonomy): Bacteria > Actinomycetota > Thermoleophilia > Solirubrobacterales > Solirubrobacteraceae > Palsa-465. The sequence goes on along the minus strand of JBJMLD010000184.1, from coordinate 12,189 downwards.
GCCGTGGCCACGAGCGCGGCTGGTGCCGAGCGCATGGCGACCAAAGAGATCACGACGACACCGGCTGCCAGCACCAGGGCGGCGACGAGCTGGTGCGACGGCCACCAGCGCGGCTGGGCGACGGTGGCGATCAGGACCGCGGCGATAAGCGTGAGGAGCGTCAGAGAGACGGGTCGACTCCGCGCCGCCGGCGCCAGCGGCAGGATCGCGAGCGAGAGAACCAGGGCCGGCGCGCTGTAGCGCAGGTTGAAGGCAAAGCCGAGCGGCTGCCCGGCCGGTCCGGCGCCGCTCTCCGGCGTGATCAGGTAGCCGACCGTGGCGGCCAGCGCGGTCAGCGCCAGGATGCGCAGGGTCCGGTCCGCGCCCGGGGCGAGACAGAGCATGGGCCCGACCAGCACCATGGCAACGATCGCCCACCACCACGGGCCGAGGCCGGCGGCCAACCCCGGCTCCAGGTACTTGCTCCAGGCGTGACCGTTGAACAGGTAGTGGATCACGGTGAACCCGGTGTGGGCCTGTAGCGGCTGCGCCGGTGTGGCCAGGCCAGGGATGTTGAGCCACGGCAATGGATTGCCGACCGCGATCAGGTTGCGCACGTACCAGAAGACGCCGGCGAGGAGCATCGGGCCGATCCAGAGCAACCAGCGCCGGCGCACCAGGACGATGACTCCGAGCGTGAGGGCCCCGGCGGGGATGACCAGGCTGAGCTTGGTGGCGATGGCGAGGCCGGCGGCAATCCCCCCAAGGATTAAACCGAACGTTCGTTTTAATTGGGGGAAGGCGGCGGTGGCGGGGGGCGAGGCGGCGGTGGCGCGGGGCGCGGTCGCGGCGGCGGTGGCCGTGGCGCGGGTTGTGGTGGCGGCGGTGTTGGCGACGAATGCTGCGGCGGCGAGCAGGAAGAACACGCCGACTATGTCGTTGGCGGCGGTGCCCGCCTGGGAGACGGTGAGCATCGGGACGGCGAGCGCCAGCGCGGCGGCGGCCATGGTCAACGCCCCGCGGCCGTAGGGGCGGCCGAGGCAGAACGCCGCGAGCAGCGTCATGCCGAGCCACGCCAGGTTGAAGATCGGTGAGAGGGTGTCGCGGCCGAGGAGGACGATGCCGGCGCCGTGGTACATCTCGGCGGTGGCCGGATAGAACGCTGTCAGGTACTCGACGTCGGTAAAGCGCAGGCCCGTGATCTGGCCGGTCTCGGCGAACGAGGCGGCCCAGGGGAGGTGGTACCAGATCGAGTCGAAGCTGCGGATGCCGACGTCAGATGAGCCGAAGCTCCGCGCGGCCCAGATGACGATGACCGCGAGGACCCCGATAGCCGCGGCGGCTCCGACGACGCCGCCGGCTGACGCTAAGCCGTTGTGTCCGACCGCGCCGCTGACCCTACGCACGCGAGCGTCATCGGCGCGGGTGCCCGCAACGCCGACGAACGCCCATGAACCGATGAGGAGGGAGGCGGCGACGATCGCGCCCAGGCGAAACAGTCGCAGCGTGCCGAGCAGCTCCAGCTCTGCCGTCAGCAAAGCCAGGGCAATGATGGCTTCGGCTAGGCGGGCCAGTGCGCCGCCCCACTCCGGTGGGGCGAAACGCCGGCGCAGCGCCACCGCCGCCACGCCGAGCGAGACGCACACGATGAGCAGCGACGCGGCCCCGAGGGCGTAGCGCCCCGCGCCTACCACTGGTCGGTCCGCAAAGGCCGCTTGGTTACGCTGATCGATCCCATGGCCGCGCGAAGACTAAGAGCCGCCGCGAAACCGGCGGCGGCCGCCGGGCTGGTGGCGCTTACCCTTGCCGCCTGCGGGCACACCCAGGCCCAGCGGACGCCTGACGTGGGCAAGCTGCCGCTGGTCCCCGGCGCAAAGGTGTCGTTGCGAGTGCACAAGTGCGACACGGGCGCGAACGCATTCTGTGCCTGGGAGCTGCTCGTCGTGGGGCCTCGCTACCGCAGCTCGGACCAGCTGGTCAGGGACGAGCACGCCCTGCTGCTGAAGAGCGGCTGGTCGGGTGCCGATGCCGACACGGGCGATCAGCACGCCGCCGACTCGCCCGGGCACAAGCTGCGGGTTACCTACGCGACACCGTCCGGCGATCTAAGGGACATCGTCCTGGGGTCGGTCAAGCGCTCGCGCGAGCTGACCCTGGCCCTGTCGCACGTGATGTTCGTGCGTTCGGCGGCTATGTCGATGCTGCTGGAGGTGGGAGCGTCGTAAGCTCGAGCCGGCGGTCGGACCCGAGCGAGAGTGCCTTGCGTCCGGCCAGGAGATCGCGCAGGCCCTCGCCGACGAGCTCGCGGCGCCAGCCGGTCAGCGTGCGGACGTCCGGTTCGGCTTCGCCCCGCCGGGCGGCGGCGATGATTTGCTCCAGCTCGCTGCGCGAGGCGATCAGCTCGTAGGCGAGGCCGGCGTCCAGCGCGCGTGCCCGCAGCAGCGCCTCGGCCAGCGCGATCAGCGGCGCGTCGCCCGGCTCGGAGCGCCCCCGCGCCGGCTCGCGCGGGATCGGCGGCGCCGAACGCCCGCGCTCGATCGCGCTGAGGATCGCGGGGCCCCGCCGGCGGACGGTCGAGGGATGGACACCTCGTATCTGCTCGAGGCCGCGCGGGTTGGTCGGCTGGCGCTTGGCGAGCTCGACGAGCGCCGGGTCGGCCAGAACCGAACCGACCGGGCGGTCCTCGCTCGACGCCGTACGCTCGCGCCAGGCGGCCAGCTCCCGCGCCACCGCCCGCGAGCGCGGGTCGAGCTGGCCGACCCGCGGGAGGCGCTCCCAGGCGGTTTCCGGGTCGCGCTCGTCGGTGGCACCCTCCAGGCGCCGGCACTCCTCGCGCGCCCACTCCAGGCGCTCACTGTCGCGCAGGCGACCCTGGAGCTCATCGGCCAACTCGAGCAGGTGGGCCACGTCCTCGGCGGCGTAGCTGAGCTGCTCGGCGGTCAGCGGCCGGGCATCCCAGCGGGTGTAGCTGGCCGTCTTGCCGACGCGGTGGCCGAGGAACGCGCCGATCAGATTGCCGTAGCCGGCCTGGGCGCTGCCGCCGGCGAACCCGGCGGCGATCTGGGTGTCGAAGATGTTGGTCAGCTCGGTCTGCCAGGCGCGCCGCAGGATCGCCACGTCCTGGCGCCCGGCGTGCAGCACCACCTCGATCGCTGGATCGGCGAGCACCGCGGCCAGAGGCGAGACGTCGGCCGGCGCCAACCCGTCGATCAGGATGATCTGCGTGCCGTCTGGCTCCTGCGGCGCGTCGACGACAACCTGGACCAGGCACAGCAGTGCGCGGTAGCGACCCTCGGACATGAACTCGGTGTCGATCCCGAGGCGTCCGTGTTCGCGCGCCGCCGCCGCGGCAAGCGGAATCTGCTCAGGCGTAGCAAGCCCCCTCGCATCCATCGCAAGCACCACCCTATCGGAGGCCGTCACGTAAAACCCGCGCGCACGTCTGGCGGCGGCGGATCTGCGTGATGCTTCGTCCTCGGACCCCGGAAATAGCTCCGCTATTCCTCGGGGTCCTGCGTCCTTGCCTCCCTTGATCCGGCGCTCGCCAGCCGCACACGAGGGTTTTACGCGACAACCTCATCGAGAACCATAACCTACCGCCATGGTAGGATTTACCGCATGATCTTCTCCTCCAAGGCCGAGTACGGCGTCAGGCTGATGGTCGAGCTTGGCCGCCAGACCCCTGAACAGCCGACCAGCCTGAAAGCGATCGCCGACGCCGAGGGCCTGCCGCTGGCTTACCTCGAGCAGGTGGTGGCGCGGTTGCGCAAGGCGGGGCTCGTGATGAGCGCCCGCGGGGCCCACGGCGGCTACTGGCTGGCGCGGCCGGCCGAGAAGATCTCGATGGATGAGGTCGTGCAGGCGCTCGAGGGGTCGATCGCCCCGATGGAGTGCTTCGTGCACGATCACACCGAGCGCGTGCTGTGCTCGCACGAGCCAGACGCCGGTCGGGGCTGCGCCACGAAGCTGCTGTGGATGCGCGTCCAGGGCGGGATCATCCGCTCGCTGCAGACCACCTCGCTGGCCGACCTCGTCGAGTTCTCGCATCGCTACGACCGCGTCCCGGGGACCGAGCAGGTCCCGGTCGCCTGAACCTCGGAAAGAAGAGATGGCAGATCTAGAAATTCGAAATCTTCACGTCCGCGCGGGGGAGAAGCCGATCCTGCGCGGTCTCGACCTGGCCGTCGACAAGGGCCAGATCCACGCCCTGATGGGACCCAACGGGTCCGGCAAGTCGACCCTGGCTAACGCCGTCATGGGTCATCCGGGACTCGAGGTGACCGAGGGCCAGATCCTGTTCAAGGGCGAGGACATCACCGAGGCCGATCCGGACGAGCGGGCCCGGATGGGACTGTTCATGGCCTTCCAGTACCCGGTGTCGGTCCCCGGCGTGACCGTGACGAAATACCTGCGCACCGTGCTGAACGCGCATCGCGAGGCACACGGCGAGGAGCCGATCCCGCTCAAGGAGTTCCGCCAGACCGTCGAGGCCGCGATGAAGCTGACCAATGTTCCACGGGACTTCTCGACTCGCTACCTCAACGAGGGATTCTCCGGCGGGGAGAAGAAGCGGATGGAGATCCTCCAGCTCGCGCTTCAGCGGCCGGAGATGGCGATCCTCGACGAGACGGACTCGGGCCTCGACATCGACGCCCTGCGCGTCGTCGCCAACGGCGTCAACGCCGTCGCCGGTCCCGACCTCGGCGTGCTGATCATCACCCACTATCAGCGCATCCTGCACCTCGTGCAGCCGAGCCATGTCCACGTCATGTACCAGGGCCGGATCGTCAAGGAGGGCGGACCCGAGCTGGTCGACGAGCTCGAAGCCAAGGGCTACGGCTGGATCACCGACGAGCTGGGAGCCGCGGCGTAGAAATGGCGGGGACGACCACCACGCTCCAGGAAGTCGCCTCCGAGTTCCCCGTTCTGAGGCGGACGTTCGACGGCCACCCGCTCACCTACCTCGACTCGAGCGCGACGTCGCAGACGCCGCAGCCCGTGATCGACTCTATGACGCGCTATTACACGGAGTCGAGGGCGTCGATTCACCGCGGCGTCTACCCGCTGGCCGTCGAGGCGACTGACCTGTATGAGGGCGCCCGCCGGCGGATCGCCGACTGGCTCGGCTCGACCCCGGAGGAGACGGTCTTCGCCGCCAACGCGACGGCCGCGATCAACCTCGTCGCCTACACCTGGGGACGCCAGAACGTCGGCCGCGGCGATCTCGTCGTGCTGACCGAGATGGAGCACCACTCGAATATCGTCCCCTGGCAGATCCTCTGCCAGGACCGCGAGGCGGAGCTGGCCTACGTCCCGGTGCTCGACGACGGTCAGCTCGACCTCGACGCTCTCGATGAGCTTCTGGCCCGCGGGCCGAAGCTGGTCGCGCTCGTCCACGTCTCGAACGTCGTCGGCACGATCAACCCCGTGGCCACCATCGCGCAGCGGGCCCACGACGCGGGCGCGGTGGTGCTGATCGACGGCACGCAGGCCGTCCCCCAGATGCCTGTCGACCTGAGGGCGATCGACGCCGACTTCTACGCCTGGACGGGGCACAAGGCCTACGGGCCGACCGGCATCGGCGTGCTGCACGGCCGGCGCGAGCTGCTTGAGGAAATGCCCCCGTTCATCGGCGGCGGCCACATGATCCGGACGGTGGCGGCCAACGAGTCGACGTGGACCGACCTGCCGTGGAAGTTCGAGGCCGGCACCTCGCAGATCGCCGAGGCGATCGGGCTGGGCGTGGCGGTCGACTGGATCCAGAACATCGGGATCGAGCAGATCCGGGCGCACGAGGAGGAGCTCGTCGCCGAGACCCTGCGGCGGCTCACCTCAGAGGTGCCGGGACTTACTGTTCACGGCCCGCTTGAAGCGGCCGAGCGAGGGGCGCTCATCTCGTTCTCGCTTGACGGCGCGCACCCGCACGACGTCGGCGAGATCCTCGGGCGCGCCGGCGTGTGCGTCCGCGCCGGTCACCACTGCGCGCAGCCGCTGATGCGCCGGCTCGGCGTCTCCTCGACGACGCGCGCATCGTTCGCCGTGCACAACTCGTTCGCGGACGTGGAGCGCCTGATCGAGGGCCTCGGCTCCGTCCGCAGCGTGCTTCGGCTGTAGCGCCAGCTTCAGTCCCAGGCCGCCGATCAACGCCGCCACGCCGGCCATGACGAGCGTGCTGCGCGGTCCGGCCACGCCGGCCAGCCAGCCGGCGATCGGAGCGCCGATCGGCGTCGATCCGAGGAACACGACGCTGTAGAGCGCCATCACCCGACCGCGCATGGCCGGGGCGGCCTCGAGCTGCAACGTCGAGTTGATGCTGGCCGCGAACGTCACACTCGCCGCTCCCGTCACGGCCAGCGCCACGAGCTCGAGCGCGAGCGTCGGCGCGGCGGCGGCGACGAGACTGAAGATGCCGAAGGCGAAGGCGGCCGTGGCGAGAAGCTTTGACTCGATCCGCTCGCGCGTACCGGACACGAGCGCGCCGGTGACGGCCCCGACGGCCATCGCCGTCGTCAGCGCGGCGTACGTGCCGGCCGTGCCGTGGAAGGCGAAGCGCGCCATCAGCGGAAGCGTGACCTGGAAGTTGAACGACAGCGTCCCGACCAGTGCCATGGCGGCAAGCGGGACGAGCAGGGCGGGTGTCGAGCGGACGTGATCGAGCGCTTCGCGCAGCTGTCCGGGCTGTCGCGTGGCGCGCGTGGCGCCGTGAAGCTCGCTCGTATCGATCAACCGCAGCGCGATCAGCATGGCGCCGAAGCTGAGCGAGTTGACGAGGAAGCATGGCGCCACGCCGACGGCGGCGATCAGGCCGCCGGCCAGTGCCGGGCCGATGATCCGCGCCGAGTGAACGATCAGGCTGTTCAAGCTGACCGCGTTGACGACCTTTACGCGACCGACCATCTCCATGACGAAGCTCTGACGCGCCGGATTGTCGATTGCGTTGACCGCACCGCGGGCGAACACGAGCGCGAACACCATCGGCGCGGTGACGGCCCCGCTGACGGTGAGCGCCCACAGGGTCAGCGCCGGCAGTGCCATCAGCGCCTGCGTGATCATGAGCAGGCGGCGCTTCGACACGCGATCGGCCAGCAACCCGCCCCAGGCGCCGGCGAACAGCATCGGCACGAACTGCAAGGCGGCGGTCACGCCCAGCGCGACGCTCGAGTTGGTCAGACGCAGGACGAGCCACATCTCGGCCACGATCTGCATCCAGTTGCCGCTCAGCGAGATGATCTGACCGACGAAGTAGCGCCGGTAGTTCGGCACGCTGAGCGAGCGGAACGGAGTCTTCAGCGTGGCCAGGCTCATACCTCGTCCTCGATCAGCCGCTCGAGCACAGCCGCGGCGCGCTCCAGCGTCTGTAGCTCGTCGTCATCGAGCTGCTGGAGACGGCGGGCCAGGTAGGCGGTCTTGCGCTGACGCGCGCGGGCGAGCAGCGCGCTCCCGCCACGCGTGATTCGCACGTGGGCGCTCCGGCGATCCTCTGCGGCAGGCTCACGAGCCACCAGGCCTCGCTCGACTAGCCCGGCGAGAATGCGGGTGGCCGTCGGCCGCTGGATCCGCTCGAGCGAGGCCAGTTCACTCGGAGTCATCGGACCACGTCGCTCGATGCTGGCCAGCGCCGAGGCCTGGGAGGGGCTCAGACCCTCGCCGGTGTTCTGGCGCAGCCGCCGGGCCAGTCGGGTGACCGACAGCCGCAGGCGCGCGGCGAGCTCGAGTTGTGACGTGGTGGCAACGGGGATTTGGGCGCTCCAGTTGATCGGGAGGTAGTTAGCGTTGCTAACTATTATAGCGCCCGCTACTGTAAGTAATCGCGATGGACGATCTCTACCGCGAGAACATCCTCGACCACTACAAGCACCCGCACAACTGGAGCCCTCCGGCGCCGGAGCTTGAGCGCGTCGACCTCGAGTTCCACGACCTCAACCCGTTGTGTGGCGATGAGCTGACTGTGCAGCTCGCCGTGGGCGCCGATGGACGTGTCGAGGATGTCCGCTTCCGCGGCCACGGCTGCGCGATCTCGCAGGCGGCGGCGTCGATGGCCTCCGACGAGGTCAAGGGGATGCCGGTGCGCGAGCTGATGGCGCTCGATCGCTCGTTCGTCCTCGACCTGCTGGGGATCGACATTTCCGCCACGCGCATGAAGTGCGCGCTGTTGTCGCTCAAGGTGCTGAAGAGCGCGTCGCTCGGCCACGCGGCCGATTGGGAGCCGGAGACGCCGGCGAGCGGCGAGGCGGCGTAGGCCTCAGGCGGCGCGGGGCACGTCGGCCGCGGCGCTGTTCAGCGGGATGCGCAGCGTGAACGTGGTGCCTTCGTCGGGAGCGCTCGTGCACTCGATCGAACCCGAGTGCTGCTCCATCGTCGTGCGCGCCAGCGCCAGCCCCTGACCGCTCCCCTGGCCGATCTCCTTGGTGGTGAAGAACGGCTCGTGGATCCGGTCTTGGAGCTCGGGTGGGATGCCAGGACCGTTGTCGGCGATCTCGACCACGGCGTCATCGTCCTCGACGCGCGTGGCGATGGCGATCCGACCGCGACGGTCCGATCCGTCGACCTGCTCGCTGATCGCCTGCGCGGAGTTGATGACGAGGTTCAGGAAGACCTGGTTGAGCTCGCCGATGTTGCAGGTCACAACCGGCAGCTCACCGAGCGCGAGCTCGATGTCGGCCACGTACTTGTACTCGTTGCGGCATACGGCGAGCGTCGTCTCGATCGCCTCGTTGAGGTCGGCCGGGCTGGCCGCGGCGCTCGAAGTGTGGGAGAAGCGCTTCATCGCCGACACGATCGAGGTGACTCGGTCGATCCCGTCCACTGTGCGGCCGAACGCCTTCGGGATGCGATCGCAGAGATACTCGAGATCGGCCAGGTCCTCCGCCTCGAAGGCACGGCGCTGGCGCTCGTCGCGGTCGATCGCCTCCGCGCTGTGCAGCAGGTCGTGGTAGACGTTGGTCAGCGTCAGCAGCTCGTCCACGGCCTCACGCAAGAAGGTCACCGAGTCGCCGACGAACTGCATCGGCGTGTTGATCTCGTGGGCGATGCCGGCGGACAGCTGGCCGACAGCCTCCAGGCGCTGAGATACCCGACGCTCGAGCTCGAGGCGCTCGCGCTCCTGCTCGAGCATCTTGCGGTCGGTGATGTCGCGGGCGGTCACGAGCACCGCTCCGATCACCGGGTCGTCTACTTGGCAGACCAGCGTCGACTCGAGCGGGTGCCATGACCCGTCGCGATGATGCGCGCGAAACTCGACGAAGCGCGGGCGCCGGTCGTCGGCCTTGGCGGCGTCCTTAAAGACAGTCGCGAACGGCTCGGCGTCCTCGTCGTGCACCAAGGCGCTGAACTCGGCGCCGAGCAGCTCGTCGGGCGGCCACCCGAGCGACTGCTCAACCGACGGGCTGATATAGGTGATCAGCCCGGCCGGGTTGACCAGCGCCACCACCTCGTGCGAGTTGGCCAGCAGGGTGCGCCAGCGCTCCTCGCCCTCGCGCACGAGCGCCTCGGCGTGTCGGCGGGCGGTGATGTCCTGCGAGACGCCGCACGTTCCCACGATCGTTCCGGAGGCGTCGCGCAGCGGTAGCTTGGTCGTCGAGACCCAGAGCTCGCGCCCGTCGGGATATGTCTCGCGTTCCTCGAATGCGACGATCGGCGTGCCGGTGGCGATGATCTGCTGCTCGTCCTCGAAGGCCGGGCGCGCGTGCTCCTCGGTGAAGTAGTCGAAGTCGTTCTTGCCGAGCATCTCATGCGGACCGGCCAGGCCGAGCTTGGCTGCCTGCGCGGAGGAGACGCGGATGAAGCGGCTGTGAAGATCCTTGAAGTAGACCTGGTCGGGCGTCGTCTCCAAGAAAGCGTTCAGCAGCTGGCGTTCGTCGGCGAGTTCCGTCTCGACCCGCTTGCGCTCGGTGATGTCGTGGATCTGGACGACCCGGAAGCCATCCATGGCCTGTGCCTCGCTGACGCGCGAGATGGTGACCAGGGCCCAGATCACGGTGCCGTCGTGGGCGATGAAGCGCTGCTCGAGCTGCCGCGGTCCGTCTCCGGAATCGGGGGCGAGCTCGGCGGCGGCGTCGTGATCGTCGGCGTGGATCAGCTTGTGCAGCGGCGTGCCCTGAAGTTCGTCCTTGCCGTAGCCGAGCATCCGGCACAAGGCCGGGTTGACGCTGACGAAACGGCCGCCGCGGTCGAGCAGCGCGATCCCGAACGGGGCGTAGTTGACGATCCGCTCCAGCGTGCGGTGATCGTCTGCCAACGTCGCACGCGCACTCTTCAGCGCGTGTGAAGTGACCTCAGAGCGAAACGCCGCGAGCAACAGGAGCAGCGCCACCGCACCGCCGAACACGGCGTAGTGCACTGGCGACTTGGCGCGGGCGTCGAGGTATGACGCGCCGAGTACGAGCAGGGCGAGGCCGAGCAGCATGGGCGGCTGCCGAACTACGGTCCACACAAGTCTCGGGAACCGGGCCATTCCCCCCGGATGATCGACCGGGACGGCATCGGATTGAGTCCGTGATGAGGGTTGCGAATGTGACAAACCGGGAAGTCCGCGGGCATGGAGGTTCTGCGGACGAAGACCGTGGAGCAGTCGCTCGCCGACACCGACGATCCGGAGCGGGGACTGCGTCGGGCGTTGGGGCCGGTTCAGCTGACGCTGCTGGGCATCGGCGTGATCATCGGGACGGGCATCTTCGTGCTGACGGGCGAGGCCGCCGGCACAGTCGCCGGGCCGGCGATCGCGATCTCGTTCGCCGTCGCCGCCGTCGTGTGCCTGCTGGCCGGCCTGTGCTACGCCGAATTCGCGTCGGTCGTTCCCGTCGCCGGATCGGCCTACACGTTCTCCTACGCCAGTCTCGGCGAGCTGATCGCGTGGATCATCGGCTGGGACCTGATCCTGGAGTTGGCGTTGGGCGCGGCCACCGTGGCCTCAGGCTGGTCGCAGTACCTCCAGGTCGTACTGACCGGCGCCCCGTGGCACGCCAACCCGCCGGCCTGGATCTTCGCCGACCACCACAACCTGATGGCCGCCTTCATCGTGCTGGTGCTGAGCGGTCTGCTGTGTCTGGGGGTGCGCACATCGAGCGCGTTCAACGGCGTGATCGTGGCCATCAAGCTGGCCATCATCCTGCTCGTGATCATCGCCGGGCTGTCCTACGTGCACAGCGGCAACTTCCACCCGTTCATCCCGCCGACCGGGACACACCCCGCGCCCGGCGGAAGCTCCGGAACAACGCTGATCCAGGACCTGGGCGCCGCGCCGGGCGCATTCGGGATCGGCGGCATCTTCAGCGGCGCGGCCCTGGTGTTCTTCGCCTTCATCGGCTTCGACATCGTGGCCACGAACGCGGAGGAGACCCGCAAACCGCAGCGCGACGTGCCGATCGGCATCTTCGCCTCGCTGGCCATCTGCGCCGTGCTATACGTCGCCGTGTCGCTGGTCGTCACCGGCATGGTGAAGTTCAACCACGTCAACGTGAAGGCGCCGCTCTCGACCGCGTTCCTGTCGGTGCACCAGAACACGCTGGCCACGATCGTGGGCTACGGGGCCTTGGCCGGAATCACGTCCGTGGTGCTCGTCCTGCTGATGGGCCAGAGCCGCGTGTTCTTCGCCATGAGCCGCGACGGGCTGCTGCCGCCCGTCTTCTCGGCCGTGTCCAAGCGCTTTGGCACGCCGTACCGGACCACGCTTTTCACCGGCCTGGCGGTGGCGCTGATGACGTTCCTGTTCCCGCTCAAGACGCTGGCTGAATTGGTCAACATCGGCACGTTGTTCGCGTTCGTGCTCGTGGCGATCGGTGTAATCGTGCTGCGCCGAACCAGGCCCGATCTGGACCGGCCGTTCCGCACGCCGCTCGTACCGGTGCTGCCGATCGCCTCGGTGCTGGCCTCGCTCTGGCTGATGCTGAACCTTCAGTCCACGACCTGGCTGCGGTTCGGCGTATGGCTCCTCGTCGGGCTGGTCTTCTACTTCACCTACTCGTACCGCCGCAGCCGGCTGGCACGCGGTGAAGAACCACCGCCGCCAAGCCGCCCGGCACAGGAGGCGAGGACCCGCGAGCGGGTCGGCGTCGGCTAGGTTCCGCCGACCTGCGTGTACAGCGCGGCCAGGTCGGGATAACCGCTGGAGGCCCAGCCTGAGGACTGCAGCGCTGCCATCTGGGCTTGCGGTGATTGCCCCGCGGTATGCAGGATGGCCTGGACGCCGGGGGCCGCGCGGCCGTAGCCGGG
>JBJMLD010000183.1:0-8290 GCA_045805545.1 Solirubrobacteraceae bacterium | reverse complement strand
CACGGCCAGCCGGTGCTCGTGGGCACGATCTCCGTCGAGGTCTCCGAGCTCCTCTCCGAGAACCTCAAGCGGCGCGGGATCCCGCACCACGTCCTGAACGCCAAGCCGGAACACGCCGAGCGCGAGGGCGAGATCATCGCCGAGGCGGGCGCGCCGGGAGCCGTCACGATCGCCACCAACATGGCGGGCCGCGGCGTCGACATCAAGCTCGGTGGCAACCCTGAGCATCTGACTCATCTCGAGGTGGCCAAGCTCGGGCTGAAGCAGGGCGATCCGGACTACGACGAGCACTATCAGCGCGTCCTGCCCGAGGTCGAGCGGCGGGTCGAGGGTCTGCGCGAACAGGTGCTCGAGGCCGGCGGGCTGTTCATCCTCGGCACCGAGCGCCATGAGTCGCGCCGGATCGACAACCAGCTCCGGGGTCGATCCGGGCGCCAGGGCGATCCGGGCGAATCGCGTTTCTTCCTCTCCGCTCAGGACGATCTCGTCCGCCTGTTCGCCGGCGAGCGGATCTACAAGATCCTCGACCGCCTGGGTAGCACCGACGATGAGGGCAACGAGGAGCCGATCGAGGCCGGGATGCTCTCCAAGCAGATCGAGAAGGCGCAGAAGAAGGTCGAAGAGCAGCACTTCCTGATGCGCAAGCACACGCTCGAGTACGACGACGTGCTCAACCAGCAGCGCGACGTGATCTACACCTACCGCGACGAGGTGCTCGAGGGCCGCGACATGAGCGACGCGGCGCGAGAGGAGATCACCAATCTGATCGAGCGGCTCGTGCAGGAGTACACGGCGGGCGACTTCGTCGAGGACTGGGACGTGTCCAACCTGCTGAACCGGATCGCCGAGATCTTCACGCCGAGCGCCGAGGTCATGGGTCTCGATCCCGATCGGGTGGACCGCGACGATCTGACCCTGCGGCTCCAAGAGGAGGCGATGGCTCAATACGAGCGCCGCGAGCAGGAGCTCGGCGAGGAGCTGATGCGTGCGCTCGAGCGGTTCCTGATTCTGCAGATCATCGACCAGCGCTGGCGTGAGCACCTGTACGACATGGACTACCTCCGCGAGGGCATCCACCTCCGCGGCTTTGCTCAGATCGAGCCGCTGGTCGCTTACAAGAATGAGGCTTTCGAGCTGTTCCGCGATCTCATGAACTCGATCTGGGACGACTTCGGGCGGATGATCTTCCACGTCGAGGTGACGGTCGAGGAAGAGGCCGGTGGCGCACCGGCGCCACCGCAATCGCGCCCGAGCTCCCGCTCGAGCTCGTCCACCGGTGGCGGCCAGGTCAGCTACTCGGGTGGCGGGATGGCACAGCCGAGCGCCTTGGCGATGGCCGCTGCGGCGGCCGGCGCTGCTCCGGCCGAGGCCGGGTACGCCGACAACGGCGAGGGCCAAACGATCTTGCCGCCGCCGGTCGAACAGCGCCGCGTCGATGAGTCAGAGCAGATCGGCCGCAACGACCCATGCTGGTGCGGGTCGGGCAAGAAGTTCAAGAAGTGCCACGGGGCGTGAGAGCCGCGTCCGTCCACTAAATTGCCGGACGTGAGTGCCGAATTGCCCATCGGCCCGCGCGCGGCGGACGAGGACCGCGAAGAGACGGCGCGGTTGCTTCGCGAGCACTTCGCCGCCGGGCGCCTCGGCGAGGATGAGATGAGCGACCGCGTGCAGGCGGCCTACGAAGCGCGCACCACCGATCAGCTGGCCGCGCTGACCGCCGATCTGCCGAAGCTACCCGTCACGGCTCAGCAGCGGAAAGCCGAGCTGGTCGCGCGGCGCGGCGAGCTCCAGCGCCAGCTAATCCAGCAGACCGGCGCCGGGCTGATCCCGTTCGCGATCTGCACCGTGATCTGGATCGCCGCGGGGGCGACTGGGCCCTTTTGGCCCATCTGGGTCGTGCTGGTGGCGCTGATCCCGTTCCTGCGTGGCGGGTGGAGCCTGTACGGCCCGGCGCCGGATCTGGATGCCGTGGAGGCCGAGCTTGCCCGCCGGAGGCAACGAGATCGCCGGTCCGGCCGCCGGGACAGCCGCCGCGCGAGCCGCCGCTCCAGATGAGCCAAGGGCGGGTGCTACGGTAGCCCCGATGGCCACCGCTCCCTCCGAACCGCTGTCGCAACGGCTTGCGGCGATCCGAGAGCAGCTGAAGCTGCTCGCGGACTATCTTTGACCCAGATGGCCTGAGCGAGCGCGTCACCGCGCTCGAAACCGAAATGGGGGCCTCCGGCTTCTGGGACGACCAGGAGCGGGCGGCGAAGGTGTCAGCCGAGCACGCTCGCGCCTCGCGCAAGCTGAGCACGTTCCGCGAGCTGGAGCGCGACGTCGAAGACCTGGAGCCACTGGCCGAGCTGGCCGAGGAGGATCCGGAGATCGCCACCGAGCTGGAGGATCAGGTGGCCGGCGTGCAGGAGCGGCTTGAGGCGCTCGAGGAGGAGCGGCTGTTCTCCGGTCCCTACGACTCCGGCGACGCACTCGTCACCGTGAACGCCGGAGCCGGCGGCACGGACGCCCAGGACTGGGCGGAGATGGTCCTGCGCATGGAGATGCGCTGGGCCGAGAAGCGCGGCTTTCAGGTCGAACTGCTGGAGGTGTCGGCCGGCGAGGAGGCGGGGATCAAATCGGCCACGTTCCTGGTCAAGGGCGAGAACGCGTACGGCCTCTACGGCAGCGAGAAGGGCGTCCATCGCCTCGTGCGACTGTCGCCGTTCGACGCCGCCCATCGGCGCCAGACGAGCTTCGCCGGCGTCGAGGTCTCCCCGGTGGTGGACGACATCGACGACGTCACGATCGACGAGGACGACCTCCAGATCGACACCTACCGGGCGAGCGGCGCCGGCGGCCAGCACGTCAACAAGACCGACTCGGCCGTGCGCATCACGCACAAGCCGACCGGGATCGTCGTCCAGTGCCAGAACGAGCGCTCACAGTCCTCGAACAAGGCGGAAGCGATGACGATGCTGCGCTCCAAGCTGCTCGAGCTCAAGGAGCGCAAGCGGCGCGAGGAGATCGCCAAGGAGAAGGGCGAGGCGCAGGACGTCAACTTCGGCTCGCAGATCCGCTCCTACGTGCTGCACCCGTACACGATGGTCAAGGACCACCGCACCGACTTCGAGATGGGCGACGCCAACCGGGCCCTCGACGGGGACCTCGACGGATTCGTTCGCGCGTATCTCCTGAAGGCCGCGCGGTGAGCGAGTCTCACGCCGGGGGCGATGTCCCCAGCCGCGGAGCAGGCGCCGCCGAGATTCCGCAGGCCCAGCCGACCGCTCCTTACCTCGACGCGGTAACCGCCTACGGCTTCCGCGGCTCGACCCGCTTTCACGTTCCGGGCCACAAGGGCGGGGCGGGTGCCGACCCCGGGCTGCGCAGCGCGCTCGGCGACCGCGCGCTCGAACTCGACGTGCCCCAGGACATCGAGGGCATCGACCTCGGGCCATCGCCGACTCCGTACGAGCGCGCCGAACGGCTGGCCGCCGAGGCTTACGGCGCCGAGCGCACGTGGTTTCTCACCAACGGCGCCAGCCAGGGTAACCACGCGCTGTGCCTGGCGCTGGCCGGGCCGGGAACCTGCGTGATCCTGCAGCGCAATTCCCACGCGAGCTTGATCGACGGGCTGATCCTGAGCGGCGGGCGGGCCAGCTTCGTGGCGCCCGAATACGACTTCGAGCTCGGCATGGCGCACGGCGTCACCCCGGAGGCGCTGGCCGAGGCGCTGGCCGCCACGCCTGAGGCCCGGGCCGCGTTCGTCGTCTCGCCCACGTACTACGGGATGGCGGCCGATGTGGCCGGGTGCGCCGAGGTGGCCCACGCTGCCGGTGCGGCGCTGATCGTCGATAACGCTTGGGGAGCGCATTTCGGCTTTCACCCGGCGCTCCCGGAGACGCCGCTGCGCCTCGGCGCCGACGCGACCGTCGCCTCCACGCACAAGATCGTCGGCAGCCTCACGCAGTCGGCGATGCTGCTCGTCGACTCGAGCGGCCGAGTCGACATCGACGCCGTGGCCCGCGCTGTACGACTGGTGCGCTCGACCAGCCCCAGCGCGCTGCTGATGGCCTCGCTCGACGCCGCCCGGCGACAGCTGGCCGTGCACGGCGAGGCACTGCTGGAACGGACGATCGCCGCGTCGGCCCACGCGCGCGACGCGATCGACGCAGTGCCGGGCTGCGACGTTGTGGGCGAGTCGCTGGTCGGGCGGCCCGGGATTGCCGGCTGGGATCCGCTGCGCATCGTCATCGACGTCCGCGGGACGGGCTGCACCGGGTACGAGGTGGCTAGCGCGCTACGCGCGGCTTACGACATCTACGTCGAGCTGGCCACCCATGCGACGCTGGTCCTCGTGCTCGGGCTGGGGCAGCCGGTGGAGGCGCTCGAGCGGCTGGCGCACGACTTCGCCGAGACGGTCCGCCGCATCTCGCGCCCCGGCGAGACGCCGGTCCTGGCCCGCCCGCCGGGAGCGTTCGAGAACGAGACAGCGGTGGCGCCGCGGGACGCGTTCCTGGGGCCGGGGGAGGCGGTGCCGGTGGATGACGCGGTAGGCCGGATCTCGTGCGAGTCGATCGCCGGGTACCCGCCTGGCGTGCCCGCCCTGCTCCCGGGGGAGCGCGTGACCGCCGAGGTGATCGCCTACCTGCGCGAGCTCACCACCGCCGGCGCGCGTCTGCATGGGGCGGCTGACCCGACGTTCGCCGCGATCCGGGTGTTGGTTGACGGCGGGCGCTGACGCCACCCGGCGCCCGGCCGCGCCTGTGCCCGGCCTTGCCCTGGTCGGCGTCGGGATCTGCTCGGTCCAGTTCGGCTCGGCCATCGCGGCGAAGCTGTTCGCCCAGGTCGGCTCGAGCGGCGTCGGGCTCCTCAGGCTCGCGTCGGCGGCGATCGTGCTCACGCTCATCTGGCGCCCGCGGCTCGCCGGGCGGCGCGGGGGCGAGCTGCTGGTGGCGTGCGGGTTCGGCTGTGTGCTGGCGGCGATGAACCTCTCGTTCTACGCCGCGCTGCACCGGATCCCGCTGGGGATCGCGGTCACGATCGAGTTCGTCGGCCCGCTGGCCGTGGCGATCGGAAGCTCTCGACGCCGCGTCGACCTGGTGTGGGTGCTGCTCGCCGTGCTCGGAATCCTGGCCCTGACCCACGGCACCACGCACCACCTGAGCAGCCTGGGGATCCTGCTCGCGCTGCTCGCCGGCGTGTTCTGGGCGACCTACATCCTGCTCGCGTCGCGCGTCGGGCGGACGTTCGAAGGCGGCAGCGGGCTTGCCCTGGCCATGTGCACCGGAGCGGTGGTCGCGCTGCCGTTCGGCATCGCCGACGGTGGCTCGCAGTTGCTGAGCGCGCACGCATTGATCGTCGGCTCGGTCGTCGGGATGCTGTCCTCGGCGATTCCGTACTCGTGCGAGATCGAGGCGCTGCGCCGGATCGATCGCGGAGTGTTCGCTGTGCTGATGAGCCTGGAGCCGGCGGTGGCGGCACTGGTCGGGCTGATCGTCCTCGGTCAGAGTCTCGGGGCGCGCGCGGTGGTGGGGATCGTGTTCGTCGTGGCGGCGTCGGCCGGCGCGTCGGTCGGGTCGCGGAGGGCGCCCGTCGACGTGTAATCGGTCGCGTGCGGCAGAGCGCCCCCCGGCCGCATGGACCGGAGGGCGCAGAGCCGTTAGCCACCTGTGCGGCTAGGAGACCTTGAGGCGGAACACCTGGCCGGTCAGCTCGCCGACGTAGACATACCCGCGGTCGACGCCGAGCCCGACGACGGGCGCGACGAAGCCCGTGAGCAGCGTCTTGGGCTTGCCGCCATGCAGCGGCATCGAGACGACGAGGCCCGACTGGCCCTTGTTCCCGAGGAACTCGGACATGTACAGGCGGTTGCCGATGATGCCGAGCCCCATCACGTCAGTGTGCGGGGAGAACATCTTGAAGGGCTTGGCGAAGCCCCTGCAGGCGCTGGGCTTGGTCCAGTTGCACTTCGGGAAGCCGAAGTCGTCGCCCTGGTGGACCCGCAGGACGAAGTCGGGCGGATTCTTGGCGCCCTTGTCCTGGCCGAGGGCGGACACGAACGGATCCGACGACCCCTTCGGGAACGCCATCTGCCACGGCTGACGGATCCCCTGGGCGACGATGCGCGGGTCCTTGCCGTTGGCCTTGAACGACAGGATGTCGTAGCCAAATGGCGTCGTGGCAGGACCATGATCGCCATTGTCCGCCAGCGAGACCCCGGCGTAGAGACGGCCATTGGCGCCGAAGCCGATGCCGTTGAAGCCGGTGAACCGCTTGGGCGCGGTGTAGATCACCTTGCGCTTCGTGAACGTCGTCCCGTTCCAGCCGCTCCATGCGAGCAGCTGCCACTTCGGCGTCTTGCTTGCGAAAGTGCCGCCGCTCACGTAGAGCGTCCCCTTGTGCCAGGCCAACCCGGCAACGAAGTTCGGTGAGCCCGGCAGCTTCGTCGCCGTCCCGCTCTTGAGCCGGAACACGCCGCCCTGGGGCGGCCCGGACGACTGCTGATTACCGCCGTCACCCTCGAACACATTGCCGCCGCCGAAGGCGAACGACGTCGGGGTGCCGAGCCCGCTGGCCACCAGCTGCACCGGCTTGCCGTTGGTGGACGTGGGCGGCGGCGGGCCCGCCGCGGCCGCTGTCGCCGCGACGACGCCGGATGCCGCGAGTGCCACGCCGAGAGATTTCACTACGCGTGAGAACATCAAGCCTCCTGTTGGATACGTACAGCCGCGGACGCGCGCATCGGTTCGGCCCCGCCGAGCACGCCATTCCCCGTGGCGAGCCCGGAACATAGCAAAGCCGGATCAAACCTCGTCACGGCTATCCTCGCCCCGGATGCCCGAGACCGCGGTCGCCGATATCGTCGCGCGTGCCCTTGGCGAGGACGTCGGCGATGGCGACGTCACCACGCTCGCCACGGTGCCTGTGGATGCCCGCGCCCAGGCGCTGATCACGCAGAAGGCGCCAGGGACGATCTTCGGCCTCGATCTAGCCGAGCGGACCTTCTCCGCGCTCGATTCGAGCCTCGAGTTCGAGCGCCTGTGCCCGGAGGGCATATGGCGCGAGCGCGGCGAGGTGATCCGCATAACCGGGTCGGCCCGGGCCATCCTGACCGGGGAGCGGACCGCTCTGAACTTCCTCCAGCGCCTGTCCGGCGTGGCCACGCTGACGGCTCGCTGCGTCCAGGCGGTGGGGGGCACGGGCGCGCGAATCCTCGACACACGCAAGACCACGCCCGGGCTGCGCACGCTGGAGAAGGCGGCTGTAGCCGCGGGGGGCGGCACCAATCACCGCGCCGGCCTGTACGACGCGATCCTGATCAAGGAAAACCACGCGACACTCGCGGGCGGAGTGGGTGCCGCGGTTCGGCTGGCTCGCCGTGAGGCGCCAGACCTGCCGCTGGAGGTCGAGGCGCGGACCCTGGAGGAGGTCGACGAGGCACTCGACGCCGGAGCGCCGCGCATCCTGCTCGACAACATGAGCGTCGAGCAGCTGCGGGCCGCGGTGGCGCGCGTGGACGGGCGCGCCGAGCTCGAAGCGAGCGGTGGCCTGACCCTCGACACGCTCCGGGAAGTGGCCAGCACCGGCGTACAATTCATCTCAGTCGGGGCGCTGACACACAGCGCACCGGCGCTCGACCTCTCCCTGATCCTAGAGCCGCTTCCATGAACCTTCCGATGCTGGGTGCCGTTGACGCACCCCTACTGCTAGAGAACATCCCTGCCCTCCAGGACGAGGTGCGCGCGCTCGCCGCCGAGCGCGACGCCGTCATCCTGGCCCACAACTATCAGCTGCCCGAGATCCAGCAGGTCGCGGACTTCGTCGGTGACTCGCTCGGCCTCTCCCGCCAGGCCGCGCGGGCCGATTCGCAAGTGATCGTGTTCTGTGGTGTGCACTTCATGGCCGAAACGGCCTCTGTGTTGTGTCCGGACAAGCGCGTGCTGATTCCCGATCTCGACGCCGGCTGCTCGCTGGCCGACTCGATCACGGCCGCGCAGCTGCGTGACTGGAAGGCCAAGCATCCCGGTGCGGTCGTGGTCATGTATGTCAACACCTCGGCCGAGGTGAAGGCGGAGACCGACTACTGCTGCACCTCAGCGAACGCCGCTGCCGTCGTCGAGCACATCTACCGCGAGCACGGCGATGACACCGAGATCTTGTTCGGCCCCGACATGTTCCTCGGCGCCTACGTCGAGAAGGTCACCGGCCGCAAGATGCACGTGTGGGACGGCGAGTGCCACGTCCACGCGGGCATCCGCCCGTCGGACATCGAGGACGTGCGGGCCGCCAACCCGGGCGCCGACTTCCTCAT